>NZ_JAOTBE010000040.1 GCF_026162645.1 Paracoccus rhizosphaerae
AAGACTGGAGACGTGTCGCCACGCGTTACGACAGGTGCCCGGAGACTTACCTCTCCGCAATCGCATTGGCCGCGACCGTCATGTTCTGGCTGTGATCAAGAACGAGTCCTGACCCTAGGTACTTTGGATGGCGCGCTCGTCATGATATCGCCGATGTAGGACAAGGTGGCGAGTGCTGCGAAGAGGCCGTGGTGGCCATTGACGAGACCGAAAGAGGGTCGCGTGGTCAAATGTCCGCTGTAGATTTCATCGAACTGGAAACTGAACGACTATGCAACACCCCTGCCCGATCATCTTCGACCTTGACGGCACGCTGATCGACAGCGCGCCGGATATTCACGCTTGCGTGAACGCGGTGCTGCGGGAAAACGGGATTGTACCGCTCAGCCTCCAAAGGGTGCGCAGCTTCATCGGTGGCGGCGTGGAGCTTCTCTGGACACGCATCATTGCCGCCACGGGAATTGACCCCGTACACAGGGCGGCGCTGATCGCGGCTTTCATGGCACGCTATCACGATGCGACCGCGCTGACCCGGGTTTTTCCGCATGTTCACGAAGCGATGGGCCAGCTTGTAGACGCCGGCCACCGACTGGGGATCTGCACCAACAAGCCGATGGGCCCGACGCGGGTGATCCTTGATCATTTCGGCATCGATCACCTGATGTCGGTGGTGATCGCCGGCGACAGCCTGCCGCAGAAAAAGCCGCACCCTGCCCCGCTGATCGCGGCATTCGACCAATTGGGCAAAGCGTGCGGTCTCTTCGTCGGTGACAGCGAATACGACGCGCATTGCGCCGCTGCGGTCCCTGTCCCGTTCCTGCTGTTTTCAGGCGGATATCGGACGACTGCCGTTTCGGAACTCCCTCATCTTGCCACGTTCGACGATTTCCAGCGGCTTCCGGGTCTTGTCGCGGACATGGCCGTCGCCTGACGGCGGCCGGAGATGCGTGGAGCTTGACAACCGGGCTGGAAAACCGGCAGGTCAAGCGGTCACCTGATGAAGAAGGGCCAGCCCATGGATCTGCGTCAACTCAGCCCCACCCTTGCCGTGTCACCGCAGATCCTGCCTGAGGACGTGCCGGCGCTGGCGGAGGCCGGCTTCAAGGTGCTTGTCAACAACCGTCCCGATGACGAGGTGACGCCCGACATCGACCACGACGCCATGGCGCAGGCGGCCGCTGATGCGGGAATGAGCTATCATTACCTTCCGTTTCATCCGGGCCAGATCACGCCGCAGCTGATCGCGGATTTTGCAAAGGCGACGGCGGGCCAGGGCGCGGTCATCGCCTATTGCCGCTCGGGCAATCGCAGTACTGTCCTGTGGGCACTGAACCAAGCTGGCAAGATGTCCGAGGACGAGATCGTGCAAAGCGCTGACAAGGCGGGCTACGATATCAGCGGCGTGCGGCCGTTGATATCGTCCTTGGCCAGCCGGAAGGGCTAATTCTCAGGCCGGCACGCCAAGCGCGCGCTTGACGTTCGCAGTCCATCCCAGAAGGGTCTGGTCGTTGGCCTGGATCGCCGGACGCTTCATGACGCTTGGCTTGGCGCCCAGCATCGCCACTGGGTCTGCAGCACGTTCTTCGTCTGACATCCCCCGCCAGGTCAGGCTGGCGCGGTTGATGATCTTCTCGCCGAAATCGGTCACCAGCACTGCACGCTCGTCCTCGGTCAGCGGGTCCTTCTGGACGTCGCGGAACTCGACGGTCCATCCCTGCTCCTCCAAGGCGGCTTGAGCCTTCTGACAGGTCGAGCAATGACCAAGGCCAAGCATCTTCAGTGTCTGCGTCATCCTGGCTTTCCTCAGATCAGGGGCACGAACGGCACGCCGCAGGCGCTCAGCGTCAGAATGGTTGAAAGTGCAAGTAGCAGTCGCATGGGTGGTTCCTTACAGGTTGTGGTCGATCTATCGCCGCCCGGCCCTGCGGCGGCAAGTCACAAGTGATCATCGCCGTGAAGGCGCCGCTTGATCTGCCGCATCCCCAGCCAGACCGCCAGCACAACGAAGGGGGTAAGCACGGCCACCAGGGTGGCCTTGTCCAGCCCGGCCAACTTCGCAAGCGGCGTTGCGGCATAGCCCAGCAGACCGACCGCGTAATAGCTGATGGCGACGACCGACAGCCCCTCGACCGTATGCTGCAGCCGCAACTGCAGGTCGGCACGGCGGTCCATCCGCTCCATGATCTCCTGATTCTGGGCGCTGCGTTCAACGTCCACACGGGTACGCAGCAGTTCCGCCGCCCGCGCAGCGCGTTCCAGCATGGTCGCCAGCCGCTGTTCGGCCGATTTCGTCGTCCGCATCGCGGGCTTGTAGCGGCGGCGCATGAATTCGGTCATCATCTGCCGATCTTGGAACCGCGTCTCACGGAGCGCCGATATCCTGTCATAGACGATGGCCTCGTAGGCCGATGTCGCCCCAAACCGGAAGGAATGCTGCGTGGCCTGCGCCTCGAGCTCGATCGAAACCGACAGAAGATCCTGCAACATCTGCTCGGCCGGGCGCGCCTCATCGGTCATCGAGGCCAGGATAGCGCTCAACCGCGGCTCAAGTTCATTCAGGCGGCGGCTGAGGCTCCGTGCGCGGCCAAGGCCCAGCATTGACATGGCGCGATAGGTTTCCAGCTCGACCAGCCGGTGGACCAGCCTGCCGATCCGCCCTTCCGAGGTGCCGGGCCGAACGTAAACCGCAAAGCGCATCCAGCCGTCAGCGTCGATACGAAAATCCCCGGCCACCAGGGCGGCCTCGTCCAGTACCCAGATCGCCGCCAGGCTGTCGCGGGCGAACCAGCCATAGGCCTGCTTCAGCGCATCCGACGGATCGTCGGGCAGAAGGTCGACCTGGACCATGACCGCCGCGACCCGCCGCCCCGGCGCGGCCTCTTGCCAGGCTTGCGGAAAGATCGCGGCCGCTGAGGGGTCGAAGGGCCGGATCGGAAGGCCAGGCGTCGTCGCCATGTAGGTCACGAACTCGGTATGGCTTTCCCATTTCAGGTCGTGACGCCCAAGGCGCCCTTGATAGTGGCTGTCGTCGGGGTCCGGGCGCGGTCCGCCGTGGCGCGATACCAGCTCGGACAGGTGTGCGGCATCGACGCTGCGGTCGCGGTTCGCGGCGTCCAGCGGTTCCTTGAAGGCCACGAAGACGGCGGTCGTGGGGGCCGGCAGTCGTGGGGACGGACGCGCGTGAAGTTCATTCACCAGCGAATAGCGAAGCGGATGTTCTGACGCGGGATCCATGTTGCTCCTTGGCGGCTGTCTGATCGCCACTGTGATGCCGCATGCGAGTTGCACAAGACCCTGCGCGCGCGGTGCATGCCGTCCGTGTCGCCGGTGCATCATTGGCAGCCCATTAATGCGAAGCGCCCGCCGATCGTGCGACCGGCGGGCGCCATCATGCTGGACGATCGTCAGTCGATCATCGGCAGAAGCTTGTTGATGCTATCCTTGGCATCGCCATAGAACATCCGGGTGTTCTCCTTGAAGAACAGCGGGTTCTCGATGCCTGAATAGCCGGTCCCCTGCCCGCGCTTGCTGACAAAGACCTGTTTGGCTTTCCAGACCTCCAGCACCGGCATCCCGGCGATGGGGCTGTTCGGATCGTCCTGCGCGGCCGGGTTCACGATGTCGTTCGAGCCGATGATGATCACGACATCGGTCGACGGGAAGTCGTCGTTGATCTCGTCCATCTCCAGCACGATGTCATAGGGCACCTTCGCCTCGGCCAAGAGCACGTTCATGTGGCCCGGCAGACGTCCGGCGACGGGGTGGATGGCGAAGCGCACCTCCTTGCCGGCGGCACGCAGCTTGCGCGTCAGTTCGCTGACTGCGCCCTGAGCCTGCGCCACGGCCATGCCGTAGCCGGGAACGATGACGACGCTGTCGGCCTCGTTCAGGGCCGCCGCCACGCCGTCGGCGTCGATGGCAACCTGCTCGCCCTCGATCTCGGCCGCAGGTCCAGTCTCGCCGCCGAAGCCGCCCAGGATCACGCTGACGAAGTTCCGGTTCATCGCCTTGCACATGATGTAGGACAGGATTGCACCGGACGAACCCACCAGCGCGCCCGTGACGATCAGCAGGTCGTTGCCGAGCGTGAAGCCGATGGCCGCTGCCGCCCACCCGGAGTAGCTGTTCAGCATCGACACCACGACCGGCATGTCGGCGCCGCCGATGCCCATAATCAGGTGATAGCCGATGAAGAACGCCAGCAGCGTGATCAGCATCAGCCACAGGATCGCGGGACCTGCGCCGGTGAAATAGAGGATGCCCAGCAGGATCGACAGCGCCAGCGCGCCGGCGTTCAGCATGTGGCCGCCCGGCAGTTTCTTCGGCTTGCCGTCGACCTTCCCCGACAGCTTGCCGAAGGCCACGACCGAACCGGTGAAGGTGACCGCGCCGATGAAGACGCCCAGGAAGACCTCGATCTTCAGCATGGCGATCTCGGCCGGCGTCTTTTCGGCCAGAAGGCCCGCGAAGCCGAAGAAGATCTGCTCGATGCCGTCCATGCGGGCGCGCATCACGCGCGCCAGTTCGATCTGCGCGTTGAAGCCGACGAAGACGGCTGCCAGGCCGACAAGGCTGTGCATGGCGGCGACCAGCTGCGGCATCTCGGTCATCTGGACGCGCTTGGCGACGATCCAGCCGGCGGTGCCGCCGATGGCGATCATGATCAGCGACAAGAACCAGTTGCCGGCACCCGGACCGAACAGCGTCGCCAGCACCGCAAGCGCCATGCCGACGATGCCGTACCAGATGGCGCGCTTGGCGCTTTCCTGCCCAGACAGCCCGCCAAGCGACAGGATGAACAGGATCGAGGCGACCACATAGGCCGCGGTGGTGAATCCGTATTCCATACCTGCCCCCTTACGACTTCTGGAACATGGCGAGCATGCGCCGGGTGACCAGGAAGCCACCGAAAATGTTGACCGAGGCCATCAGCACGGCCAGCGCGCCCAGCAGGACGACCCACCAGGACCCCGACCCGATCTGCATCAGCGCGCCAAGGATGATGATCGAACTGATCGCATTGGTGATCGCCATCAGCGGCGTGTGCAGCGAATGGGCGACGTTCCAGATGACGCGGAAGCCGACAAAGCAGGCCAGCACGAAAACAATGAAGTGCGACATGAAGCTGGCCGGCGCGACAAGCCCGATCAGCAGCAGAAGAAGGCCCCCGCCCACCAGCAGCTTGACCTGGCTGCTCGTCTCGGCCTTGAAGGCGGCAATCTCGGCGGCACGCTTTTCGGCCGGGGTCGGCTCCTTCTTCTTCTCCTTCGGCTTCTGCGCTGCGATGGCCGCGACCTTCGGCGGCGGTGGCGGCCACGTCACGTCGTGGTCATGCGCGACGGTCGCGCCGCGGATCACATCGTCTTCCATGTTGTGATCGATGACGCCGTCCTTCTTGGGCGTCAGGTCGGCCATGAAGTGACGGATGTTGTTGCCGTAGAGCTCGGAGGCCTGGGCGCCCATCCGCGACGGGAAGTCGGTATAGCCGATCACGACCACGCCGTTCTCGGTCACGATGCGCTCGTCGGGAACCGTCAGTTCGCAGTTGCCGCCCTTTTCGGCGGCCAGGTCGATGATGACGCTGCCCTGCTTCATGGCCGCGACCATGTCGGCGGTCCACAGCTTCGGCGCGTCTCGGCCAGGGATCAGCGCGGTCGTGATGACGATGTCCATCTGCGGGGCCAGCTCGCGGAACTTCGCCAGCTGCTTCTCCCGGAACTCGGGGCTGGAGGGGGCCGCATAGCCGCCCGTCGCCGCGCCGTCCTGCGCAGGCTCGTCAAATTCCAGGAAGACGAACTCGGCGCCCATGGATTCAATCTGCTCGGCCACCTCGGGACGCACGTCGAACGCGTGGACCTGTGCGCCCAGGCTGACCGAGGTGCCGATCGCGGCCAGACCCGCGACCCCGGCGCCCACCACCAGCACCTTTGCCGGCGGAACCTTGCCGGCGGCGGTTACCTGCCCGGTGAAGAAGCGCCCGAAGTTGTTCGCGGCCTCGATCACCGCACGATAGCCGGCGATGTTCGCCATGGACGACAGCGCGTCCATCTTCTGCGCCCGGCTGATGCGCGGCACCATGTCCATGGCAATGGCGGTGACACCCTGCTCTTTCGCCAGCGCCAGCAACTCGGCATTCTGCGCGGGATAGAAGAACGAGATGATCGTCTGCCCCTCGCGCATCTGCCGGATCTCGGCCTCAGTGGGCTGGCGTAGCTTCGCCACCACGTCCACGGCGCCGATCAATTCAGCTGCCGTCTGGCACACCGTCACGCCCGCCTTGCGGTAATCCTCGTCGGAAAAGCCTGCCCGGTCGCCCGCGCCGCTTTCGACGAAGACGTCGTGCCCCAGCTTGCCCAAGTGGCCGGCCGAAGATGGCGTCACCGCCACCCGCGCCTCACCCCCGAAGGTTTCCTTCAATGCGCCAATCTTCATGGCTTAACTGTCCCCCGCCTTGTTGATTTCGCAGTCGCGAAACTCATAGCATCGCGAAATATTGTTTCACAAGGCCACGCCTAAGAACATCCGGCGCAAAGTCTGATGGTCGTCTTACGATCCTGGCGTTGCGCTGGCACAGTAAAAGGCCCGGACGCGGCTGCGTCCGGGCCTCGATCGGCGTGTCGGGGGCGATCAGTTCGCCGGCGTGGTCGCGGGTTCTTCGTCCGTCGGGGCGAGCGGCTCGACCGTGGGCTCCGTCGTCGCGGCGGGCGAAAGCGGCTCGACCTCGGGCTCGGCAGTGTCGGTCGGCGCCAACGGCTCTGGCAGCTCCTCTGTCTCGGCCGCGTCGGGGTCCACGGCGTCACTGATGGCATCGCCTGCGTTGTCAGCTGCAGTGGCGGCCGCATCAGCCGCGTCCGAGGCAGCAGCGCCGGCATCTTCGATAGCTTCGTCAACAGCGGCGGCGGTGCTGTCCGCAGCCGATTCGGCGGCAGCGGCGGCGTCATCCGCAGCAGCCTCAGCCTCGGCTGCGGCTTCGTCGGCGGCGGCTTCAGCCTCTGCGGCGGCGTTGTCGGCGGCGGCTTCGGCCTCGGCCGGCTCGTCGACCACAGGCTCTTCTACCGGGGCGGGATCGGTCACGACGATCGCGTCGACGTCATCCGCGGGCGCATCTTCGGTCGTGGTCACCGTGGTGGTGTCGCCTTCAACGACCGGGGTGTCGTCGACCATGAACCACTGCAGCACGAAATACGCCAAGGCCAGCGCCAGCAGGACACCAATGATCAGCGGAAGCGCCGAGGATTTGCGCTCGACCGGCTCGACATAGGTTTCCCGGTGATCAGCTGCGGGTTTGGGTCGGTTCGGGTCGTTGGGATCGTAGGTCATGCTGGCCTCCAAATAACTCAGTCTTATCACCGGATCAGTGGCCCGGCGCGGTTCCGCTGTCAATCGGCAGACTGGTCGCCGCGGCTTGCGAGCCTGCTCTGTGGCGATTAACACGGTGATCACACAAGGGTTCCGGCCCGCGTCGCAAAATTCAGGAAGGCCGCCAAGCATGTCGCAGACTGACCCGCAGCCCGTTCAGTATCTGGCCGACTATCGGCCCTGGCCCTTCACTCTGTCGGAAACGCGGCTGGACGTGACCCTGGCGCCCCGCGACACCCGCGTCCGCGCGGAGTTGCGACTGACCCCGCAGCAGGCCGGCTCCGACCTGGTGCTGGACGGCGGAACGGAACTGCGGCTGATCTCTTTGACCGTTGACGGCCAGCAGCCGGACCCGTCCCACGTGATCCGCGAGGGCGAGCGGCTGACCGTGGTCGCCGCGGCACTTCCGCAAGGACCATTCACGCTGGCAACCGAGGTCGGGATCGACCCGGCCGACAACACCGCCTTCGAGGGGCTTTACCTGTCGAACGGCATCTTCTGCACCCAGTGCGAGGCCGAAGGCTTTCGCCACATCACCTTCTATCCCGATCGCCCGGACGTCATGACGACCTTCAGCGTCACCATCCGCAGCGATCTGCCGGTGCTGTTGTCGAACGGCAACCCGGTGTCGAAGGCGCCGGGCGTCGCCGAGTGGCACGACCCCTGGCCCAAGCCGTGCTATCTGTTCGCCCTGGTCGCGGGCGATCTGGTCGCGGTCAGCGACAGCTTCACGACACGCTCGGGGCGCAAGGTTGCGCTGAACGTCTGGGTGCGGCCCGGCGACCAGCATCGCGCGGACTTCGCCATGCAGTCGCTGATCAAGTCGATGAAGTGGGACGAAGACGTCTATGGTCGCGAATACGACCTGGATGTCTTCAACATCGTCGCGGTCGACGACTTCAACATGGGCGCGATGGAAAACAAGGGGTTGAACATCTTCAACTCGAAACTGGTGCTGGCGTCGCCCGAAACCGCGACCGATGCGGATTACGAACGCATCGAGTCGGTGATCGCCCACGAGTACTTTCACAACTGGACCGGCAACCGGATCACCTGCCGCGACTGGTTCCAGCTGTGCCTGAAGGAAGGATTGACAGTCTTCCGCGACCAGCAGTTCACTAGCGACATGCGCAGCGCCGCCGTCAAGCGGATCGAGGACGTCCAAGCCCTTCGCGCCCGCCAGTTCCGAGAGGATCAGGGCCCGCTGGCCCATCCGCCGCGCCCGGACCACTACGAGGAGATCAACAACTTCTACACCGCGACCGTCTATGAGAAGGGCGCCGAGGTGATCGGGATGCTGAAGCGGCTGGTGGGTAATGACGGCTACGCCAAAGCGCTGGACCTCTATTTCGACCGGCACGACGGAGACGCGGCGACGATCGAGGATTGGCTGAAGGTTTTCGAGGACGCCACTGGGCGCGACCTGGCGCAGTTCAAGCGCTGGTACACTGATGCCGGAACCCCCGTGGTCGAGATGTCAGAGGATTGGCAGGACGGCCGCCTGACGCTGAGCTTCCGCCAGTCGACACCGCCGACGCCGGGCCAGACCGAGAAGCCCGCCCGCATCATCCCGATCGCCGTGGGCCTTCTGGGTCCGAACGGCGACGAGGTGGCCGGAACACGGGTGCTGGAACTGTCAGAGGACAGCCAGAGCTTCGACTTCGACGGCCTCTCGGCGCGACCGGTCGTATCTGCGCTGCGAGGATTCTCGGCGCCCATCATCCTGCGCCGCGATCTTGACGATGCGACGCGGGCGTTCCTTCTGGCGCATGACACAGACCCTTTCGCGCGGTGGGAGGCCGGGCGCGAACTGGCACTGTCTGCCCTGACGACACTGGCAACGGGCGGCGAGGCCGGTTCAAGTTATATCGCCTCCATCGGTGCGCTTATTGCCGAAGATCAGACCGACCCGGCCTTTCGCGCGCTGAGCCTGAACCTGCCGGGAGAAGAGGAAATCGCCACGCGGCTGGCGTATCTCGGGCAGACGCCTGACCCCGATGCCATCCATACCGCCCGCACCGACCTGGCCCGGCGCATTGCATCTGCGCACGAGCCGCTGCTGTCACGCATCTATGATGAGATGACGGTGCCAGGCGCATATTCACCTGACGCCGTCTCGGCCGCGCGCCGCGCGCTGCGGATCGCGGCACTGGGGCTTCTTGGCCGCATCGATGGCGGCGAACGCGCCGAGGTCCTGTTCGGCGTCGCCGGCAACATGACCGAGCGGATGGCCGCGCTGGCCGTCCTTCTGCGGCTTGGCCACGGTGCTCCGGCCCTTGCGGCACTGCTGGACGAGTTCGGGGACAACCGCCTGGTCATGGACAAGTGGTTCAGCATCCAAGCCATGGCCGCCCCGCCCCAGGACGCGGTCGCTGTCGCGAGCGCGCTGGCGGAACGGAATGATTTCGACTGGAAGAACCCGAACCGGTTCCGTGCGCTGCTGGGCGGGCTTGCCGCCAACCACGCAGGATTTCATTCGGTTGACGGATCGGGCTATGCCTTTACCGCCGACTGGTTGATCCGCATGGATGCGGTCAACCCGCAGATCGCCGCCCGCATGTCCACCGCCTTCGAGACCTGGCCGCGCTATGACGAGATGCGGCGCGCACATGCGCGGGCGGCGCTGGAACGGATCGCCTCTGTGAAGGGTTTAAGTCGAAACACGCGCGAAATGGTCTCGCGCATGATCGCCGCCGGGCGCTGAGGGGGGAAGCGATGGGCAAGACAGATGACGCCCGCGCTGAGATGCGCGCTCGCCTGGACCCGCTGATCGAGGAACGGGCGCCCTGGCTGTTTTCCACGAAGCCGCATCACCAGCTGGCGCGGCAGGCCATGATGCGCCTGCTGCAATACCCCAGGACGGTCGAGCTGGGGGCAGAGTTCCGCGACATGCCACCATCAGAGATCTTCCGCCGGATGAGTGATATGATCGTCCACGACCTGCGGGTCGAGGGTCTGGAGCACCTGCCGGCGACCGGCCCCGCGCTGATCGTCGCGAACCACCCGACCGGTATCGCTGATGGCATCTTCCTGAACGCGGTCGTATCCCAACTGCGTGACGACCTGTTCATCTATGCTAATCACGACATGATCCGCGTCCTGCCTCAGATGGTCGAGATGATCGCTCCGGTCGAGTGGCGGATCGAGAAGCGAAGCCATGCCAAGACGCGGGCGACGATGGACTATACCCGCGATGCCTTGGGCGCGGGGCGGATCGGACTGATCTTCCCGTCGGGGCGACTGGCCAAGCGGCGCGGACTGACGTTGCACGAGCGGCCGTGGATGGCCAGCGCGGCGATGATCGCGCGCAAGTTCGACGTGCCGGTGATTCCGCTGCGGATCCGGGCCCGGAACTCGGCGCTGTTCTATCTGTTCGACCGGATCCACCCGACGCTTCGTGACGTGACCTTGTTCAACGAGGTGCTGAACAAGACCAGGCAGTCCTATCGCGTGACCATCGGCGAACCCATCGCGCCCTCGGCCTTGCCCCGCAGCGGCGAGGAGGCGATCGCCGTGCTGCGAGATCTGGTCCTGGCGCTACCCGAGCCTGGCGTGAACGCCGCGCGCCTGAGCCGAGAGCGCGGTGTTCCCCGGCTGGTTGGTGCGCGCAGGCCCGTCGGCGGCTGATTGCGTCCCGCGACGGCCCGGGGGGCCGGCCCCCCGGACCCCCCTGGCCTGCCCTGTGCCGGTCGGAAGGTCAGACAGCCATGTCGTCGCGGTGGATCAGCGCTGCGCGTCCGGGATAGCCCAGGATCGCCTCGATCTCGGCGCTGCGGTGACCAGCGATCCTGCGCGCTTCGTCAGAGGTGTAGCGCGTCAGTCCGGTGGCGAGGCGCTGCCCGGCAGGTCCTTTGACAAGAACAGGGTCGCCTCGCCCGAATTCGCCATCGATATGCGTCACTCCGGCTGGAAGAAGCGATTTCCCCTGGCCAAGCGCCACCGCCGCCCCATCGTCGACTTGCAGCGTTCCCCGTGGTTTCATCGCTACAATCCAGCGCTTGCGGGCCTGCTGAGGGTCGGCCTCGGGCAGGAACCAGGTGGCGCGGGCGCCCTTGGTGATTGCCGTCAGCGGGCGCAGGGTTGACCCTTCGGCAATGGCCATGGCGCAGCCGCCGGCAACGGCGGTCCGTGCCGCCAACAGCTTGGTCTTCATTCCTCCCTTCGACAGCCCCGATACCGGGTCGCCGCCCATAGCCTCGATCTCGGGCGTAATCGCGTCCACGACCGGCAGGTGGCGGGCGGTAGATTCTGTCTTGGGATTGGCGGTATAGAGCCCGTCCACGTCGGACAGCAGCAGCAGTTGGTCAGCGCCGCAGGTCACGGCGATCTGCGCAGCCAGGCGGTCGTTGTCGCCAAAGCGGATCTCGTCCGTGGCGACGGTGTCGTTTTCGTTGACGATAGGCACCACGCCAAGCGACAACAGCGTCTGCATCGTCGCACGACTGTTCAGATAGCGACGACGATCAGCGCTGTCCTCCAGCGTCAGCAGGACCTGTGCGGTGGCGACGCCGTGCGGGGCCAATGCCTCCTCGTAGGAGCGGGCCAGGCGGATCTGTCCGACGGCTGCGGCGGCTTGCGCCTGTTCCAGGGGCAGCGCGCCCGGAGGCAGGGCCAGAACACGCCGCCCAAGCGCAATCGAACCGGAGCTTACAAGCACCACGTCGCAGCCCCGTGACCGCCAGGCGGCCACGTCGTCGCAGAAGGCCCGCAGCCAATCCGCACGCAGCCCGTCAGGTCCGACCAAAAGGGCCGAGCCGATCTTGACGACCAGCCGGCGCGCGCCGGCAAGCGACGGTGCGGTCACGGCTGCCATGTCCCTTGACTGCCTTTGGACGCTGGCGCACGCGTTGGTTCGATCTGTGCCCAGAGCGCGCGCAGCACCTCGGTGACGCCGGTCCTGGCCACGCCCGACATCAGCATGACGGGATGGCCAAGCTCGGCCTCAAGCGCGGCGCGTCGTTCGGCCAGGGTTTCGTCGTCCAGCGCGTCGATCTTGTTCAGCGCAGTAACGCGCGGCTTCTGGATCAACACCGGGGAATAGGCCGCAAGCTCGGTCAGGATCGTGCGGGCGTCCTCGGCCACGGTTTCAGAGGTGCCATCGACCAGATGCAGGAGGACGTTGCTGCGTTCGACATGGCCCAGGAACTGGTCGCCCAGGCCCCTTCCCTCGCTGGCGCCTTCGATCAGGCCGGGAATGTCGGCAATGACGAATTCGCGGCCATCCACGCCGACAACGCCAAGGTTCGGGTGCAGCGTGGTGAAAGGGTAATCCGCGATCTTGGGTCGCGCATTCGACACGGCCGCCAGGAAGGTCGACTTGCCGGCATTGGGCAGGCCCAGAAGACCCGCATCGGCGATCAGCTTGAGGCGCAGCCAGATGACGCGCTCGACCCCCTCCTGCCCCGGGTTGGCGTTCCGGGGGGACCGGTTGGTCGAGGTCTTGAAATGTAGGTTGCCCCAGCCGCCGTTGCCGCCCTTGGCCAGAAGGACGCGCTGGCCGACCTCGGTCAGGTCGGCGATCACAGTTTCCTCGTCCTCGTCCAGGATCTCGGTGCCCACGGGGACGCGCAGGGTGATGTCATCGCCCGACTTGCCGGTCATCTGGCTGCCCATGCCGTGCTGGCCGGACTTGGCGAAGAAATGCTGCTGATAGCGGAAGTCGATCAGCGTGTTCAGCCCGTCCACCGCCTCGGCCCAGACATCGCCGCCGCGCCCGCCATCGCCGCCGTCGGGGCCGCCATATTCGATGAATTTCTCGCGCCGGAAGGACACGCAGCCCGCGCCGCCGCCGCCGGACCGGATATAGACTTTGGCGAGGTCGAGGAATTTCATCTGCAGGCTCCTTTTGCGGGTGACGGATACGCCCTTGCCCCAGACCGCGCAAGGGTCGCGGGCTGGCAAAGCGGCCGCTGCCTCCTATGTAATGTCCAAAGGAGACCGCGATGATCCACTTCGACAACAGCTATGCCCGGATGCCGCAGGGGTTCTTTGCCCGGGTCGATCCGACACCCGTGACAAAGCCCCGGCTTCTGGCCCTGAACGCGCCGCTGGCGGAGAGGCTGGGTCTGGACGCGGACATGCTGCGGACGCCCGAGGGGGTGGCGATGCTGGCGGGCAATGCCGTTCCCGAAGGGGCCGAGCCGATCGCGCAGGCCTATGCGGGCCATCAGTTCGGCGGCTTCGTGCCGCAGCTGGGCGACGGCCGCGCGGTGCTGCTGGGCGAGGTCGTGGCCCCGGACGGCGCCCGCTTCGACATGCAGTTGAAGGGGTCGGGGCCGACGCCATTCTCCCGCAGGGGTGACGGGCGCGCGTGGATGGGACCGGTGCTGCGCGAATACGTTGTCAGCGAGTTCATGGCGGCCATGGACGTCCCGACCACTCGTGCCCTGGCGGCCGTCGCCACGGGCGAGGAGGTCTGGAGGGAACAAGGTGGCCTGCCCGGCGCGGTGCTGACCCGCGTCGCCGCCAGCCACATCCGTGTGGGCACGTTCCAGTATTTCGCCGTGCGCGACCGCAAGGACGCCTTGCAGGCCCTGACCGACCACGTCATCGCGCGGCATTACCCTGACGCCACGGGGCCCTTGGACCTTCTGGACCGCGTCGTCGAGCGGCAGGCGCAGACCATTGCGCAGTGGATGTCGCTTGGGTTCATTCACGGGGTGATGAACACCGACAACATGGCGATCTCGGGCGAGACGATCGACTATGGCCCCTGCGCCTTCATGGACATCTATCATCCGGACACGGTATTTTCGTCCATCGACCGGACGGGACGCTATGCTTGGGCGAACCAGCCGCAGATCGCGGTGTGGAACCTTGCGCAGTTCGCCACCTGCCTGATCCCGCTGATGGGCGACGAGGCAGAGGCCGTCGAGGCCGCGACGCAGTCGGTCCACCGCTTCGCGCCGCTCTATCAGGCTGCGTGGCAGAGGCGTTTCGGCGCCAAGCTGGGCATCGATGGCGCGCCGAACCAGGCGCTGATCGAGCGGTTGCTGGGGCTGATGGCGCAGCAGCGCGCCGATTTCACCCGCGTGTTCGTGGGGCTGTCAGACGGCAGCGCACGGGACGAATTCACCGACCGCAGTGCGTTCGACGCCTGGGCGCGCGATTGGCAGGCGCTGTCGTCCGACCAAGACGCCATGGCGCGCGCAAACCCGCGCCGCATCCCGCGCAACCACCAGGTTGAGGCCGCCATCGCCTCGGCGGTGGCGGGCGACATGACCCGCTTCGATCGGCTGTTCGACGCGGTGACGCACCCTCGCGAGGCGCGGGATGAATGGGCGGATTTGGCTACGCCGCCCTTGCCGGATCAGGTCGTGCACCAGACCTTCTGCGGGACCTGACGCCTCTTCATGCAGGCAGACCCTTGCGGGTCGCGGGATCGTCGTCATGATCCCGGCACTGTCGACGAATGGGCGCAAACAGGACGAAGATGCTGAAACTGGCCAGTTATAACCTACACAAATGCCGCGGCATGACCGGCCCTCACGCGCCGCTGCGCAACCTGGCCGTCATCCGCGCGCTTGATCCCGACATCATCGCGTTGCAGGAGGTCGACTTCCGATATGGCGTCCGTCCCGAGGCTTTGCCGCGCAAGCTGATCCAGGCCGAAACGGGGCTTCTGCCCGCGCGGATCACCGGCACCAGCGACAGTAGCCTGGGCTGGCACGGCCAGACCATCCTGATGCGCCCCCATCTGGCCGAGATCGCCGTGCTGCGCCGCCTGCCCCTGCCGGGGCTGGAGCCACGGGGCGCCATCGCGCTGCGCCTGCCGGGGCTGACGGTCATTGGCGTCCATCTGGGGCTGGCGCGGTCCTCTCGTCGCCAGCAGCTGGCCCGCATCACGGCGCAGGCCGCCCGCATTGCCGAAGACCGCGTCGTGATGATGGGCGACTTCAACGAATGGCGTGACGATCGCGGGCTTGAATCGCTGGCGGGGTACAGGGTCGTGGCGCCGGGGCCGTCCTATCCCGCGCCGCTGCCGCAGCTGCGGCTGGACCGGATGGCGATGTCGACGAACCTCGACCTGGTCGAGACCGGCGTTTTCGCGGGCGCGGGCGCGCGCGACGCCTCGGACCATCTGCCGATCTGGGCGCGCATCAAGCTGCCGTGAAGATTGGCGCTTTCGGCATGGCCGCAGGCCCGCTATGAAGGCCCGGACGCAGATCAACAGGGGGTCTTCATGACAGCCATCATCGACATCTTCGCCCGAGAGATCCTCGACAGCCGCGGCAATCCGACCGTCGAGGTCGACGTTACGCTGGAAGACGGTACCATGGGCCGCGCCGCCGTCCCCTCCGGCGCCTCGACCGGGGCGCATGAGGCCGTCGAGAAGCGCGATGGCGACAAGTCGCGCTACATGGGCAAGGGCGTTCTCGAGGCCGTGGCCGCCGTCAACGGCGAGCTGGCCGAGAACCTGGTGGGCGAAGACGCGACCGAACAGCGCGCGATCGATGCGATGATGTGCGAACTGGACGGCACCCCGAACAAGGGCCGGCTTGGCGCCAACGCGATCCTCGGCGTGTCTATGGCAGTGGCCAAGGCCGCGGCCGAGGCGACGGGCCAGCCGCTCTATCGCTACGTCGGGGGAACGGCCGCGCGCATCCTGCCGGTGCCGATGATGAACATCATCAACGGCGGCGAACATGCCGACAACCCGATCGACATCCAGGAGTTCATGATCATGCCGGTCGCGGCGGAGAACATCCGCGAAGCCGTCCGCATGGGGTCCGAGATCTTCCACACGCTGAAGAAAGAGCTGTCCGCCGCCGGCCTCTCGACCGGGATCGGTGACGAGGGCGGCTTTGCGCCGAACCTGTCAAGCACGCGTGACGCGCTGGACTTCATCCTGAAGGCCATCGAGAAGGCCGGCTACAAGCCCGGCGACGACATCATGCTGGCGCTGGACTGCGCGTCCACCGAATACTTCAAGGGCGGCAAGTACGAGATGGCTGGTGAGGGCAAGTCCCTTTCCCCGGCCGAGAACGTCGATTACCTGGCCGCGCTATGCGATGCTTATCCGATCCTGTCGATCGAGGATGGTTGCGCCGAGGACGACTGGGACGGCTGGAAGATGCTGACCGACAAGCTGGGCAGCCGTGTGCAGCTGGTCGGCGACGACCTGTTCGTGACGAACCCCGCCCGCCTTGCGCAGGGAATCGAAAAGGGCTGCGGCAACAGCCTGCTGGTCAAGGTCAATCAGATCGGGACGCTGTCCGAAACGCTGGACGCGGTGCGCATGGCCGACCGCGCGGGCTTCACCAGCGTCATGTCCCACCGGTCCGGTGAGACCGAGGACGCGACCATCGCCGACCTCGCCGTCGCCACGAACTGCGGTCAGATCAAGACCGGCAGCCTTGCGCGTTCGGACCGCCTGGCGAAGTACAACCAGCTGATCCGCATCGAGGAGATGCTGGGTGCCACGGCCGAGTTCGCTGGCCGCAGCATCCTGCGCTGAAAGACTGCGCGGCCGCGAAATCGGCCGCGCTTATTCCGGCCCGACCAGGGGCCCCGAATGCACCATCTCTGCCAGGGTCGACAACGCTTCGGCCAGCCGAGCCCGCTCCATCCGGCAGTTGAGCGCGATCCTGACGGCCTCCACGGGTACTTCACGCCCCGGCGCGGCGGCAGCAAAATCGCCTGCCGGCCGGACGATCACCCCCGCCAACGCCGCGCGCGACACCAGATCATCGGCCTTCCACGGCTGCGGCAGGGGCAGCCACAGCATCGGCACGCCGGGCCGGCTGACGGGGGCCAGTCCGTCCAGCAGGCTGAGCGCAAGCAGGCGGCGATCCTCGACGACGGTCAGGATCTCGCTCCCGATGCGCGCAGCCTCTCCGCTTTCCAGCAGGCGCAGCGACAGCGCGGTGATCGGCAGGGACAGCCCCATGTGACTGTGCTGCGCCGCGACGCGCCCGGCCTGCCCCATCCCCTGGGGACAGATCAGCATCCCGAAGCGCAATCCCGCCGCGATGATCTTTGAAAAGCTGGACACGTGCCAAACCCGCTCGGGCGCCATCATCCGCAGGCTGGGCGCGCCCGCGGCGTCGGGGCTGGGGGCATAGCATTCGTCCTCGATGATCTGCAGATCGTGCCGGCGCGCGACCTCGACGATGCCCGCCTTGCGGTCGGCGCTCATGCTTGCCAGGGTCGGATTCTGCGCCGAGGGCGTCAGGCAGACGAGGCGCGCGCCCGACCTGCGGGCGACACGGTCCAGATCCTCGGGGATCATGCCCTGATCGTCCAACGCGACGGGCAGCGTCTCGGCCCGCATCAGCCGCGCGGCATGGCGCATGCCGGGATAGGTCAGCGCCTCGGCCATGACCTTGGCGGGCTGATCCGCCAGGCACAGCCCCATGACCAGCGTGATGGCGTGCTGGCCGCCATGGGTCAGCACCAGATCCTCGGTCGTCACCTCGCCCAGCTGGCGCCCCTGCAACCAGCTGACGGCCGCGCGCCGGCAGTCGGCATCGCGGCTGAGAGAGGTATAGTCCAGGATCGCCGCGCCCATCTGGGTGGCGATGGCGGCCAGATGGCTGCCGATCCGCGCGGCCTGACCGCAGTCCGGCAGCTGCGGGATGCGCAGGTCGGCCAACCCTTCGGCCCTCCAGCCCCCGTCCAGCGCTTCATACAGTAGCGGCTGCGGCGCAGGGCGCTTGGCGGGTGGCGCGGCGACGAAGCTGCCGCGGCCGACATGGCTCTCGACCACGCCTTCGGCGGCGGCGACCTGATAGGCGCGCGCGACGGTGCCGGTGGTGACCTTCAGCCGCCAAGCCAGTTCCCGCATTGGCGGCAGGCGCGTTCCGGGCGCCAGTTCGCCCGAGCGCGCCGCCTCGCGCAGGGCATTGGCGAGCACGCGAAATTTCGGCCCCTGCTGCCGGCTGAGGTCGGGCTGCCAGTCGTCGATCCGCATCTGCCGTCCCCCGGTTGTGAACTGTCTGTGACAGAAGTGGTAATGCCGCCGGTCAGCCAGCACAATCGCCCGCGTGACTGCGCTGCCGGCCGCCGGCGGGCCGAGCAGTAAAATTACCCGGCGGAATGTCGCTCGGCTCTCGACAGGCTGGCATGGGGGGCTAAACTGCGGCCCATGCAGGGCGGGCACTTGTGGGCCGAGGGGGCCAACCCGACCCGAGCGGAGGAACAAAGATGAAGAAAGACAAAGCTCTGGACCGGCGGTCCTTCCTGACGCGCGCGTCGGTGGGTGGCGCGGCTGCCGCGGCAGGCAGTGTGCTTGCCGCCCCGGCCATCGCGCAGGAAAGTCCGCAGATCAACTGGCGCCTTGCGTCGAGCTTCCCCAAGTCGCTCGACACGATCTATGGCGGCGCCGAAGAGCTGTCGACCCGGCTGTCCGAGGCCACCGACGGGCGTTTCCAGATCCAGGTCTTCTCGGCCGGCGAAATCGTACCGGGGCTGGATGCAATCAATGCGACGACCGACGGCACTGTCGAATGCAGCCATTCGGTAGGGTATTACAATTGGGGCAAGGACCCGGCCTTCGCCTGTGGCGCCGACCTGCCCTTCACCTTCTCGGCCCGAGCCAAGAACGCCTACAACTATCAGGGCGGCGGGATCGAGAACTACAACACCTTCCTCGAAAAGTACGACCTCGTCAGCTATCCGGGCGGGAACACCGGCGTGCAGATGGGCGGCTGGTACCGCAAGGAGATCGCGTCGCTTGCGGACCTTCAGGGCCTCAAGATGCGTATCTCGGGTTTGGCGGGCCGGGTCGTCGAGAAGCTGGGCGTCGTGCCGCAGCAGATCGCCGGCGGCGACATCTATCCCTCGCTCGAACGTGGCACGATCGATGCGGCGGAATGGGTCGGCCCCTATGACGACAGCAAGCTGGGCTTCCAGAAGGTTGCCCCCTATTACTATTACCCCGGTTTCTGGGAAGGCGGCCCGACGGTCAGCTTCTTCGTGAACAGGGGCCAGTGGGACAACCTGCCTGAAAACTACAAGTCGCTGTTCCGCACCGCCGCGCAGGCGACCGACCAGAACATGCTGGCGAAGTATGACTATCTGAACCCGGCAGCCCTGAAAGAGCTGGTCGGATCGGGTGCGCAGCTGCGCTCCTTCAACGAAGAGATCCTGACCGCCGCCTTTGCCGCCGCGAACGAGGTCTATGCCGAGATCTCGGCCGAGAACGAGTCGTTCAAGACCCAGTACGAGGCGATGCGTCAGTTCCGCGACGACTGGTACCTGTACCAGCAGACCGCCGAATATACGTTCGACACGTTCATGATGATCCAGCAGCGCAACGGCGCCCTGAACCCGGCCGGCTGATCCGGCCCGCCGCCGCGGCCCGTCCGCGGCGGCATCCTGCAGCGCCCCATTGGCTGCTGCATTTTCCACGAACTAAAACCGTATCTGCCGGTATCGCCGGCCGATCCCCCATGTGTGGATCTTGCAAAGCCTTTCAGGCGTTTCCATATTGGAAGGCATGGGGTTGCCGGATTTGGGACCCCTTGGCACCAACAGTCGCTTCAAGTCAAAGGGCTGATATGACGAAGATTTCCTTGGGTTCACATCCCTACTTGCTGGGTTTCGATCAGCTTGAACGTTTGGTCGAACGCGCCGCGAAGGGGGCCGAGGGCTATCCGCCCTACAATATCGAACACCTGCCCCCTGACGCCTTCCGGATCACCTTGGCCGTCGCCGGATTTTCGGACGACGATCTGGCGATTACCACCGAAGACCGTCAGCTTGTGATCCGCGGTCGAATGCCCGGCGCCGACGAGAGCCGCGTCTTCCTTCATCGCGGCATCGCGTCCCGCGCCTTTCAGCGCAGCTTCGTGCTGGCAGATGGCGTCGAGGTCGTCTCGGCCGGAATGGAGAATGGACTGCTGCATATCGATCTGCGCCGCACGGCACCTCAGCAGGTCGTCAAGACCATCCCGATCAGCCGCAAGGAGGGGATTGTAAATGAATAGCAAATTCGATTTTGGAGACGCATCTGACGGGCCCACCGTCTATATTCGCGAGGTCGCGACCGACACTTTGCCGCAGGACCTGCAGGACCAGTTGCCGGGGGTCACCACCATGTATGCGCTGCACGACGCCGAGGGCGAACGACTGGCTCTGGTCCGCGACCGTCGCATGGCGTTTGTCCTGGCCCGCCAGAACGAGCTTCAGCCCGTCAGCGTTCACTGAGGCGCAAAGCGGATGAACGCAAAGGCCTGACCATCGGGCGACCAGCAGGGCACATTCAGCGTGCCCTGACCGCCGAACAGATCAATGAGCTTGCGCCTGTCCGACCCGTCCGGCCGCATGATCCACAACGACACGTCGCGATCCCTTGGGTGCCCCTCGGTGCCCGGTTGATAGGCCAGGTAGACGACATGCCGACCGCAGGGCGACGGGTGCGGGAACCAGTTGACGTTGTCGTCGCGGAAGACCGGCTCGGCCGCCGATCCGTCGCACCGCATTCGCCAGATCTGCGCCTGGCCCGTCAGGTCGGAGTTGAACCAGATCCATTGCCCGCAGGCCGAAAAATCAGGCCCGTCATGATGGGCGTCATTCGGGGTCAGCACGACCTCATCCCGACCGTCGTTATCCGAGGTCGCGATACGGACCACCCGATCACCGCGTGCGCAGGCATAAGCGATCCGATTGCCATGAGCCGCGTGCCACCAACTTGGGCGCGCCGTCGCCAGCGCACCGACGCTTCGCCCGTTCCAGACATGCATGCCCGCGCCGGTGCCATCGTGCGAGGAAAAGACGATGCGCCCGTCAGGCAGGAAACCATGGTCGTTGTTGCAGCGATCGTCATGCGCCATGTCGATCATGGACAAGCCCTGATCGTCGGCCCGCCACAGACGCCCCCCACCGTTGACGAGGAACCATCCGTCGGGGTGCCAGTTCGGCGCCTCGATCAGCATCGGGCTGCGCAGGACGACGCGACACTTGCCGGTCGCAATCTCCAGCACTTCGAGCGATGAGCGCCAGTTGTCTGTCATCGCATCCCCGCTTGGACGGGCGCGGCCGCGTGGGCCGCGCCGTTTTCCTACTCAGCTAAGGCCGATCAGCCCCATGCCTTCCAGCTTCAGAAGCACCTGATGGGCAGCGCCGTCGACGTCGATATCCGTCGTATCCAGACGTAGCTCGGGCGTCTTCGGCTCTTCGTAGGGATCCGAGATGCCGGTGAACTCCTTGATCTTGCCCTCACGCGCCAGCTTGTAGAGGCCCTTGCGGTCACGGCGCTCGCACTCCTCCAGCGGCGTAGCGACGTGAACCTCGACAAAGGCGCCTCCGGCCTCGATCATCTCGCGCACCGCGCGGCGGGTCGCAGTATAAGGCGCGATGGGTGCGCAGATCGCGATGCCACCGTTCTTGGTGATCTCGGACGCGACATAGCCGATGCGCTTGATGTTGATGTCGCGGTGCTCCTTGCTGAACCCGAGCTCGGACGACAGGTGTTTACGGACCACGTCGCCGTCCAGCAGAGTGACCGGGCGGCCGCCCATCTCCATCAGCTTGACCATCAGCGCGTTCGCCACCGTAGACTTGCCGCTGCCCGACAGGCCGGTGAAGAACACGGTGAAGCCCTGCTTGGCGCGCGGGGGCGAGTTGCGGCGCAGTTCCTGCACAACCTCGGGGAAGCTGAACCACTCGGGGATCTCCAGCCCCTCGCGCAGGCGGCGGCGAAGCTCGGTGCCCGAGATGTTGAGGACAGTCACGCCTTCTTCGATCTCGTCGGCGGGCTCGTACTGGGCGCGCTCCTGCACATAGACCATGTGCTTGAAGTCTACCATCTCGACGCCGATCTCGTCCTGGTGCTGCCGGAACAGGTCCTGCGCGTCATAGGGGCCATAGAAGTCCTCGCCCGCGCTGTTCTTGCCGGGGCCGGCGTGATCGCGGCCGACGATGAAGTGCGTGGCGCCGTGGTTCTTGCGGATCAGGCCGTGCCAGACGGCCTCGCGCGGGCCGGCCATGCGCATCGCCAGGTTCAAAAGCGACAGAGTCGTCGTGGCCGAGGGATACTTGTCCAGAACCGCCTCATAGCAGCGGACGCGGGTGAAGTGGTCGACGTCGCCGGGCTTCGTCATGCCGACGACCGGATGGATCATCAGGTTGGCCTGCGCTTCGCGGGCGGCGCGGAACGTCAGCTCCTGGTGGGCGCGGTGCAGCGGGTTGCGGGTCTGGAAGACAACCACGCGCTGCCAGTTCAGCTTCTTGAACATCGCGCGCAATTCGTTCGGCGTGTTGCGGCGCGCGCGGAAATCGTAATGCGTCGGCGCCTGCAGGCCCTTGATCGGGCCGCCCAGATAGACGGGGCCCGCGACGTTGTGCAGATAGTTGACGGCCGGGTGGGCGACGTCATCGGCGCCGAAAACCTTTTCGGCTTCAAGCGATTTGTTCGGCGTCCACTTGTCGGTGACTGACATGATCGCCAGAATCACGCCTTCCTGGTCACGGAGCGCGATGTCCGTTCCCGGCTCCAGCCCCTCGGCGAACTTCTCGCTGACGTCCAGGTTGATCGGCATCGGCCACAGCGCGCCCGAAGTCAGACGCATGTCATTGACGACACCATCATAGTCCGCCTGCGTCAGGAAACCCTTCAGCGGGTTGAAGCCGCCGTTCATCAGCAGCTCCAGGTCGCACAGCTGGCGCGGCGTCAGGTCCCAGCTGGGCATCGCGCCCGCTTCGTCCTTCAGCGCAGCCGCGGCGTCGGCCGAGACATAGAGTTCGGGGATCGGGGTCTGATTCGGGTGGGTCATGGACAAGCCTGGTCGTTGCAGGGGTATCGGGGCAACACGCCATCCGGGCGGACGCGTGGTTCGCGGGACGCATAGCGGCGTTGAAAGCGATATTCAAGTCTGGGAAAACGCTTTTTGCAGTGGTGTCGCCCGCGCGATCCTCAGGCGCCGCAGCGGGGTCCATCTTCCCGCCGCGGCGACCATATCAGTGGATCGCTGCCACCAGCTGTTCGGGTGCGGTTTCGACGCCGTCCTGCGCGGCGAGGAAATGCCCGGCATCCAGTGCGGCCATGCAGCCCATGCCTGCGCTGGTGATCGCCTGACGATAGATGTGGTCCGTCAGGTCGCCTGCCGCGAAGACGCCGGGGATCGAGGTGCGGGTGCTGCCCGCCTCGACCTTCACGTAGCCGCCGTCATGCAGTTCCAGTTGACCGGCCACAAGTTCACTGGCGGGAGCATGGCCGATCGCGACGAACACGCCGTCGGCCTTGATCTCGCGCGTCGAATTGTCGTTGACATTGCGCAGGATGGCGCCGGTGACCCCCATGGGCGTGTCAACGCCGACCACCTCGCCCAGGGCGTGGTTCCAGACGACCTCGACCTTGGGGTGGTTCAACAGGCGGTTCTGCAGGATCTTCTCGGCCCGCAGAGTGTCGCGGCGGTGGACCAGGGTCACCTTGCTGGCGAAGCGGGTCAGGAACAGCGCCTCCTCGACAGCGGTGTTGCCGCCACCGATCACGACGACTTCGCGGTTGCGATAGAAGAAGCCATCACAGGTGGCGCAAGCGCTGACGCCGAAGCCCTTGAACTTCTCCTCGGACGGCAGACCCAGCCAGCGCGCCTGAGCGCCAGTGGCCAAGATCACCGCGTCGGCGGTGACGACACGGCCGCTGTCGCAGACGGCGGTGAAGGGGCGTTTCTGCAGATCCAGCCTGGTCACCAGATCGGTCACGATCTCGGCGCCCATGGCCGCGGCATGTGCCTCCATTTTCACCATCAGTTCCGGACCTTGGATCTCGGTCTCGCCCGGCCAGTTCTCGACCTCGGTCGTGATCGTCAGCTGGCCGCCGGGCTGCATCCCCTGGATCAGCATCGGCTCCAGCATCGCACGGGCGGCATAGACGGCGGCGGTATAGCCGGCGGGCCCCGACCCGACGATCAAAAGTTTCACATGGCTGCGTTCGCTCATCTTGCGCCCCTTTCGCGGTTTGTGCATGAGGTAATCCCTCGGGCGTCCGACTGCAACGCATGGCCGTGCAGCGCTGTCGCAGGATCTGGAAAGAATGTTGCGCAGGATGTGCGCCCGTTGTAGTTTCCGGCAACGCCTCGACCAAACAGAAGAAAGACAGATATGGCTGGCGCCAAACTCGACGATATCGACCGCAAGATCCTGGCTGAACTTCAGGCCGATGGCCGGATGACGAATGTCGAACTTGCGCGCCGCGTCGGCATCTCGGCCCCGCCGTGCCTGCGTCGTGTCCGCACGCTGGAAGAACTGGGGTATATCCGCGGATACCACGCCGACATCAACGCGCGAGAGTTGGGGTTCGAGGTTCAGGTTTTTGCCATGGTGCGCCTGGCGTCGCAGTCGGAACGCGATCTGACAGCCTTCGAGGCGCTGGTCCAAGGTTGGCCTCTGGTCCGCGAATGTCACATGCTGAACGGCGAGATCGACTTCATCCTGAAATGCGTCTCGCCCGACCTGTCGACGTTCCAGCGGTTTCTGACGAACAGCCTGACGGCCGCGCCGAACGTGGCGTCGGTCAAGACTTCGCTGGTCATCAGGGGCGCCAAGGATGAACCGACGATCCCCTTCGAGGTCGTCGAGGAGCGTGTCCGCGAGGCAGGCTGACCGCCCGCGATGCTGACACCAGCCACCGTCACGGATGACAGGCCCGCCTTGGGACGGCTTCGAATCGCAGCGCGGTCGGTCCTGCTGCTCTGGGCGGTGGCCAGTGTCGTCGCGACAGGCTGGGTCCTGTCGCACCACCCATTCGTCAACCCGCTGGTCCAGCGCAGCGCGGCCGAGGCGCGGGTTGCGCTCTCGACCGCCGTCGCCCGCCAGGTCAGCCTTGATTGGCTGGTCCCGCGGCTGCAGGCGGCGGTTGCCGAGGATGACATGCGGCGGGTGACGTTGCTAAGCGATCTTGCCAGCGATCATAGCATCGTGCTCCCCGCTGGCCTGCAGCGGCAGGTCACCGAGGCGATGGCCGCGCACGAAAGCTGGCGGGCGACAATCTCCGACTGCCGCCTGTGCATCAGCGACGTGGCGCGCTGTCCCAGCCTGTCGCTGGTGGCGGCCTGCACCCTGCCCTTCGAATTGTCGCCCGCAGGTGACGCCGCGGCGCTGGCCCGGCAAGGCGGCAACCTGATCACCGGAGCCGAGATCGACGAGGTCGAGGCCGCTTTGGCCGGTATCGGGCTTGCCGCCACGATCTCGACAGTCCTCACGGCCGGCAGCAGCCTGACCGTGAAGGGTGCCGCGACGGTTCTGCGGGTTGCGCGGCGCGCGGATGCCCTATCCCCCGGTCTACGCCGCGCCCTGCGCGAAGCGGCACGCGGCCCGGCACCCGCTGCCACCTTGGGGGCGATGGCCGTCGACATCCGCCATCTGGCGGCACGAACGTCGAACGCCGAGGTACTGTCGCTGTTGCGCCATGCCGACAACCCTCGGGACCTGCGCGCTCTCACCCGCTTGTCGGACGCGGCGGGCACAGACACCGGCCGAACGCTTGAGGTGTTGGGCAAGGCTCGCAGCCTACGGCTGCTGAGCCGCATCAGCGATCTTGCCTTGGTTGCCATGGGCCTTGTCGCGCTGGTGCTGGGCCAACTTGCGGTCATGGCTGGCGCCGTGGTGAAGCTGTGGCTGCGCAGCCTGCTGCGTCAGAGGGAAATGGCGCTGATCAGGCGACCGTAATCCACCTGCCCTTCGTGCGTGGCGCGACGATAGCTGAAGAACCGCTGCGGGTCGGAATAGGTGCAATGCCGCGACCATTCGGCCTCGACACCGGCGTCCCGCAGCCGCTTCAAGCCGAAGCCCGGCAGGTCGAACATTGGCCTGCCTCGAGGGCCTCCGCTGAAGAAGCGTTCCGACTCAGGATCTTCGGCCAGGAAGTTATCCATGAACTCGTCCCCGACCTCATAGGCCTGCTGGCTGATCGTGGGGCCGATAACCGCGCGCACGTCCTTGGCGCCCAGGTTGCGCATGGCGTCCACCGTGGCCTCGATCACGCCATCAATGGCACCGCGCCAGCCTGCGTGGCAGGCGCCCACGACGCCCGCCTTGGGGTCCGCCAGCAATATCGGCTGGCAATCCGCAGTCAGCACAGCGACTGCGACGTCGCGGCGCGCGGTTACAAGGCCGTCGGCCTGAACATCGCGGATTTCCGCGATGTCATCGTCTTCCGTCAGCGTGACGACCTTGGCCGAATGCACCTGCTTGACGGTGGCAAGGTGGTCCATCGGGACACCCATGGCGCTGGCGACCCTGGCGCGATTGACCTGCACCATGTCGGTCTGGTCGGTGGATCGCCGCCCGCAGTTCAACCCCGCAAACAGGCCCGAAGACGCGCCGCCCTTGCGGGTGAAGAACCCGTGCTTCACATCTGCCAGAAGCGGGTGGGTCAGGATTTCAAGCGTCGTCTGCATGAGCCTCCAGCGCCGTGAAACCGGGGACGGCGGGCGCCCCCTTCGGCCAGATCGCGATTGCCTTGAACAGGTGACCCATTTCCGCGGGGTCGGTCAAGCGGTGAAGCGCCTGCGCCGCTGCGGCGTCGCCAGCCGCCGTCAGCTTTGCGGCGCGGGCCTCGGCCCCCAGTGCTCGCAACCAGTCGCCCTGACGCTGCGGTGCCGAGACCTGCGCACCCGCCCGCATGGCCGCGGCGGCCAGAGGCGCGAAGTCCACATGGGCGGTCAGGTCGGCCTCTCCAGGATGGGCCAGCGGGTCTTCTGGGGTGTGGTGGCGCAATGCCTGAAATGTGTCGCCATAGCCGTTCCAGCCGCCGTAATCGATGAGGATGGCCGCACCGCCGTACCTTGCAATACGTCGCGCCACTGCCTCGACGAAGGCGGCGCCTTCCGGGCAATCCTCTACGATGTCGCCCGGTCGGCCAGCGCGCGGCAGCGCCACCGGTTCCCCAAGGCCGATCCGCAATTTACCGTCGGTCAGTCCGACCATGCGTTCTCGCCAACCCTCGACTGTCATCTGGAACTGCCGGATAGGCAAGGCGTCGATGAACTCATTACCAATTAGAAACAGCGGCTTATACCCAACATCGTCGACGGTTTTGAGGTGCCGGACGGCACCCAGCCTTTTCCGCTGAACCTGCCGCAGGTGCGCCGAAGCTTCGATCAGCGCGACATCCGTCGCGTCCTCCATTCCCGGCACGATCCGGATCGCGCGCAGAATGTCTGCCATCAGGGTGCCACGGCCGGGACCCGGCTCGGCCAAAGTAAAGGGTGCGGGACGGCCCTGATCCATCCACGCCTGCGCTAGCGCCAGCCCGCAGAGTTCGCCGAACATCTGGTGGATCTCGGGCGCAGTGGTGAAGTCACCTGCAGCGCCGAACGGATCGCGGGTCGCATAATAGCCGTGCCGACTGTCAAGCAGGCAGATCTGCATGTAGTCAGCGATGCTGATCGGCCCCGTTGCGCGGATGCGCGCAGCGATGATCTGCGCCAGCGGCGTCATGCAGCCACGCGCGGCCGCGACCGTGCGCGCCAGATCAGCGCCAATCCGATCAGCACCATCGGCAGCGACAGCAGCTGGCCCATCGTCAGCCCGACCAGCGGCCCGCCGACAACATGGCCAAGCGGGTTGTCAGGGGTGATGAACTGCGCGTCGGCCACACGGAACAGCTCGACGAACATGCGCGCCAGCCCATAGCCGGCCAGGAAGACGCCAAAGGCCAGCCCTGGCCGCCGCAAGCCCCCCGCCCGCACCAGCGCCCACAGGATCAACCCCAGCAACAGGCCTTCGAGGCCGGCCTCGTAAAGTTGGCTGGGATGGCGGGCACACAGCCCCTCGACGCCGGGGCAGGCCTGCGCGGCCTCGCCTGGGAAGATGACGCTCCAAGGCAGGTCCGTCGGACGGCCCCAAAGCTCAGCGTTGATGAAATTGGCGATGCGGCCGAAGAACAGCCCGATCGGCGCCACGACCGCAAGCGCATCCGCCAGCCGCATCACGGGCACACCGTTCCGCCGCGCCCAGAGCCACGTCGCGACGATCACCCCGGCAAAACCGCCGTGAAAGCTCATCCCGCCCTGCCAGACCTTGATGATCTCGGTCGGGTTCGACAGGTAGTAGGCAGGCTCGTAGAACAGGACAAACCCCAGCCGCCCGCCCAGGATCACGCCGAGGATCACCCAGGTCAGCAGGTCGTCGACGCTGTCGGGAGCGGTGGGCGCCGTGCCACCCCAGATCGCGGGACGCCGCATCATGGCGACGATCAGCCGCCAACCGATGATCAGCCCCGCCATGTAGGCCAGCGCATACCAGCGCAGCGACAGCGAGAAGCCACCGAGGTTGATCGTGAAGATCTCGGGGGCGATGTCGGGAAACGGTATCATGGGGCCTCGGGGCTGCGGTTCGCGCGCACGCTAGCCGCCCAACCGGTCGTGTCAACATTGAACCCGGACGCTCGCCGGACCATATAGGGACGGACACAGGACAAGGGGCCACCGATGACCACGCAGAACCGTTTCTTCGACGACATGTCCAAGCTGATGACCAATGCCATGGGCGTGGCCCACGGCGCCCGCACCGAGGCCGAGAACGCCATGAAGGGATGGGTCGACCGCTGGCTGGCCGATCGCGACTTCGTCACCCGCGAAGAATTCGAGGCCGTGCGAGAGATGGCGATCAAGGCCCGCACCGAAAACAGCGAGCTGAAGGCCCGTCTGGACGCGATCGAAGCTTCGCGTCAGGGCGACTGATCAGGCGTCGTCCGGCTGACCAGGGTGCCGGCGCTGTCATAGAGAAGCACTTCGGCCTCGTCGGTGACGACGACGATCCAGTCGCGGGCGAAGGTGACGGCAGCGGCTGTCGCGCCGTCGGGCAGCGCGATGCTGTCGGGCAGTTCCGGCAGCACAGGCTGGTTCAGCCGCAGCCACAGCATCGCCACCACCGCGACCATCCCCAGCCCCATCACCAGCGTCAGTCCCGTGACCAGCGCTTTCAGGAAGCGCAGTTCCGGGACCGTCCTTGCCGCAACCTTCCAGTCGGTGTCATCTTCCGCCATGTCGAACCTGTCCGTGATCATCCCGGCGAACCCGCCCGACCGACTTGATAAGGCGCTTGCGATGGCGGTGCCAGAGGAGGCGGCCCTGTCGCGCTCCCGCTTGGCGCGGCTGATCATTGAAGGCGCCGTCACGGGGCCCGACGGCCCCGCCCGCGACGTCAGGGCGCGTGTGGCCGAGGGGCAGGAATACCGGATCACTCTAGCTCCGCCGGAAGAGGTCGAGACGCGTCCCGAAGCGATCCCGCTCGTCATCGCCTACGAGGACGATGACCTGATCGTGATCGACAAACCGGCGGGGATGGTCGTCCATCCAGCCCCCGGCAGCCCGTCGGGGACGCTCGTGAACGCGCTTCTGGCGCATTGCGGCGATTCGCTGTCTGGCATCGGCGGTGAGAAGCGCCCCGGGATCGTTCACCGGATCGACAAGGACACCTCCGGCTTGCTGGTCGTCGCCAAATCCGACCGCGCGCACCACGGCCTGGCGGCGCAGTTCGAGGCCCATACCGCCAGCCGCCGCTATCTGGCGCTGGCACATGGCATCATCGACGGCGCCGATCCGCGTCTGCGCGGGACCCCCGGTGTCGCCTTCGAGAGTGACGGCGTCCTGCGGATCACGACAAAACTGGCCCGGCACGCGACGGACCGCCAGAAGCAGGCGGTCTATTTCGACAAGGGCCGCCACGCCGTCACCCGGGCCCGGATGATCAGGTCCTTTGGCAATCCGCCTGCCATCATGCTGGTGGAATGCCGGCTGGAGACCGGGCGGACCCATCAGATCAGGGTGCACATGGCGCATGCGGGTCTGGGGCTGGTCGGCGATCCGGTCTATGGCGGGTCGCGCCGCGCATCAGTCAAAGCACTAGGGGCTGCGGCGGATCTGGTGCAGGGCTTTGCCAGACAGGCGCTGCACGCGGCCCATCTTGGCTTCACACACCCTGTGTCGGGGCGGGCACTGGCCTTCGACAGCGTGCTGCCCGCCGACATGCAAGCCCTTTTGGAGACACTGGAAAGGACCGTGCCATCCTCTTGACGCGGCCGCCGCGCGACCACATTTAATACCGCAGCCACACGCGCCCGGACCATCTCGTCCGCGCCGCGGTGGTTTCGCCTGCGACAACCTGTACCGGAACCGGCCGGACAAAGCTGGCGTTGGGCGAACTCTGCGAAAGGCTTTCACCATGGCGACATATGGAAATCTGCCCGCCCCCAGTCCCGAACAGGGCCTGAACCGCTATCTGCAAGAGATCCGCAAGTTCCCGCTGTTGGAACCGGAAGAAGAATACATGCTGGCCAAGGCCTGGGCCGACCATGAGGACAGCGAGGCCGCCCACAAGCTGGTGACCAGCCACCTGCGCCTGGCCGCCAAGATCGCGATGGGCTATCGCGGCTATGGCCTGCCCCAAGCCGAGGTGATCAGTGAGGCCAATGTCGGCCTGATGCAGGCGGTCAAGCGCTTTGACCCGGAACGCGGCTTCCGCCTGGCGACCTATGCGATGTGGTGGATTCGCGCCTCGATCCAGGAGTACATCCTGCGATCCTGGTCCCTTGTGAAAATGGGCACGACCAGCGCGCAGAAGAAGCTGTTCTTCAACCTCCGCAAGGCCAAGTCCAAAATCGGCGCGCTGGAAGAAGGCGATCTGCGCCCGGAAAATGTCGCCCAGATCGCCACCGAGCTGAACGTGACCGAGCAAGAGGTCATCGACATGAACCGCCGCCTGTCTGGCGGTGATGCGTCCTTGAATGCGCAGGTAGGGTCCGGCGACGGAGAATCTGCAGCACAATGGCAGGACTGGCTGGAGGACACCGACGCCAATCAGGCCGAGGCCTATGCCGAGACCGAGGAACTGGACACCCGTCGTGGCATGCTGGTGGCCGCGATGGACGTCCTGAACGACCGCGAACGCGACATCCTCATGGAGCGTCGCCTGCGCGATGATCCGATGACACTCGAGGATCTCTCGTCGCGCTACAACGTCTCGCGCGAACGGATCCGCCAGATCGAGGTGCGCGCCTTCGAGAAGCTGCAGGACCGGATGCGCATCTTGGCGCGTGAAAAAGGCATGCGGATCGCCGAAGCGGTCGATTGACGCCCTACTGACTGCCGCGCCGCATTGACCCGATGCGGTGCGTCGCTATGGTCGCGGAAACCGCCCCTTCCATCCCGGACCATGCCTCCGCCATGACAGCCCTGACCGAATTTCAGCGTCTTGAGGCGCAGGGCGTCTGGCGCGAGACGCCGGAGACGCGTCAGCGCGAGGTGATCGTCTCGCTCGGGGAAGCGACCCTGACGTTGATGGACCCCCGGACCGACAAGCCGCTGTCGCACTGGTCGCTTCCGGCGGTGACGCGCCTCAACCCGGGACGGACGCCTGCCCTCTACACCCCCAGCACCGGCGAGCCTGATGAAACGGTCGAGATCGACGACCCGCTGATGATCGAGGCGATCGAGCGGGTCCAGCGCGCCATCGCCACCCACCGCGCCAAGCCGCGCAGGCTGCGTGGTGCGGCGACGGTGCTGGCGGTCCTGCTGATGCTTGTGGGCCTGATCTTCTGGCTGCCCGACGCGTTGGTGCGCCATGCCGCGCAAATCGCTCCGCCCGCGCAGAAACGGACGATCGGACTGGCCGTTCTGTCCGATATGGAGGCCGCCGCCGGGCCCGTCTGCCGCCGTGTCTCGGGTCAGCAGGTGCTGGACTGGTTCACGCCGCCCTTTGTGGGGGCGGACAGTCTTGTGCAGGTCGTCCCGGGGCCGCTGAACGGCGCGCGGCGCCTGCCGGGCGACCTTTACGTGCTGGGCGAAGATCTTCTGGCGGCTTCCCCCGGGCCCGAGGCCGCTGCCGGTCACCTGCTGTCGGCGCGGCTTGCACAAGATGACGACCAAGTCACCCTGGACGCGCTTCGCCACGCGGGCCTCATGACCGCACTGCGGCTGATGACCTTGGGAACGCTGCCGCAAGGCGCGATGAAGGGCTATGGCGAGTCGCTGCTGGCCCAACCCCTGCCCCGCCCTGACTTGGCGGTTTTGCCCGCAGCCTTTGCCGAACGTGATCTGTCGACCGAGCCATTCGCCCGCAGCATCGACCCGACCGGGACGACGGTTCTACCGCTGATCGAGGCGGATCCCACCCGCGCCGGCACCCCGGCCAGAGATCTGCTGACTGACGAACAATGGCTGGCATTGCAGCAGATCTGCGCCGGTTGAACGGATTGGCCTTACCGGCAGCACTTCCGCCAATAGCAACCTCAAGGGGAGGCTGTTGAAACGCCCGCCATCCTCATGGTTGAATGGCATCCGTCGCCAGCCGTTGTCTTCCCGCCGCAGTCTCTTAACGCTGAAGTTGTCGACCAGAAGCCCGACACGGCTTTTTTTCAGCGTTGCCATTGATCGCTTGGATGTCGGCGATCGCGTGAAGGACCACGCGCCTTCGAAAGGCAGCCTTGTGCTTGAACCGGACCCGCAGCGCCCGGACGGCAGCAAGGTGCGTCTGAGCCCGGACGCAGTCGTAGCGCCGAAGGACGGATGACACTTCGAATTGATTGCCGTTGACGTTGCCCCAAATTTTATCGAGGGTGAGCGAGATTTCGGGTTTGAGTTTTGCCTGTTCGGGCGGGTTGGGCAACGGGGGGCTGGCACGGAGCTTTGCCGATTGCGCAGACGGGAGTGCGGGCGTTCAGTGTTGTACAACTCAATCACAGAACGCCCACAGGACTGATGAGCGTGAGCTTCTTTAACCGTGGCATCCGTGGGCGGGTCGACGGGTTTATGTCCAGGCGGTCGTTGAGAAGGCCAGCCAGCC
>NZ_JAOTBE010000041.1 GCF_026162645.1 Paracoccus rhizosphaerae
TGATCTCAGACGAAGGCGGCTGTGCCAGAAATACGACGATCAGACCAAACCTGAAGCCGCTGCTCTGCGGACAACGGCACATGCGTGAAACCGCTTGACTGGGACGACCCCGTTACCGAAGGTCCTGACCCTCTCCTGCGAAGGCGGCATCCGGGGGCAGCTGATGGCGGCGGCGATGCGCCCGTCGGCCATCGGCTCAGGACCAGCAGGAGGTCGTCGATCATCGGCCCGGCAGGCGTGCGCTTCCCCAGGCTGCGCGGACCTGCCTGGCGGGCGCGGCGCAGATGCCAGCCGATCAGGCGGTTCATCCGCATGATCAGCGCCTGTCCGGCATGATCGGATGGCAACTGGTTCGCCACTGCCGACAGCGTTGTCTTGAGCAAATGCGCCAGGTTGGCCACGTGCGGCTGCGATTGGGCCAGCGGGTCCCTGTTCTGGCCCGGTGCGGCGTTAATTTCAACAATGAGGGGGCGCAGTTTCGACACATCTGGCAGGCCCAGCCGGTTGGCATGCCCGCTGCGAACCCGGCCGAGGTCGGCGCGCAGCCGGTCCAGGCTCGCAGTTCCGCGGTTACTTGGATCACGCTGGCCGCCGCGAGCCCTAGGCCGAGGACCGCAAGCGCGGCGCCCAAGGGGCGGACGATCTGCGCGAGAGCTGCGTCGATCTGGTCCATGGGCGGGGTGACGGCGACGGTGTCGGGGCTCCCGCAGCGACTTCTTCGGCCAGCCAAAAGTCGAGCAGGAAGAAGATGCTTCCGATGCCGTCGATCCCGGTCTAGTCTGCGCACCAACCTGCCGCCCGGCCTGTCATGCATCCGACATGTCGGGCGCTTAACGGGTCGTGGCTGACAAGATCAACACGGAGGATCATCAAGATGACACGGATCGACCGACGCGGCATCCTGCGCGGCGCCGCCGCCACCGCCGGCGTGACGCTGGCCTCGCCGTTCCTGGCACGGCGCGCGATGGCGCAGGACGCCGGCACGGTGAACATCTTTGCCTGGGCCGGCTATCTGAACGACGACATCTTGGGCGCCTTCCGTGAAGCCACGGGCATCACGCCGAATTTCACGCCCTATGGCACCAATGACGAGCTGCTGAACCAGCTGCGCGCGAACAACGGGGCCGGCTTCGACCTGATCTGGCCGACCGTCGACCGCGTCCCGAACTATGTCGAGTTCGGCCTGGTCCAGCCGCTGGACGAGTCGCGGATAGAGGTCAGTCGCGTGCTGCCGAGCGCTTGGGAGAATTCCGTCAACCTGGGCGCTGTGGTCGACGGCAAGCGCTATCAGGTGCCGACCGACTGGGGCACCGAGGCCGTGGCCTTCGACCGCGACCAGATGCCCTTGGAATATGGCAGCGCCTCCTATGGCGACATCTGGAACGAGGGCGCGCAGGCCACGGTCCGGGCGCATTCGGCGCTGGTGGGCCTCGGCCTCTGGCTGGAAGCCGAGGGCAAGCTGCCCCGTCCGCTGCTGGACGCCTTCAAGACGCCTGAGGCGCAGACCGAGGTCTTCGACGTGATCCTGGCCGAGGCGATCGCGCGCAAGGGCAACATCATCCAGTTCTGGAACAACGAGAACGAGGCCCAGGCAGCCTTCCGCGTCAACGGTGCCAATATCGGCCAGACCTGGGACTCGACCGCTGCAGCGTTGTCGCGCGAAGGCTTCCCCGTCGGTTTCATCGCGCCCAAGGAAGGCGCGCTGGCCTGGATGGAGGGGCTGTCGATCCCCGTCGGCGCCGAGAATCTGGACAATGCCTATGCCTTCATCAACTGGTTCCTGACGCCGGAAGCGGGCGCGATGTACACCAACGCGACCTCGATCAATTCAACCGCGGTGGGATCGGACCAGCTGATCTCGGATGAGGCCAAGGCCTTCTTTGCCGCCGCCTATCCGGGCGATGCGCTGGACAAGCTGTGGTGGTGGCCGATTCAGGAAAGCTGGTACGTGACCAAGCGGAACGAATACCAGGACCGCTTCCTGTCGGCGTGACGATTTCGGGGCGGCCCGCGCCGCCCCATCCGCAAGGAGAGACGATGTCCCATTCCGTGGAACTGGCCGGGATCGGCATGACCTTCGGCGCCACCCGCGCCGTCCGCGACGTGTCGCTGAAGGTCCAGGCCGGAGAGTTCTTCTCGATCCTGGGGCCCTCGGGTTGCGGCAAGACGACGATCCTGCGGATGATCGCGGGCTTCATCGAGCCGACCGAGGGCCGCGTCCTGATCGGCGAGCGCGACATGAAGGGGCTGGGCCCGAACCAGCGCCCAACGGCCATGATCTTCCAGTCGCTGGCCCTGTTCCCGCTGATGTCCGTACGCGATAACATCGCCTTTGGGCTTGAAGCGCGGGGGGTCGGGCGCACCGCCCGCCATGCCAAGGCCGACGAGTTGCTGCGACTGATCGCGCTGGAGGGGTATGGTGACCGCATGCCGGGGGAACTGTCCGGTGGACAGCGCCAGCGGGTGGCGATCGCCCGCGCCCTGGCCGTGGAACCGGGCGTCCTGCTGCTGGACGAACCGCTGTCGGCGCTGGACCTGAAGCTGCGCCAGCACATGCGCGCCGAGCTGCGCGCCCTGCAGAAGCGCACCGGCGTGACCTTCATCTATATCACCCACGACCAGTCCGAAGCCTTGGCCATGTCCGATCGCGTGGCGGTCATGTCGGCGGGCCTGTTGCAGCAGGTCGCCACCCCCCGAGAGCTTTACGAGAACCCGGCGACGCCCTTCGTCGCGCGCTTCGTTGGCGAAACCAATGCGGTTGCAGGCCGCATCACCGCCGTCGACGGTGGTCTGGCGCGGATCGAGACGGAGCTTGGCGCGCTGACCGGACGCGCGGGCCGGCGGGCGGTGGCCGGTACGCCGGGCACCATCTATGTCCGTCCCGAGGCGCTGATCCCCGGCACCGGCGAAAATGCCCTGACCGCCCGGATCGAGCGGGTGGACTTCGAGGGCTCATTCGCACTGGTGCATGGACGGTTTGCCGACGGCGGCTCGCTGGCGGCCTCGGTGCCATCGACCAGGCTGGCGGACGCGCCGGCACCGGGCAGCGATGCCGCCTTTGCCTTCGCGCCGGCTCACGCCGTGGTCCTCGGCGATGAGTGATCTGGGAAACCGCTTCGGCGCGGGTCAGTCGACCGTATTCCTGGCGCTGGTCCTGTTCTGGCTGGCTGGGATGGTGTTGGCCCCGAACCTGATGATGATCGACTATGCCCTGCGCCCGAACCTGCCGCCCGCGGCGATGGGCGGTCCCGACGACACCTATTCCCTGGCCAATATTCTCTATCTTGCGGGCGAGCCGACGCATCGGGCGATCTTCTTCAAGACCATCTGGGCCAGTGGGCTGGTGGCCTTGGTGACGTTCCTGGTCTGCTATCCCATCGCCTTCTGGATGGCGCAGCGCGCCACCGTGGGCCAGCTGTCGGCGGCGCTGCTGCTGATCATCATCCCGTTCTTCATCAACGAGGTTCTGCGCACGCTGGCCTGGTTTATCATCCTGGCCTATCGTGGCCCGCTGAACAGCGTCCTGATGAACGCAGGGCTCATCGAGGCGCCGATCCGATGGCAGGGCGACGGCGGCGTGCTGGCGGCGATGGTCTATGCCTATATCCTGTTCATGCTGCTGCCGATCTACAACGCGATCGAGAGCCTGGAGAAGGCGCAGATCGAGGCCGCGCGCGATCTTGGCGCCTCGACCTGGCGCATCCACGCCCGGGTGGTGATCCCCCATGCCAAGGCGGGCATCGCCACCGGTTTCGTCTTCACCTTCATGCTGGCGGCCGGGTCCTATGTTGCGCCGTCGCTGCTGGGGTCGCCGGGCAGCCGCTGGTTCACCGAGATCATCTATAACTGGTTCTTCGAGGGCGGCGACTGGAACCGGGGCGCGGCCTATGCGCTGGTGCTGCTTGTCCTCTGCCTGACGGTCGTGCTGGTCACGTTGCGGCTGGCGCGGGTCAATCTGGCGGATGTCGCGACATGACCGCCGAGCGCATCTTCCGGACGCTGTTCGTGCTCTACCTGGCGGTCTTCGCGGTTTACCTCTTTGCGCCGCTGATCATCATGGCGTCGCCGCATTCAACGAAAGCCGGTTTCCGACTGTCATCCCCTGGCAGGGTACGACGCTGGACTGGTTCCGGGCCATGTGGTCGGACGCGGCCATGTGGCAATCGCTGTGGACATCGCTGCTGGTCGCGGTCTGCGTCGTGGTGGTCGTGGTTCCCGTCGGCACCGCCGCGGCGCTGGTGCTGACGTCCCTGCATGCCCGCGCGCGCAGCTTCGCCTATGCCGTCATGGTGTCGCCCCTTCTGACGCCCGGCGTGGTGATCGGCATCTCGACCCTGATCCTCTGGCGGCGGTTAGGCGTGGGCGGCGGGATCCTGTTGATCGTGCTGGCGCAGTCGACCTTCATCATCTGCTATGTGATGCTGATGGTGATGGCGCGCCTGCAGCGCTTCGATCGCACGCAGGAGGAGGCTGCCCTGGGCCTTGGCGCCTCGCGGCCGATGGTCTTCCGGCGCGTCCTGCTGCCGTTCCTGAGACCTGCTCTTCTGGCGTCGGCGGGACTTGCCGTGCTGCAATCGGTCGAAAACTACAACACGACCCTCTTCGTGCGCGGGTTCGAGACGCCGCTGACCGTCTTCATCGCGACCAAGGTCCGCACCGGTCTGACGCCCGCCGTGAACGCGCTCGCGCTGGTGATCATTGTGGCAGCTGTGGTCGGCGCGCTTCTCTATGAGATCGCGCGCCGGCGCAGGGCGGCGGCCTAGCCGTTCGGGATGACGATGTCGGCGGAAAGGCTCGCCGTCGTCACCAGTTGCGCGTTCGGAAGGTCGTTGGCTTCGAGCTTCGCCCGCGCCTCGTCCGCCGGCAGGTGCGACCAGCGTGCAGTCAACCGGGCGCGGATCACCGAGTCGGGGACCTGCAGCATGATCGACAGGGCGAAGCGTGGCGTCAGGTTCCGCCAGCCGGGGCGGTCGAGAAGGAGGTAGTTCCCCTCGACGATCACAAGGCGCGCGCTCGCCGGGATTTCTCGCGCGGCAGCCCGCGACAGCTCCCGCGCCCGGTCGAAGACGGGAATCAGGATGTCGCGGCCGTCGTCGGCGGCCAGCCGGTCGAGGATGAAGGCCAGGCCATCAAGATCGAACGTGTGCGGCGCCCCCTTGCGCGGCAGGTCACCCCGCGCTGCCAGAAGAGTATCGTCGATGTGGAAGCCGTCCATCTGCAGGATGGCGGCCTTTGGGATCGCCTGCGCGAGGCGGTCCGCAACATGGCTCTTGCCGGCACCGGGCGGGCCCACCAGCGCGACAAGCCGGCGTTCCGGCCCATGGGACAACGGTGCCAGACGCGCGGCAAGCGCCTCGAGCGGGTCGGGCACGGCCGTCATGCCTGTGCCGGACGGCCCAGGAACTGGTTGATGAAGATCGACAGGTTATGGAGCGCGGCCTCTCGGTCGGTCATGCCGGGGTTCCACCGCGCCAAGTCACCCAGCAGCATCTTGCTGACGACCCCATAGGCATAGGTATGCGCGATGGCGATAATCTGGCCGATGTCCTGGTCACGGGGCAGGGCGCCCTGCTGCCTGGCGCGGTCGAGCGTCCGATACATCACCTGGTGGATCGCGTTCTCGTAACAGACGAGCCGGGGGTTCCTTTCGAACACCTCGGCCGGCATCAGGCCGATGACCCGGAATTCCCGCGGGTGGCGGCATCCCCATTCGACATAGGCTTCTGCAAGCGCCGTGAATTGTGCGATGGGGTCGTCGCTGCATGTCGAAGACGTGCGTCGGACGCAGATTTCCTGCAAGAGCATCAGGGCGTTTTCCGCCGTCGCCTGCAGCAGCATGCCGGTGTCCGGCACGACGGCGCGCAGATCGTCCACCCGGACGTTGATCAGGGCTGCCACCGCGTCAAGCGAAGCGACCTCTCCGGTCTCATCCAGCAGCCGGGTGGCGCCCTTGATGGCTGCCGAAAAGATATTGCCGCCGGGACGCATCGCGATTGTCATGTCGGGTTACCACACCATGGTGAGCCAGCGAGAAGCTGGAACGATTCGAGCGAGTTAAATTGCCCACACATAACTGTAGCAAGGTAGTGTCATGCAATCTACGCATTTGATGAGGTCCGGTGCGGATAAACTTGTGGTTGTGCGCCGATATTCCTGCAGCAGTGATGCTTCGTTGCATCAGCACCTAGTCGATCAGGACATGGTCCAACTCGGCCGAGGCGAGGCTGTCATAGAGACCCAGGTCCCGCGCCATCGCCGTCCGCAGCCGTTTCTCGACCTCCGGATCCAGATGCACATCCACGCTTGGGGGGACGTTGATACGTGGCAGCTCTATCGCGCAATTCAGACGCGATTCCAGAAACTCGACGAAGCTGTCGATGTCCTCGTACCGGAAGATGCGGTCGACGCGGGCGTCCCCGTTGGTAAGGAAGTCCGACTGCGTACCGATCCGAAGCCGCGCGGGGCCATCAAGGCCGGCATAGGTCGAGGCGAAGTCGCCGAAGGCCGTTCCGTGCATCGCATGCTGCGGATCGTCCAGATCGTCCCGCAGCTTGAAGCGATACCAGCTTCGCAGCCAGTCCACCGGCTCTCGCATCAGGGCCACTGTCGTGAAGCCATGCCCAGTCAGGGCGTGAAGCCAAGGCCCGAAATGGCGGCGATAGGTGGCGATGTCGGTATGCTTCGCCTCGGCCGGACGCTGGAGCGACACCGAGGCGAGCGATTCGAGCGCCATCTCGATCGCGCTTGAACCTGCCTTGGGCGTCGCCAGGAAGACCAACCGTTGGTCCCAGAAAATCAGCATCCGTCACCTCTGCCCGTTCCGTCAAACCGGCGCTGGATAGCTGGCAGGTAGATGGTTGTAAACGGTTTGTTAACCGGGGGCGCGCAATGGTGGCGAAAACGAATCGTAAATTAACCTTGACGTCCTTGAAAAACAGCCGGCGATCGCGCATCTAGAAGCGAACAGGACGTGAACATCCGGAGGGTCGATTGCCCGCACCGGAGCGCTGTGAAATAACGTGGGGATCACATGGCACAGGCGAGCATCTTCGACATGACGGACAAACGCGCAGCTGACAAGCAGAAGGCCTTGGACAGCGCCCTGGCCCAGATCGAACGGCAGTTCGGCAAGGGCTCGATCATGAAGCTGGGCAAGGACAGCCCCGTGGCCGAGATCGAGGCGACCTCGACAGGGTCGCTTGGTCTGGACATCGCGCTTGGCATCGGCGGCCTGCCGAAAGGCCGGATCATCGAGATTTTCGGGCCGGAAAGCTCGGGCAAGACGACGCTGACGCTGCATGTCGTGGCCGAGGAGCAGAAGAAGGGCGGCGTCTGCGCCTTTGTCGATGCGGAACACGCGTTGGACCCGCAATATGCCAAGAAGCTGGGCGTGAACCTGGACGAGCTGCTGATCAGCCAGCCCGACACCGGCGAGCAGGCGCTGGAGATCGTGGACACACTGGTGCGTTCGGGCGCGGTCAGCCTTGTGGTGGTCGATTCGGTGGCGGCGTTGACGCCCAAGTCCGAGATTGAAGGCGACATGGGCGACATGCAGATGGGCAGCCAGGCCCGCCTGATGAGCCAGGCCATGCGCAAGCTGACGGCCAGCATCGGACGTTCGAACTGCATGGTGATCTTCATCAACCAGATCCGCATGAAGATCGGCGTGATGTTCGGCAACCCCGAGACGACGACCGGCGGCAATGCGCTGAAATTCTATGCCTCGGTCCGCCTGGATATTCGTCGCACCGGCGCCGTGAAGGATCGTGATGAGGTGACGGGGAACACGACGCGGGTCAAGGTCGTGAAGAACAAGGTCGCGCCGCCGTTCCGGCAGGTCGAGTTCGACATTATGTATGGCGAGGGCATCAGCAAGGTCGGCGAGTTGATCGATCTGGGTGTCAAGGCCGGCGTCGTCGAGAAGTCGGGCGCCTGGTATTCCTATGGCGACGAGCGCATCGGCCAGGGCCGCGAGAACGCCAAGCAGTTCCTGCGTGACCGCCCCGAGGTCGCCTTTGCGATCGAGGACAAGATCCGCGCCAGCCATGGGCTTGAGTTCGGCGTGGCCGAGGGTGGCGAGGACGAGGCGCTGACCGAGGACTGATCCCACGGCGTGCGGAGGCGATGCCTCCGCACAGCTTCTTTCTCCGGGGGCCCGGCGCGGAGCGCGCCGGGCCCCCGGCTGCTGTTCGCGCCTTGCTGGACAGTGCCCGTGACGAGGTTTAGACCGGTCGTCGAGCCGGCCTGGCCGGAGAGACCCGTTTTGCGATGAAGGCCTGCCATGCCCAGTCTGAATGACATCCGCTCTACCTTCCTTGGCTATTTCGAGAGGAACGGCCACCGCGTTGTCGAAAGCAGCCCTCTGGTCCCCCGGAACGACCCGACCCTGATGTTCGCAAATTCCGGCATGGTGCAGTTCAAGAACCTGTTCACAGGCGTCGAGACACGCGACTACAGTCGGGCGACGACTGCGCAGAAATGCGTGCGCGCCGGGGGCAAGCACAACGACCTGGACAACGTCGGCTATACCGCCCGCCACCACACGTTCTTCGAGATGTTGGGCAACTTCAGCTTCGGCGACTATTTCAAGGAGCAGGCGATCCCCTATGCGTGGGAATTGCTGACCAAGGATTTCGGCATCCCGAAGGACCGGCTGCTGGTTACCGTCTATCACACCGATGACGAGGCCGCAGAGATCTGGAAGAAGGTCGCAGGTCTCTCGGACGACCGCATCATCCGCATTCCGACCAGCGACAACTTCTGGCAGATGGGGCCGACGGGTCCCTGTGGTCCCTGCACCGAGATCTTCTTCGATCACGGCGACAAGATCTGGGGCGGCCCTCCGGGTTCGGCCGAAGAGGACGGGGATAGGTTCATCGAGATCTGGAACCTGGTCTTCATGCAGAACGAGCAGTTCGAGGACGGCTCGATGCGCGCGCTGGACATGCAGTCCATCGATACGGGCATGGGGCTGGAGCGGATTGGCGCGCTTTTGCAGGGCAAGCACGACAACTATGACACCGACCTGATGCGGTCGCTGATCGAGGCCAGCGCGCATGCGACCAGCGCCGATCCGGATGGGCCGGGCAAGGTCCATCACCGAGTCATCGCCGACCACCTGCGCTCGACCAGCTTTCTGATCGCAGACGGGGTGATGCCCTCGAACGAGGGGCGCGGCTATGTGCTGCGCCGGATCATGCGCCGTGCGATGCGGCATGCGCATATGCTGGGGGCGCAGGACCCGGTCATGCACCGGCTGGTCCCGGCGCTGGTGCAGCAGATGGGGTCGGCCTATCCGGAACTGACCCGTGCGCAGTCGCTGATCGAGGAGACGTTGCGGTCCGAGGAGACCCGCTTCCGCCAGACCTTGGATCGCGGCCTGCGGCTGCTTGACGACGAACTGGCGAAGCTGCCCGAGGGTGCTGACCTGCCCGGCGAGGCGGCCTTCAAGCTCTATGACACGTTCGGCTTCCCGCTGGACCTGACGCAGGATGCGCTGCGCGAAACGGGCCGCGCGGTGCAGATCGAGGGCTTCGACGCCGCGATGGCCGAGCAGAAGCGGATGGCGCGGGCGGCATGGTCCGGGTCCGGAGAAGCGGCCGACGCAACGATCTGGTACGAATTGGCCGAGAAGCACGGAGCGACCGAGTTTCTGGGCTATGATACCGAAGAGGCCGAAGGGCAGATCCTGGCACTGGTGGAAGACGGTGCCGACATCGCCGAAGCCGGCGAGGGCCATAAGGTCGCCATCGTCGTCAACCAGTCGCCCTTTTATGCAGAGAGCGGCGGTCAGGTTGGCGATACCGGGTTGATCAAGAGTGAGACCGGCGCAGCGCGGGTGACGGATACCCGCAAGGTGGCTGGCGTCTTTGTGCATCATGCCGAAGTGACGATGGGGAGCATCGCGCGCGGCCAGGGGGCATCGCTGTCTGTGGACCATGACCGGCGCAGCACGATCCGCGCGAACCATTCGGCCACGCATCTTCTGCACGAGGCGCTGCGGCGCACACTTGGCGATCATGTCGCGCAGCGGGGCAGCCTGAATGCACCGGATCGGCTTCGCTTTGACTTCAGCCACAATCAGGCGGTTTCTCTCGGGGAGCTGGCGGCGATCGAGGGCGAGGTGAACGAGTTCATCCGCCAGAACAGTCCCGTGGTCACGCGGATCATGTCGCCCGACGAGGCGCGGAGCCTGGGCGCGCAGGCTTTGTTCGGCGAGAAATACGGCGACGAGGTGCGTGTGGTGTCGATGGGCAGCCTGGCCGGCAGCGGCAAGGGGGCCGACAAGGCGACCTACTCGCTGGAACTGTGCGGCGGCACGCATGTGGCGCGCACCGGTGACGTGGGCGCCTTTGCCCTGCTGGGCGACAGCGCATCGAGCGCGGGCGTCAGGCGGATCGAGGCGCTGACCGGTCAGGCAGCGCTGGACCACCTGCGCGACGCAGACCGCCGTCTGACTGAGATCGCGGGCATCCTGAAGGCGCAGTCGTCCGAGGTCGTGAACCGGGTCAGGGCGTTGGCGGACGAGCGCAAGGCGCTGGCGAACGAGGTGGCGCAACTGAAGCGGCAGCTGGCCATGGGTGGCGGTGGCGCCTCCGAGGCCGAGGAAATCGGCGGCGTCAAGTTCATCGGCCGCAGGGTCGAGGGCGTCGGCGGCAAGGAGCTTGGCGCTCTGGTCGATGAGATGAAGTCGGGCCTAGGCAGCGGTGTAGTCCTGGTTCTGGCCGAAGCCGACGGTAAGGCCACCGTCGCCGCCGGTGTGACGCAGGATCTGACCGACCGGATCAGCGCCGTGAGCCTGGTTCAGACCGCCACGGCCGCCCTTGGCGGCAAGGGCGGTGGCGGCCGCCCCGACCGCGCTCAGGGCGGCGCCCCCAGTCTTGCGGCCGCCGATACGGCGCTTCGGGACGCACGCAAACTGATCGAGGAAAGCGCATGACCGCCCTTTGGATTGCCCATGTGACCGTCACGGATGCCGAAGCCTATGGCCGCTATGCCAAGGAAGCGGGGCCGGCGATCGCCGCCCATGGCGGTGTCTTTCTGGCCCGCGGAGGCCGCTATCACCAGCTGGAAGGGAATGATCGGGCGCGAAATGTCGTGGCCCGGTTCCCCAGCCTTGATGCAGCTGTTGCCTGTTATCACAGCACGGAATACCAGGCGGCGCTGGCCCATGCCAAAGGCGCAAGCGAACGCGACCTCGTGATCGTGGAAGAGACGCCGCCCGCCACGGAGTAGGTGATTGCTTCATCCTTTCGTGGTAGACCTGTCACAAAGCAGGCACGAAGGGGCAGGGCATGTGTCGTTGGGCCGCCTATCTTGGCGAACCGATCTTCCTTGAGGATATCGTCAGTCGTCCGGCGCATTCGCTGATCCGGCAGAGCCAGGGGGCCACGCGCTGCGTGACGCCCGTGAATGCCGACGGGTTCGGGATCGCCTGGTATGGTGAACGGGCAGAGCCTGGGCTCTATCGAGACGTGATGCCGGCTTGGTCCGACCCGAACCTGCGCAGCCTGGTCGGCCAGGTGCGGTCGCGATTGTTCCTGGCTCATGTCAGGGCCTCGACGGGGACGGCGACCAGCCGGAACAACTGCCATCCGTTCACGGCGGGGCGGTGGTCCTTCATGCATAACGGCCAGTTTGGGGGCTATGACAGCTTTCGACGCCATGCCGACGTCCTGATCCGCGACGACCTTTACCAGCATCGCAAGGGCGCCACAGACAGCGAGGCACTATTCCTTGTAGCCTTGGGCGAGGGGTTGGATCAGGATCCGCAGCGTGCGATGGAGTGCGCCGTCGGACGGATGGAGGCGCTGGCACGGCAGAAGGGCGTGGCCCCGCACGTCCGCGCGGCCTGCGCCCTGTCTGATGGAGAGAGGCTTTATGTCCTGCGCTACAGCAGCGACGATCATGCGCCGTCGCTCTATTACCGGTGGTCAGACTCGCGGCAGGGCTGGGCGGTCGTCTCCGAGCCTCTGGAGACGGACGAGGGGGACTGGCAGGAGGTTGCCGCCGGCAGCTTCTGTGTTTTCGGTGCGACCGACGTCAGGATCGGAGCGTTCAATCCACAGAACCTGACCCTTGCGGCCTGACCTTCAGATGGCAGACTGTTCAGGCTTGCTGGCGGGCATGTCCGCAACGCCGCCCGCCGCCCGCGCATCTGCGGCGCGAGGTCGGCGGAAGACCAGAAGGTTGTGATAGATCGTGGTCCGGCCGGTCAGGCCGCTGCGCTCCTCGCTCGGCAGGACATCGGCGCGGACATAATCCCAGCCATCGGCGGCCATGCGGTTCAGCTCGGCCGCCAAGGCCAACGCATAGCGGTCGGTCGGCGACTTGGCATCGCGCGACTTGTCGCCCCGAAGGGGGGCCGCGATGACGGAATATTCGAAAGCCTGATCTGACATCGACCCTGTCCTGAAGAGGGGCCGCGCCGCAGTTGCGGCACTGCCCCGGTGATCCTATTGGCCCAGCTTTCGCGCAACCAGTTCGTTGACGGCTGCCGGGTTCGCCTTGCCGCCAGTGGCCTTCAGCACCTGGCCCACGAACCACCCCGCCAGCTTGGGATTGGCCTTGGCCTTCTCGACCTGTGCGGGATTGTCAGCGATGATCTGGTCCACCGCTGCCTCGATGGCGCCCAGGTCGGTGACCTGCTTCATGCCGCGCGTCTCGACGATCTGGGCCGGATCGCCGCCTTCAGTCCAGAGGATCTCGAACAGGTCCTTGGCGATCTTGCCAGAGATGTCGCCTCGCCCGATCAGGTCGATCACGCCGCCCAGCTGCGCGGCCGACACGGGCGAGGTCTGGATCGTCAGCCCTTCCTTGTTCAGGCGGCCGAAGAGTTCATTGATGACCCAGTTCGCGGCCATCTTGCCGTCGCGCCCCTCGGCCACGGCCTCGAAGAAGTTCGCGCTCTCGACTTCGGCGGTCAGCACGCCAGCGTCGTATTCCGACAGGCCCAAGACGGTGACAAACCGGGTTTTCTTTTCATCCGGCAATTCGGGCATGGACGCGGCGATGTCGTCGATCCACACCTGCTCGATATCCAGCGGCAGCAGGTCGGGGTCCGGGAAATAGCGATAGTCGTGCGCCTCTTCCTTGGATCGCATCGACCGGGTCTCGCCGCGGTCGGGGTCATAGAGCCGGGTTTCCTGCACGATGCTGCCGCCGTCCTCCAGGATGGCGATCTGGCGGCGCGCCTCGTATTCGATGGCAGCCTGGATGAACCGCAGCGAGTTCATGTTCTTGATCTCGCAACGCGTGCCCAGGTGGCCGAAATCGCCGGTCTCCTGGAAGCGTTCATAGTCGCCCGGCTTGCAGACGCTGACGTTCACGTCGGCGCGCAGGTTGCCGTTCTGCATGTTGCCATCGCAGGTACCCAAGTAACGCATGATCTGGCGCAGCTTGCTGACATAGGCGGCCGCTTCCTCGGGACCGCGGATGTCGGGGCGGCTGACGATCTCCATCAGAGCGACGCCGGTCCGGTTCAGGTCCACAAAGGACATGGTCGGGTCCATGTCGTGGATCGACTTGCCGGCGTCCTGTTCCAGGTGGATACGTTCGATCCGCACGCGGCGGGCGATGCCGGGGGCCATGTCCACGATGACCTCCCCCTCGCCAACGATGGGGTGGTAGAGCTGGCTGATCTGATAGCCCTGCGGCAGGTCAGGGTAGAAATAGTTCTTGCGGTCGAAAGCGCTGCGCAGGTTGATCGCGGCTTTCAAGCCCAGCCCCGTGCGCACCGCCTGCGCCACGCAGAACTCGTTGATGACAGGCAGCATGCCGGGCATGGCGGCATCAACGAAGGCGACGTTGCTGTTCGGCTCGGCGCCAAAGGCAGTCGAGGCGCCAGAGAACAGCTTGGCCTTCGACGCGACCTGGGCGTGCACCTCGAGGCCAATGACCAGTTCCCACTCGCTTTTCGCACCCTGGATCACCTTGGGGGCCGGGGGGGTCAGGGTCAGGTCAAGCATGGGGGCCTCGTCTGCGGCTTTCGGGTCTGGCGGCGTTATTAGGGCAAGGCCGAGGGATTGTCACGGGCTGGCGGTTGACAGGGCAACGCCCGTCGAATCGGCGGCGTCACCGGGACAAAGGATAATAAACGATGAATTCTCGGTAATTTCCGGGGCGCTGCGGGGCTGTTCGGCGGATTTCCGAGCATCGAAAAAGGCGCACGCGGCGCGTTCCTGCCGACGCAAAATGCGGTATCTTGCGGCATTTTGCGGACCGGATATGGCGAAAGGCGATGAAACTGCCCTTCGAGGTCCCGATGCGCGCCGCGCTTTCCCTTGCCGCCCTTGCCCTGGTGGCCGCCTGTTCCACGACCCCCTCTACCGCGCCGGATGCGCAGGTCGAGGTTCAGGAGATGGCCCTGACCCAGGAGCCCCCGATGCGGTGGGGAGAGCGCAACGGTTCCGATGAATGGACCCGCGCCACGCTGGCGGCGCTGGACCGCGAGGGCGTGACGATCATGTCGCGCGTGCCGAACGATATCGCCGAATTCTGCCCGAATTACCGCCAGCTGGCGCAGCCGGGCCGCAAGGCGTTCTGGGCAGGCCTGCTGTCGGCGGTGGCCAAGCACGAAAGCACCTATAACCCGCAGGCGTCGGGCGGTGGCGGCAAGTGGCTGGGCCTGATGCAGATCGCTCCCGCGACCTGGCGGCACTATGGCTGCGACGGCAACATCAAGAACGGCGCCGACAACATGGCCTGCGCGGTGAAGATCATGTCGCACCAGGTGGGCCGCGACAATGCGGTCGCCCGCGACGGTAGCGGCTGGCGTGGCGTGGCGCGTGACTGGGCGCCGATGCGCAGCGCGTCGAAGCGCGCGGACATCGCCGCCTGGACGTCCAGTCAGAGCTATTGCTCGGCCAAGGGCTGAGCGCCGGTCCTGAAATTCAGTGGAGGGCGAGCGCTGCTCGCCCTCTCTTGATTCAGCGCAGGGCGGTCAGGATGCGCGCCCAGGACCGGGCGCCCTTCGCGAAGCTTTCAACGTCGTATTTCTCGTTCGGCGAATGAATGCGGTCATCGTCGCGGGCAAAACCGATCAGCAGCGAATCCATGCCGAGGATCTCCCGGAAGTCGCCCGCGATCGGGATGGACCCGCCGGCGCCGATGAAGGCCGCCTCCTGACCCCATTCCTCGGTGAGCGCGTCCTTGGCCAGGCCGAAGGCGGGGTCCGAGATGTCCATGACGCTGGCCGGGCTGGCGCCGTGGTCGTGGAAGGAGACGCGGCAATCGGCGGGCACGAAGCTGCGGATGTGGTTCTGGAACGCGTCGCGGATGCGCTGCGGGTCTTGCTGACCGGTCAGGCGGAAGCTGACCTTGGCGCGGGCCTGCGCCGGAAGCACCGTCTTGAAGCCCGCCCCGGCATAGCCGCCGGCAATGCCGTTGATCTCGGCCGTAGGCCGGTTCCAGACCATCTCGAGCGGAGTGCGGCCGGTCTCTCCGATGGGGCTTGAGAGGCCGACGCGACCCAGGAACTCGGCCGCGTCGAAGCCGAGCGCGTCCCAATCGCGCGCCAGTTCGGGCGGCAGGTCGGCAACGCCGTCATAGAAGCCGGGCAACGTGACGCGGCCGTGGTCATCCTTCAGTGCTGCCAGCGCCTTTGACAGGATCATGATCGGGTTGGCCGCCAGCCCGCCGAAACTGCCTGAATGCAGGTCGCGATCCGCGGCCTCGATCACCACCTCTTGCCCGACAAGCCCGCGCAACTGCGTGGTGATCGCGGGCCGGCCGTCGGCATAGCGGGCCGTGTCGCAAATCACCGCCAGCGAGGCTTTCAGCTCGTCCGCATGCTGCTGCAGAAACGGCCGCAGCGAGGGCGAGCCTGACTCCTCCTCGCCCTCGAACAGCAGGATCAGGTCGGTGGGCAGGGTGCCGTGAACGGCCTTCCATGCACGGAACGCCTCGACGAAGGTCATCAGCTGGCCCTTGTCGTCCGATGCGCCGCGCCCGCGGATGACCCGTCCCTGCGGCGTCTCCTCGATGGCGGGATCGAATGGCGGGCGGTCCCACAGCTCCAGCGGATCGACCGGCTGGACGTCGTAGTGGCCATAGAACAACAGGGGCCGGGCACCACCGGGCGCCGAGCGCGCAACGACCATCGGATGGCCCGGCGTGTCGTGCACAGCGGCGTCGAAGCCCAGACTCGCAAGCTCGGCACGCAGCCATTCGGCCGCGGCACGGACATCAGCCGCATGCGCCGGATCCGTCGAGATCGAGGGGATGCGCAGGAACTCGGTCAATCGCGACAGGGCGTCGTCGAGGCCCTTGTCCAACTGCGTCAGCATGTCCCCCAGACTTGATTGATCGGCCATGATTGCTACCTTTTCCTGTGTCGGTGGCACGCCGGCAACTGCCCCTTTGGTCCAGTCGCGACGTTTTGGATCTGTCATTTTCGCCGTTTGACCTCTATCAAGGCAGACAGCGCGCGATCGGACAATGATCGCACCCAGCCAGCTACGCAAGGGATCGCCCGCATGAAGTACGACGCCGCATTGGACCAGGCCATTTCGCGACTGCACGAGGAAGGGCGTTATCGGACCTTTATCGACATCGAGCGCGCGAAGGGCCGGTTCCCGCAGGCGGTGTGGAACCGTCCCGACGGCCAGCGGCAGGAAATCACCGTCTGGTGCGGCAACGATTATCTTGGCATGGGCCAGCATCCCGTCGTCCTGGCCGCGATGCACGAAGCGCTGGACGCGACCGGCGCAGGGTCCGGCGGTACGCGCAACATCAGCGGCACGACCGTCTATCACAAGCGCCTGGAATGCGAGCTTGCCGATCTGCACGAGAAGGAGGCCGCGCTGGTCTTTTCCTCGGCCTATATCGCCAATGATGCCACGCTTTCCACGCTGCCGAAGCTGTTTCCCGGTCTGATCATCTACTCGGACGAGCTGAACCACGCCTCCATGATCGAGGGGATCAAGCGCAACGGCGGCGCCAAGCGGATCTTCCGACACAACGACCTGGCTCATCTGCGCCAGCTGCTTCAGGCCGACGATCCGGCCGCGCCCAAGCTGATCGCATTCGAATCGATCTATTCCATGGACGGCGACTTTGGCCCCATCGAGGCGATCTGCGATCTGGCACGGGAATTCGGGGCGCTGACCTATCTGGACGAGGTGCATGCTGTCGGCATGTACGGCCCGCGCGGCGGCGGCGTGGCCGAGCGTGACCGCCTGGCCGGTCGCATCGACATCATCAATGGCACGCTTGGCAAGGCGTTCGGCGTCTTCGGCGGCTACATTGCGGCCAGCGCCAAGATGTGCGACGCGATCCGGTCCTATGCGCCGGGCTTCATCTTCACGACGTCGCTTCCTCCTGCGGTTGCAGCAGGGGCTGCGGCGTCGATCGCGTTCCTGAAGACACCCGAGGGGCAGAAGCTGCGCGATGCCCAGCAGTTGCACGCGCGCATCCTGAAGATGCGGTTGAAGTCGCTCGGCATGCCGATCATCGACCACGGCAGCCATATCGTGCCCGTTCATGTCGGCCATCCGGTCCACTGCAAGGCGCTGTCGGACATGCTGCTGCGCGACTACGGCATCTATGTCCAGCCGATCAATTTTCCGACCGTCCCCCGCGGGACCGAGCGTTTGCGCTTCACGCCCTCGCCGGTGCACGACCCGAAGCAGATCGATCACCTCGTGCGTGCAATGGATGCGCTTTGGTCGCACTGTGCCCTGAATCGCGCGGAATTGAGTGCGTAACACAATCCCTGCGTGAACTGCTCTCGCCCGCGTGATAACCTGCGGGTAAACAAGCGATGGTACTGTCCGATTCGGATAGCCATATAACGGGCTTATGAGGCATACGGGATGAGCAGGCTGCGGGCACATGACCCGGCAGAGGGGTTCGCGCAGGTGGAGGTGAACACTTCCTTCCTCGACGACGACACGCGTTTGGGCGACCTCATGCGGGGAGAGCGCGCGACATTGGGCAAGTCACTGCTCGATGTCCAGCGAGAGTTGCGCATCCGCGCGTCTTATGTCGCCGCCATTGAAAACTGCGATATCTCGGCCTTCGACACGCCCAGCTTCATCGCGGGATATGTTCGGTCCTATGCGCGCTATCTGGGCATGGACCCGGACTGGACGTTCCGCCGCTTCTGCCAAGAGTCGGGGTTCCAGCCGACGCATGGCATGGCCGCCTCGGCCTCGGGTCCCAAGCCCGCGAGGCGGCCGTCCGATCCGGCCGAGGCGCTGGCCAATCCGCGTGCGCTGTTCATCCCGCAAGAGCGCAGCTTCTGGGCCGATGTCGAGCCACGGGCGATCGGCGCCGTCCTCGTGCTGTTGGCGGTGATTGCTGGGCTGGGCTATGGCGGGTGGGCCGTCCTGCAAGAGGTTCAGCGAGTCACGCTGCTGCCTGGCGACGAACTTCCCGCTGTCGTCACCGCGCTTGACCCGACTGAGGGTGCCGGCCTTTCCGACCCCGAGCTCGTACAGTCCGAGGGGCGCGACATCGCGCAGTCGCTGCCGCAGCCCGAGGCGCTGGACCGCCTCTATCGGCCGCAGATCCTCGAGGCGCCGGTCCTGACGGCGCGGGACGGTCCCATTGCGGCCATCGATCCGGGGCTGATGGACAGCGGTGCGACGATCGACCAGGTGATCGCATCGGTGGGCAGCGCCGCTTCGACGCAACCGGCGGCGGAGTTCAATCCCGCAGACTTTCTCGGCCCTGTCGCCCCGCCGCGTCTGGCACAGGCCCCGGCCGAGCCGGGGGTGCGGACTGTTGCCCCTGACGCCGCGCAGCTGGAGCTGCTGTCGGTGCGTCCCGCCTGGGTGCGGGTGACCTCTGCCGACGGCACGGTGCTGCTTGAAAAGATCATGGACGCCGGCGAACGCTTTGCCCTGCCTCGGCTGGAGGAGCCGCCGCTGCTGCGTACAGGGAATTCGGGCGCGGTCTATTTCGCGGTCAACGGCCAGGCTTACGGGCCCGCTGCCCCTGGCGCGCAGGTCGTCAGCAAGATCGAGCTGTCGGTGGACAATCTGACCGGAAAGTTCGCCTTGGCTGACCTGTCCGCCGATCCCGAGCTGGCCAACATGGTCGCGGTGGCGCAGATTGCCATACCGGCGGGGCAGGAATCGACCGTCGAATAGGAGGAGGCCGGACGACGCGTCCGGCCGCCGCTCAGGCCTTCCAGGTTCGCTGCAGGACCGAAATCCAGTTTTCGCACGCGATCTTGCGGATCAGGTCGTCGCCATAGCCATGCGCCGTCATCGCCCGGATCAGCGCGGGCAGGGCGGCCGCATCGCCAAGATCGCGCGGCATCAGTGCCCCGTCAAAGTCAGACCCCAGTGCCACGCCATCCTCGCCCAGGATGCCGATCAAATGGTCCAGATGTCGCAGCATGATGCCAAGATCCTCGAGCGGCTGGCGCCGCCCGTCGGGCCGCAGGAAGCTGGAGGCGAAGTTCAGTCCGACCAGCCCGCCGCTCTCGGCGATCTGGCGCAGCTGCCGGTCTGTCAGGTTGCGGCTGCTGGGGCTGATGTCGTGGACGCAGCTGTGGCTGGCGACCAGCGGGGCGTCGGACAGCCGGGCCACATCCTCGAATCCTGCCTGATTCAGGTGCGACAGGTCCAGCATGATGCCTAGGGCGTTGCAGTCGTGAACCAGCCGGCGCCCCGCATCCGTCAGTCCGCCCCCAATGTCAGGTGAGGACGGGAATGCGAAGGGCACTCCTTCGGCATAGGCGGTCGGCCGCGACCAGACAGGCCCAAGCGACCGCAGCCCGGCAGCATGCCACAGGTGCAGCGCGTCCGGATCGCGAATTGCCTCAGCGCCTTCCATGTGCATGATCGCGGCAATGCGACCAGCCGCGATGCAGGCGCGCAGTTGCGCCACGTCGCGCACCACCTCCAGCGTGCCGGTGCGTTCCAGCGATAGCAGAGCGGCGGCCTGTTCGAAGGCATGGGGCAGCGCTTCGTCATGCGGGATCTGGTCGGGCAGGTCCATCGCGAAAGGAGGGTTTTCCATCAGGCGGACCGCGTCGGTGTCGTTCGGGCCCATCGGCGCCGGAATCCAGATCGCAAAGAACCCGCCAACCATGCCGCCGGCGCGCATGCGCGGCAGGTCCAGATGGCCGGTGCCATCCCCTTCGAGCCAGACGCGCGCACCGCCGCTGCCAGCGGCGACCACGCGCTGCAGGGAATCGTTGTGGCCGTCAAAGACAGGTATCATGGCGTCGTCCTTTCGCTTCCTCGGCCGCAGATTGCACGTCCTGCAGTTCGGCCGCAATGCTTTGCGCTGCGGTGCGTCCGCGCTAGGCTGCCTGGCAGAGCCAAGCCAGCAGAAGGACGCCAGCCATGCCCACGATCAACGCCGACTTTCAGGGTCAGACGGTCATCACCACCTTCGAGGTGACGCCAGGCAGCGCCCATGACGTGCTGGATCTGCTGACGGATGCATGGTCGCAGGTCATCAGCCGCCAGCCCGGTTGCCTTGGTGGCGCGATCCACCTGAACGACGCCCAAACCCGCATTGCGACCTATTCGCAATGGCGCGACCGCCGCGACTATCAGGCGATGCTGCGCGATCCCGAAATGCGTCGCCGCAACCGTGACATCCACGCCATGTGCAAAAGCTTCGAACCCGTGATGTACGAGGTTCAGGGCGTCTATCCCTGATGCTGCAGGTGCAGAAACAGGGTGCATTCGGCTGACGCGCTGCTAGGCTGGACCGAAATGAACGGAGGGACAGCATGGCGGGCCGGATCATCACCGTGGCGCAACAGAAGGGCGGGTCCGGCAAGACCACGCTGGCGGTGAATCTGGCGGTCTGCCTGCACGCGCGGGGGCATTCGGTGGCGCTGGTCGATACGGACCCGCAGGGCAGCATGGGCCGCTGGTTCATGGAACGGATGCAGGCGCGGGGCGAGGACGAGGCGATGGATTTTTCGACCTCGTCCGCCTGGGGGGCCAGCTACGAATCCGAGAAGCTGAAAAGGCGCTTCGACTTCGTGATCATCGACACGCCGCCCAAGATCGACAGCGACCTGCGGCCGGCGCTGCGGGTGGCCGACCTGGTGCTGGTCCCGGTGGCCAGCAGCCATGTCGACCTATGGGCGACCGAGGGCGTCATGGACCTGGCGCGGCGCGAAAAGGCCGAGGTGCTGGTAGTTTTGAACCGGACGCGGCCCAACACCCGGCTTTCGGCCGAGGTGGCGCAGAAGGCGGCCGATCTTGGCGCTGCGGTGGCGGCCGTGCAGGTGTCGAACCGCGTCAGCTATGCCGAGAGCCTTGGCCAGGGACTGGGTGCGATCGAGCGTGCGCGGACGGGGCCCGTGGTCGACGAGATGGCCGCGCTGACGGACGAAGTCCTGGCCGTAATGGCCTAGCCGATCAGGCTGTCCACCCAGTCGGGAACCGTGCGGGTCGCGGGCCCAAGGATGCGGCGGTCGAAATCGCGGGCATTGCTGCTGGCGTCCATGTTGAGTTCCAGGCAGTCGGCACCGTTGCGCCCCGCATGCTGCGCGAAGCCTGCCGCGGGATACACGTTCCCCGACGTCCCGATTGCCACGAACAGATCAGCATCCTGAAGCGCCGCCCAGATCTCCTCCATGTGCTGCGGGATCTCTCCGAACCACACGATGTCCGGGCGCGTGGTGGGCCGGCTGCAGGCGGGGCAGAAATCCGTGACCGCCATCGTGGCCGGCGCGGGCCAGCGGTGGCCGCAGGCGGCACAGCAGGCGCGGTTCAGCGCGCCGTGCATGTGGATCACGCGGGGACTGCCGGCCCGTTCGTGCAGATCGTCGACGTTCTGCGTGACGAGCGTCAGGTCGTGATGCGCCGCCAGCCTGGCCAGCGCCTTGTGCGCGGCATTGGGTTGCGCGGCGGCGGCGGCCGCACGGCGCATGTCGTAGAAGCGCAGCACCAGGCCCGGATCGCGGGCGAAGGCCTCGGGCGTGGCGACGTCCTCGATCCGGTGCTGTTCCCACAGCCCGTCCGAGGCGCGGAACGTCGCAAGCCCGCTTTCGGCCGAGATCCCGGCGCCGGTCAGGACGGTGATGCGCATGGCCTCAGCGGCAGAGACGCTCGGCCTGGGTCGCAAAGTTACGATAGCGGCGCCAGAAGGCATTGTCGCTGTCGCGCTTGGAGGTGCGGACCTCTTGCGCGCGGTGCGGGTCGCGGAAGAACTGCGCTGCCTGGCGTTGGTCGGACCGCGACAGCGTCTGGTTCGCCACCTGCTGGATGCAGCCGCAGAGCGGCGCATTGCCGCGGGCGCGGTCGGACCGGACGCAGGCCGAGTCGATGGGCCCGGCCATGGCCAATGGCGTGGTCATGACGACCGCGGCGGCCGCGATGATGAAACGGTTCAGCATGGACTGTCTCCTCGATTTCCGTGCGATTGACGGGCAGCCGGTTCACCCGGTCTCAGCGCCCTTGACGGTTCGGCAAGCCTAGCAGGAACGGGGCCGGCGCTCAATCACGCCAGCGTGCGTTTTCATGACGCGGGCGTCGGGCTGTATCCGGTCTCGATGATCGCCTGCCGGGCGGTGTCCGGATCGATGCCGGTGACGGTGACACGCTTGCGGTCCAGGTCCACTTGCGCTTGCCCCTCCTTTGCGGCAACGGCTTTCTCGACCGCTGCCTTGCAGTGACCGCAGGTCATGTCGGGAACGTCGAAGATCATGGCTTCCTCCGAAGGTGAAAGCTGGATCATGGTGGCCGCATCGCCGGGTGGCAAGATTGGAAAGGAGCCGTCATGATCGAGGCTATCGGGCTGGATGCCGATGACACCTTGTGGGAGAACGAGACCTTCTTCCGCGTGACCGAGGCCGAGTTCTGCGGCCTGCTGGCCGAACACGGCGACGCCGAGGCAATCGCCGCGCGCCTGTTCGACACCGAGCGTGCGAACCTTGCGCACTATGGCTATGGCATCAAGGGCTTCATGCTGTCGATGATCCAGACTGCGGTCGAGCTGACCGACGGGGCGGTGGACGGGCGGACAATCAGCCGCATCCTAGAGCTGGGCCAGGAAATGCTGGCGCATCCGGTGAAGCTGCTGCCGGGTGTGCCCGAGGCGCTGGACCGCCTCACGGGCCGCACCCTCATCCTGATCACCAAGGGCGACCTAATGGACCAGGAACGCAAGGTCGCGGCCTCTGGCTTGGGCGAGCGATTCGCGGCCGTCGAGATCGTGGCCGACAAGACGCCCGAGGCCTATGCCCGCGTCCTGCACGGGCAGGGCGTCGCGCCCGAGCGGTTCCTGATGGCCGGCAACTCGATGCGCAGCGACGTGATCCCGGTGCTGGAGATCGGCGGCTGGGGCGTCTTCATCCCGCATGAACTGACCTGGCTGGTCGAGCGGGTTGACGCGCCAGACCATCCCCGGCTGCGGCAGCTGGGCAGCATGTCGGAACTGCCGGATCTGGTCGCCCGGCTGGAGGACGCGGCATGACGGCAGGCGCTGCCACCGCGCGGCTTGGCGAGAGCGGCCAGGCGGCGCTGTTCATGATCGCCTCGATGGCGATGTTTTCGGTCGAGGACGCCTTCATCAAGACCCTGACCGGGGGCATACCGATCTGGCAGCTGCTGACCACGACGGGCGCGCTGGCAGCCGGCGTCTTCTGGCTGCGACTTGCTCGGCGCGGCGGGCGTCTGTGGACGCGGGGGTTGCTGCACCCGATGGTCCTGATGCGCAATCTGGGAGAGGTGGTCGGCGCGGTCAGCTTCGTCACCGCGCTGGCGATCGGTGAACTGGCATCGACCTCGGCCATCCTGCAGGTGCTGCCGCTGACCCTGGTCCTGGGTGCGGCGCTGTTTCTGGGCGAGAGGGTGGGCTGGCGACGGTGGGCCTCGGTCGCAGTGGGGTTTGCAGGCGTGCTGTTGATCTTGCGGCCCGGCACAGCGGCGTTCCAGCCGGCCATGCTGTGGGCGGTGGCGGGGGTCGCCGGGCTGACGCTGCGCGATCTGGCCACGCGGCGGGTGCCGAGGGACGTGGCGTCGGACCAGCTGTCGGCCTCGGCCTATGCGGCGATGGTGCCGGCGGGGCTGGTACTGGGCGCCGTAGGAGGGCAAGGGGCGGTCGTGCCGGACCTGACGCAGGTGGCGCTGCTGGCCGGCACGGTGGTGTTCGGCGTCCTGGGTTACGCAACACTGATTGCGGCGTCGCGGTTGGGAGAGGCCTCGGTCGTGGCGCCGTTCCGCTATACGCGTCTTGGCTTCGCGCTGCTGGTTGCGGCGCTGGTCTTTGGCGAGCGGCCAGACCTGCCGATGCTGATCGGGGCAGGGCTGATCGCTCTGGCGGGGATCTATACAATGTGGCGTGAGGCCGGGCTGCGGCGCGTGCGTATGGACGAGCAGGTCGACGGCCTGATCCGCCCCGGCCCGCGCTGAGCAAGGGCAGGAAAGCCGCCCGCGGCCCCATCGAGGGGCCTTGGCGGCTGCGCGACCCGTGCGGGATCGCGCGCGCGCCTTCGCAGCGTGGTCGGGAACCGCGGCCGACCCGTGCTCATTGTCCGGGCGGAGCCGCGTTGAAGGCGGTGCCGCGCAATCGGAAGGAGCACGACATGCCAAAGGCGCTTATCATCCTGACGTCCCACGACACGCTTGGCGACAGCGGCGAGCCCACCGGGTTCTATTGGGAGGAACTGGCGGCGCCCTACTGGATTCTGTCCGATGCCGGATACCGGGTCGAACTTGCCAGCATCAAAGGCGGCAGGCCACCGGCGGATCCGTCGTCGGAGGCCGACGAGGCGGTCACGGCCGCGGTGCGCCGGTTCTGGGCGGACGACGCGGCGATGCACCGGCTGGATCACACCGAGCGGGTTGAGGATGTCGAGGTGTCGGGCTGCGACATCGTGTTCCTGCCGGGTGGCCATGGCACGATGTGGGACTTGCCCGAGTCCGATGCGCTCGGCGCGCTTCTGGCCCGCGCCTGGGACGCGGGCGCCGTCGTCGGCGCGGTCTGCCACGGGCCAGCGGGCCTGCTGGCGGCCAAGCTGTCGTCGGGGGCACCGCTGGTCGAGGGGCGGCGCGTCGCAGGCTTTACCAATGCCGAGGAGGACGCCGTGGGTCTCTCCGATACGGTGCCGTTCCTGTTGCAGGAGCGCCTGAAGGCCTCGGGCGCCAGCTTCCAGTGCGGGCCGGACTGGCAGTCCTTCGCCGTATCGGACGGCAAGCTGGTGACGGGTCAGAACCCGGCGTCCTCGGCCGAAGTGGCGCGCCTGATGCTCGAGGCGGCCAACCTGCCGACGGTGCCGTGATACAAACGGCGGGCGGGCGCGAAACCCTCTTTTCGCGGCTTGCGCGCACCTGTATAGCCCGGCCATGACCGAGCTGTCCCTCATCCGCAATTTCTCGATCGTGGCGCATATCGACCACGGCAAGTCCACCTTGGCCGACAGGCTGATCCAGTTGACGGGAACTGTCGCCGAACGCGACATGAAGGCCCAGATGCTGGACAGCATGGACATCGAGCGCGAGCGGGGCATCACAATCAAGGCGAACACCGTCCGCATCGCCTATCCGGCGCAGGACGGGCAGACCTATGTGCTGAACCTGATCGACACGCCGGGCCACGTGGACTTCGCCTATGAGGTCAGCCGGTCGATGCGTGCCGTCGAAGGGTCGCTGCTGGTGGTGGACGCCACCCAGGGGGTCGAGGCGCAGACGCTGGCCAACGTCTATCAGGCGATCGATGCCAATCACGAAATCGTGCCGGTCCTGAACAAGATCGACCTGCCGGCGTCCGAGCCCGATCGGGTGAAGGCGCAGATCGAGGACGTGATCGGCATCGACGCGTCCGAGGCGATCCCGATCTCAGCCAAGACGGGCCTGGGGATTCCCGACGTTCTGGAAGCCATCGTCAAGCGGCTGCCGGCGCCCAAGGGCGACCGGAGCGCGCCCTTGAAGGCGATGCTGGTCGACAGCTGGTACGACGCCTATCTGGGCGTCGTCGTGATGATCCGCGTCATGGACGGCGTGATCCGCAAGGGCGACCAGGTCAAGATGATGCAGACCGGCGCGACCTATCGGTTGGACAAGCTGGCCGTGCTGACGCCCGCGATGCGCGACATCGAGGAACTGGGGCCGGGCGAGATTGGCGTTTTCACCGCATCGATCAAGCAGGTCCGCGACACGCGCGTAGGCGACACGATCACGCACGAGAAGAAGCCCGCAGACCGCGCACTGCCGGGCTTCAAGCCTGCGCAGCCGGTGGTCTTCTGCGGGCTGTTCCCTGTGGACGCCAACGACTTCGAACCGCTGCGCGACGCGATCGAGAAGCTGGCGCTGAACGACGCGTCCTTCAGCTATGAGATGGAGACCTCGGCCGCGCTTGGCTTCGGTTTCCGCTGCGGCTTCCTGGGGCTTTTGCATCTGGAAGTAATCCGCGACCGGCTGGAGCGCGAATACGATCTGGACCTGATCACCACCGCGCCCTCGGTTGTCTTCAAGCTGCATATGCGCGACGGAGAGGTGCGCGACCTGCACAACCCCGCCGACATGCCCGACCTGACGCTGGTCGACCATATCGAAGAGCCGCGCATCAAGGCCACGATCATGGTGCCGGATGAATTTCTGGGCGACGTGCTGAAGCTGTGCCAGGACCGCCGCGGCATCCAGATGGACCTAACCTATGCCGGCAGCCGCGCCATGGCGGTCTATGACCTGCCGCTGGCCGAGGTGGTGTTCGACTTCTATGACCGGCTTAAGTCGGTTACCAAAGGCTATGCCAGCTTCGATTACCAGATCAGCGAATACCGCGAGGATTACCTGGTCAAGATGTCGATCCTGGTGAACGACGAACCCGTGGACGCGCTGTCGATCATGGTGCATCGCGACCGTGCCGAAAGCCGCGGCCGCGTGATGGTCGAGAAGCTGAAGGATCTGATCCCGCGGCACATGTTCAAGATCCCGATCCAGGCGGCTATTGGCAGCCGCGTGATCGCGCGCGAGACCCTGTCGGCGATGCGCAAGGACGTGACGGCCAAGTGCTATGGCGGCGACGCGACGCGGAAGAAGAAGCTGCTGGAAAAGCAGAAGGCCGGCAAGAAGAAGATGCGCCAGTTCGGCAAGGTTGAGATCCCGCAGACCGCCTTCATCCAGGCGCTGAAGATGGACAGCTGAAGGGTTGCAGTGCGGCGCGGGCTTCAGTGGTTGAAGAACGGGATCTCGATGCGGCAATGGGCCGAGACCGCTTGTCCGATCGAAATAGACCCGTCCCGAGGCCCTGCGCCGAATTGTGACAGACCAGCGCCCTCGGCCTTGTTCGACTGATCCAGCGTGAAGAGGATGCCATCTCCTGCGCCGCGCGGCTTGGGGCTGGCACGCCAGAGCCGCGTCGTCACAGGCAGGTCGAGCGCCCGCTGCGCAAAGTCGCCGGCGGCGCACCAATAGTCGGTGTCCATCTTGCCGCTGTCGAACGGCACCCCGATCTCGGTGGTGCCGACCTGCACCGCCTCCATTCCGTTCCGCGCCAGGAACGCAGCGGCGGGCGACGGAGCAAGCAGAAGCAGGATCGCAAGCAGGCGCATGGGCGTGCCTTTAAGATGGGTTGGGGACGATCATCCCACCTTGTTCCCGTCGGCGCAACAGGTCGTATCAATACCTTGCCGGCTGTAAGGCGGGTCGCCGGCTCCGGGCCAAGGATGCATTCAAATGAGAACCCCGGAGCGGACGCTCCGGGGCCAGTTCAAGGCGGCGCTGCTTACAGGCCGGCCTGAACCTCGGCGCTTTCCTCCTGCACCACCTGTCCGGCGGTCGACAGGTCGCGGCCCGCGCCCTGCACTGTCTCGCAGGCCGCCAGCGCAAACATCGCCAGAACGGCGCTCAGTCCCAGGATTTTCTTCTGCATCTCGTGATCTCCTTTGCCAACCATCTGAGTTTGCAACGCAACCTGCTGCAGCAGGTTCCCGTCAAAATGCGACGCCGGACCACAGGCAGATGTTTGCATAAGGCGTGAACTCTCCGGTCCGGACCACGGCGAGAGCCCCGGCTGATTTGCGCTTGAAGTCGTCATGCGAGGCACGGTCAAGGGTGCCGATCTGCCGGGTCGCAAATTGTTTGACCAGGTCCGCCGGGGCCTCGGTCGCCAGAAGTGAGCGTTCGACCACCATCTCGGACAGGATCGCGTCCAGCACGTCGAAGATGCCGGGGACCCCGCGGGTGACGGCGAGATCCACGCATTCGACGCCGCGCGGCACGGGCAGGCCGGCATCGCCGATGACGATCAGATCGCCATGACCCAGTCCAGCGATCAGCCCGGACAGCCGCGAATGCAGAAGTTGCCGTCGTTTCATCTGAAGCTCCTATCTTTGCGGCAGCGTCTCGGCCAGATAGGCCATCATGTTGCCACCCATGACCTTAGCGATCTGGCTGTCCGACAGCCCGCGATCCATCAAGGCCTGAGTCAGCGCCGGAAGATGCGCGGCGTCGAAGGGCGCGTCGACCGATCCGTCCCAGTCAGAACCGAGCGAGACGTGATCCTCGCCCACCACCTCAATCGCGGCGGCGATGGCTTCGGCCACGTCAGCGGGGGTACGTCCGCAGACGACGTCGGACCAATAGCCGATGCCGATCAGCCCGCCGGCCTGCGCGATACGGGCCATCATGTCGTCGTCCAGGTTTCGCGGGCCGGGGCAGTGGCTGCTGATTCCGGTATGCGACAGCACGGGGCGGGCGCCGGGGATGGCTAGCACGTCCTCGACCATCTGCGGCGCGGCGTGGGTAAGGTCGATGATCATGCCAAGCTGCATCATGCGGTCGATCACCTGCCGGCCGAAATCCGACAGTCCGGCGCCGCTGCCGCCTTCGCCATGCAGGCTGCCGCCAAGCTCGTTGTCGAAAAAATGCGTCAGGCCCATCAGTCGGAAGCCTGCGTCGTATAGCCCGTCAAGCTTATCCAGGTCGCCTTCCAGGGGATGCCCACCCTCGGACCCAAGGATGGCACCAAGCACGCGCTGCCCGCCGGCTCGCGCTGCCAGAAGCTGCGCCAGATCCCCCTGCGTCCTGATGATGCGCAGCTGATGCGGGGCGCGGCGGGCCGCGTCCTCCAGCGCCTCGGCCTGCACCAGTGCCCGTTCGTAGAGCGAGAACCACGCTTTCGGCGGGCGGAGCTGACCGACGAACAGGGGCGTGATGTTGTCGCCGCTGGCGGCGCTGTTCTGGTCGTAGTTCTGGCCGCGCGGGCTTTTCGTCACCGTCGTGAAGACCTGCACGGCCATGTTGCCGTCCAGCAGGCGCGGCACGTCCGTGTGACCGCGGTCGACGCGCGTCAGCAGGTCGCGATCCCACAGCAGAGAATCCGCGTGCCAGTCGTTGATCACCAGCTGCCGGTGCAGGGCGCGCGCCTCCTCGCTGACCGGCCAGCCCTCCTCGGGCATCGTCACGGGGTTCATCGACCGCTCGACATAGGCCGGGGCCAGCGCGAAAAACGCCACCAGCACGACGACGAAGACGACGGCAAGAGCCAGCAGGATGCGTTTCAGCATTCGCTCTCCGAACATGGCGCGACGGCGGGGATGGTATCGTCCGCAGGCCGAAGGTCAAGGCGCAGGACGTGCTGAGGCCCCAAGTTTCCGCCCAGGTAGAGCTGTCCCTCATCGCGGAAGCCGGCCGAGAGATAGGTCGCGCGTGCGGCCGCGTTGATGGTGTTGACGGTCAGCACGCAGGTCCGCGCGTCGGGATAGGTCTGCCGCAGGTGGCGCCGAAGCTGCGCCATGGCCGCCTTTCCGATGCCGCGCCCCTGCTGCGCGCGGTCTATCATGACGCCGCGCAGTCCCAGCTCTTTGGGACAGGCAAGGTTCATCCGCGCGGCATAGTCGCGGTCGATCTTGAAGAAGCCGACCGCGACCCCGTCCAGACGGACCGCGTGAAAGTCGCAGCTTGGTTCGTCCGCGGCGAAGTGGCTGGCGATGCTGCCGCAAAAGGGCTCCTGCTCGGGCGCAACCGCGATGTGGCTGACATCGTCGAAACGATCGCGCCCGAGCAGTGACAGGGTGATCACGCCTCCAACGCCTCGAGCTGGTCGATGAAGCCCTCGATCATCGACAGGCCCTTGTTCCAGAAGGCCGGGTCCGAGGCATCAAGGCCAAAGGGCGCCAGAAGCTCCTTGTGGTGCTTGGACCCGCCCGCCTTCAGCAGATCGAAGTACTTCTGTTGGAAGTCCGGCAGCCCGTCTTCGTAGGCGGCATAGAGGGCGTTCACCAGACCATCCCCGAAGGCATAGGCATAGACGTAGAAGGGCGAATGCACGAAATGCGGCACATAGGTCCAGAAGGTCTCGTAGCCCGGCATGTATTCGAAGACCGGGCCCAGGCTCTCGTGCTGGACCTGCATCCAGATCGCGTTGATGTCGTCCGGGGTCAACTCGCCCTCGGCACGGGCGGCGTGCAGCCGGCATTCGAAGTCATAGAAGGCGATCTGGCGCACGACCGTGTTGATCATGTCCTCGACCTTGCCGGCCAGCAGCGCCTTTTTCTGCGCCGGATCGGTGGTCTTGGCCAGAAGCGCGCGGAAGGTCAGCATCTCGCCGAAGACCGAGGCGGTTTCGGCCAGCGTCAGCGGCGTCGAGGCCAGCAGTTCCCCCTGCGCAGCTGCAAGGCGCTGGTGGACGCCGTGACCGAGCTCATGCGCCAGCGTCATGACGTCGCGCGGCTTGCCCAGATAGTTCAGCAAGATATAGGGATGCGCCGTGGTCACCGTCGGATGGGCGAAGGCGCCGGGGGCCTTGCCGGGCTTCACGGCAGCGTCGATCCAGCCCTTGTCGAAGAATGGCTGCGCTAGATCGGCCAACTGGGGCAAGAAGCCGGCATAGGCGTCCATCACGGTCGCCTGCGCCTCGGGCCAGTCGATGCTGCGCGGCGACTCGGTCGGCAGGGGCGCGTTGCGGTCCCAGACCTGCAGCTTCTCCAAACCAAGCCACTTCGCCTTCATAGCATAATAGCGGTGCGACAGGCGCGGATAGGCGGCGGTGACGGCGTTCCTTAGCGCCTCGACCACCTCGGGTTCAACGTGGTTCGACAGGTGCCGGCCGTATTGCGGCGTTGGCATCTTGCGCCACTTGTCCTCGATGGCCTTCTCTTTGGCGAGCGTGTTGTGGATGCGCGAAAACAGCCCGACATTCGCGGTGAAGACCGATGCCAGCGCCCGAGCACCGGCTTCGCGCCGGGTGCGGTCATGGTCGGTCAGAAGGTTCAGCGTGGCTTCCAGCCCAAGCGTCTCTCCCTCGACGTCAAAGGTCAGTGCGGCGGTGGTTTCGTCGAACAGGCGGTTCCAGGCGGCGGCACCCACGACAGAATTGTCGTGCAGGAACTGCTCCAGCTCGTCCGACAGCTGGTGGGGGCGCATCGCGCGCATCCGGTCGAAGACGGGCTTGTAGCGCGCGGGGCCGTCGGGCGCGGTGAAGACGGCCTGATACGTCTCATCCGGGATGCGGTTGAACTCCAGGCTGAAGAACACAAGCGGTGTCGTCAGGTCGGTAATCTTGCCCTGCAGGTCGCCCATCTGCTTGGCGCGCTGAGGATCGGTCGTGTTCTGGTAATAGCGCAGCCCGACATAGGACATGATGCGCCCGGCCAAAATGTCGATCTGTTCATAGCTGCGGATGCAGTCCAGCATCTGCGGCGGCGTCAGGTTGGCCAGTTTGCCCTGGTATGCGGCTGCGAAGTCCCGGACCATCCCGTCCAGCTTCTGGACGTCACCCGTCAGCTCGGGGCTGTCGGGGGCGGGGTAGAGGTCGGTCAGATCCCATTCGGGAAGGGTGCCGAAGTCGCCCTGGCTGCGCGCGGGCTCGGTTGCGTCAAAGGCGATCTTGCCTGCCATCATCTGTCCTTTCTGTCGCTTGTCCCCGATTTGGACGTTGCGGGCCGCCCGCACAAGGTGCTGCCTTGATCAGAGCCGGTCGAAGGCCCGCGCGTGACGGATCGCGCTGCCGGCCGGCAGGTCGCCATGGATCTGCAGTTCAGGGCCCGACCAAGGGGACTGCAGCGTCGCCGCCCGGAAGCCCGCCTTGCCATGGAAAGTCCGGCCTGAACAACTCCTACCGTTTTGATTTGATGTGCTGAAGCCGCGGTTCTGCTCGCTTCGGATTGCGGGGTTTGGTATGCTCTGGCCAGAAACCCTGCAGTTTCCGGTCGCCGATGAAGCCCCATCCCCGCGCCCCTGAGCAGGATGACCTGCTCCGTCCACGATTAGTCGACATGATCGACACGCGC
>NZ_JAOTBE010000042.1 GCF_026162645.1 Paracoccus rhizosphaerae
GAGAGATGGACCTCGTCGCGCAGGCCGAAGCGGCCTACGCAGCCATGGTCGAGGCATGGAAAGACAGGCCGCCAAAACTGAAAAAGAGCTGAGAAAATGGCTGTTCAACAACATCCGTGTCCAGTTCGACGCGGCCATCTGTCAGGAACAGGCAGAGTCCGCCCCAGTATTTCGCCATGTATTTTAGCGCCTCGCCCAGGGGCGATTTCGACGCGACGCGGGCACGGTGGTGGGTGAGCCAGGATTCCAGGTCAGCGACGATAGGTGCGGAGCGCTCCTGTCGCGCGGCGAGGCGGGCCGCGGGACCACTCCCCCGGATTTCGGTCTCGATGCGATAGAGATCGCCGATACGTTTCACGCCCTCTTCCGCGATCGGCGCCGGACCGGTGCGCGTGATCTCGACCAGCTTGCGGCGGGCATGCGCCCAGCAATAGGCCAGCCGGATCTCGGGACCAGCACGATCGGGCGCGATCAGCCGGTTGTAGCCGGCATAGCCATCGACTTGCAGGACGCCGCCGAAGCCCTCCAGTATCCGCTCTGCATGGCTGCCACCACGACCCGGCGCATAGGTGAAGGCAACGCCCGGCGGATCATCGCCACCCCATGGCCGGTCGACGCGGCCCAGCGCCCAGAAGTAACCGGTCTTGGTCTTGCACCGCCCGGGATCGAGCACCGGAGCGCGGGTTTCATCCATGAACAGCTTGGTCGACCGCTTCGGCGAATGGCTGCAGCTGCAGTGTCGGCGGGTATCGATGAAGATCCGCCTCGGGGAGAAGCTGGCCTACATCCACCGCCACTGGGATGAGCTGCAGACCTTCCTGCGCGATGGCCGTGTCGAGATCGACTCCAATAATGTCGAGAACCTGATCCGACCGATTGCCCTGACCAGAAAGAATGCACTCTTCGCCGGCCATGACGAGGGCGGAAGATCCTGGGCGCGCATCGCCTCCCTGATCGCCACCGCAAAGATCAATGGCATCGAGCCATTCGCTTACCTCAAGGCTACCTTGAAAGCAGTCGCCGCAGGTCATCCGCAAGCAAAGATTGACGACCTGCTACCCTGGAACTTCGAGCCTACAAGCTGAAAGCGCGTGGCGCGCAACCGCCGCTTACGTTAGGTTTGCTCAGGCGGCAGACGAAGAACCTGCTGCGGCTCGGGCGTTATCCCAGATGCCGGAGAGACGGCGGTAGCGCTCGGCCATTTGCGCTACGGCCGCGGCGTCATTGATCCGCCCGGCCAGCCAGTCACGGGCGGTCTGGCCGAAGATCGTGCGGCCGACGGCGAAGCCGCGGACCAGTGGGAAGGACGCCGCCGCCTCAAAGCTGGCGGCCAGTTCGGCCTCGGGCGCGTCCAGGCCGAGCACCACGATGCCGCGGGTGTGGCGGTCGTGGCCTTCGATGGCGTCGATGGCCTTCTGCCATGCGGCGCGGCTGGTCAGCGGCTCCAGCTTCCACCAGTCCGGATAGATGCCCGCGGCATAGAACTGGCGGATCAGAGTCGCGGTCGTCTCGTCGTCGACGGGGCCCACCTTCGACGGGATGATCTCAAGAAGGACCTCCAGCCCGTTGCGGCGTGCGGCGGCATAAAGGCGCCCAACTGTTGCCTCCTGCTCGGCGCGCAAGGCCGCGTCATCGTTCGGGTGGCAGAAGCACAGCACCTTGACCACGTTCTCTCGCGCCCATTCACCAAGCCCGCCGCAATCGGGACCCAGCTCTGGCTCCAGCGCCAGGGGACGCGAGCCCGGCCACTCGCAGGGCCGCCCGATCCACAGACCCGTGCCGGAGGCTGCATGCAGCGCCTCGCGTCCGATGCGGTTGTCGCAGAGGATGCCGTAGCCGTCTTGCCCGTCCTGCACCTTGAGCGCCGCCTCCAGGCAGAGCCGCTTGAACGCGCCGCCCTTCGCGGGCGTGTAGCCCTCCATCGCCTCCAGCTGCATGCGGTGGTCAAAGGCGAAGACGCGCATCGTGGACCAATCCCCGCCCATTCGCCCTTGGCGGTTGGTGGCCCAGTGGATCTGCTCCAGTTCGGCGTCGTTGCGCAGATCGGGGCGCGTGACGCCGCGCCCGAGGAAGAAGCGCAACTCATCAAGGCTGGGATAGGCGGGGGTGCAGCCGTGGCGGCTGACGGCGAAGGCGCCGCAGGCATTGGCATATTCCAGCGCCTTCGGCCAAGGCTCCCCGTCCAGCCAGCCTTTTAGCAGGCCTGAGAAGAAGCCATCACCCGCGCCGAGCACGTTGAAGACCTCAATCGGAAAGCCTGGTCCCGCCTCGCCATCGTCCAGGCTGTCCGGGATCGCGCCGGTGAAGGCGACCGCACCCTCGGCTCCGCGCTTGCAGACCAGTGTGGCGTTCGACACCGCGCGCACGGCACGAAGCGCGGCCAGCGTATCGGTGGTGCCGCCGGCGATGTGGAGCTCCTCCTCGGTGCCGACGATCAGGTCGAAGAGGTGCAGCGTCGCCTGCAGCTTCTCCGTTACCTTGGCGCTTTCGACAAAGCGGCTTTCGCCCTCACCGTGGCCGGCGACGCCCCAGAGGTTCGGGCGATAGTCGATGTCCAGCGCCGTCCGCGCCCCGTGCGTCTTCGCCAGTTCCAGCGCCCGCATCACCGCGGCCTCAGTGCGCGGGTTCGACAAGTGCGTGCCGGTGGCCAGGACACAGCGGGCCGAGGCGATGAAGTCCTCGTCAATGTCATCCTCGGACAGCGCCATGTCGGCGCAGTTCTCCCGGTAGAAGATCAGCGGAAAGCTGTCCTCGTCGCGGATCCCCAGAATCACCAGCGCGGTCAGGCGGTCGGCGTCGGTGGCGACACCGCGCACGTCCACGCCCTCACGGACCAGCTGCTCGCGAATGAAGCGGCCCATGTGCTCGTCGCCCACCCGTGTGATCACCGCCGAGCGCAGGCCGAGCCGTGCCGTCCCACAGGCGATGTTCGTCGGGCTGCCGCCGATATACTTGGCAAAGGACCCCATGTCCTCCAGCCGCCCGCCCACTTGCTGGCCATAAAGATCAACCGAGGACCGGCCGATGGTGATCACATCAAGAGCTTTTGTCACGGCAGGTATCTCCTCCTCGAGCGGCTAAGCAAGGTCACGCGGCAGTCGACGTGGCCGTGCGCCGACGATTTGAAACTACGGTTCCAAAGTTATGTCAACATGGAACGGATGTTCTATCTAATCGTCCGGACTGGTTGGTGGTGCAGCCGCCGCTTTTCAGCCACCGTCACGCTCAGTGCCATGACCAGCGTCATTGCTGCCGCAGACGTCCTGAATCCTGCGAAGTCGGCTTCGCTCAGCAGGATATGAGCGGCAGAGCCCGCAACGATGGGCGACAGAAGCGTATCCGTGATGGCGAGGAACGGGACCTGCTGCCCGTCAAGCTGCTCGCCAGCCTCGACAGTTTGATCCGAATACGGCGCGAAGCTGATCATAATTGCCGCGTCGTTGGGACCGGCGAATGCCAACAGGTCGGAGTCGATGCCGATGCCCGAGCCACAAATTTCACTGCGGAGTCCGAGTTTGGCGAACGCATAACGCAGCTGGACCAGCGGCGGAAAAGCGCGCCGGCGCGCCACCAGGTAAATTGTCTCCGCACGACCAAGCAGTTCGGCCGCTGCCTCGAACTGCGCCAAGTCCAGGTCCCTGTTCAGCGCCTCCAGCGACTGCTGCCCCGCAGCGATAAAGCCGCTGAGGATGGCCTTGACTGGATCATCAGAAGCAGTGGCGTCGATGGCGCTGAGGCGGCTCGCATATGATTGATCGCGATGTCGAAGCTTCTCGCGAAACAGGATCTGCAATTCGCTGAAGCCATCAAAGCCGTTCGCCTTGGCGAAGCGAATCAGAGTCGATGGTTGAACACCCGCCGCTTCAGCAATGCTGGCCGTTGTGCCAAAAGCGACCTCGTCGGGGTGGGCTAGAAGATACCGCGCCGTCTGTGCCAACCGCTTCGGAAGGGCCTGATGGTCCGCGGCCAGCTTCTCGCAAAACTCTGCGTAGCTGGCGGGACGCGGGGAAGGGGTGCTCATTGAAGTCGTATCCCGGTGTTCAAAACAAAGTGCAAGTTATCTCAGGCCGAAGATGCAACCAACGAAGTTCCGATCCGTCTCTCGCAATACATATTTTCTTCTTGCAGAAAATAGAACAAACATTCTAAATCGGAGCAGGACGAGGAGAACTGAGGGGGAGGGGGCGATGCGCGCTTGCGTCATTCGTGCCGCGAAAGAGCTGCATGTTCAGGCATGGGACGAGGCGGACTTGCAGCCCGGAGAGGTGCGGCTTGATTTTGCCTGGGGCGGGATCTGCGGATCAGACCTGCATTACTATGCTCACGGCCGTGTGGCGAACTCGATCCTGCGCGAGCCGATGATCCTAGGTCATGAGTTCAGCGGCTATGTGCGCGAGGTTGGGCCGGACGTGTCGGGACTGGCCGTCGGAACGGCTGTTGCCGTAAATCCCTCCCATCCCTGCATGGAGTGCGATCAGTGCGCTGCTGGCTTAACGCACCTGTGCCGCCACATGCGATTTATGGGAAGTGCGGCACATCATCCGCACACAAACGGCGGATTTGCCGAGCGTCCTGTGGTGCTTGCGTCTCAATGTGTGCCTCTGCCGCAGGGTTTTGACCCGATGTTGGCGGCGCTATGCGAGCCCTATGCCGTGGCGCTGCATGCCGTGGCATTGGCTCAGATCAGACCCGGTGCCTCGGTTCTGGTGACGGGTGCGGGAACAATCGGCAGTCTCGTGGCTGTTGCCGCTCGAAAGGCCGGTGCAGGGCGCCTGATCGTGACAGACATCGCCGAACCAGCACTTCAGCGTATCGCAGGTATCACCGATGCTGAGACCTTCGTGGTCGGCTCATCGGAGGCGGATGACGCTGCGGAGCAAGCGATCGGCGAGGTCGACGTGGTGCTGGAGGCTGCTGGGGTTGCCTCGGCGCTGGAAATGGCGATCCGACGCATCAAGCCGCGCGGCCGTATCGTGCAGGTCGGTTTCTTGCCGCCCACCGCCGCGCTGTCGCTTTCGGGCCTGCTGATCCGCGAGGTCACGCTGGTTGGTGCCTATCGGTTTCTAGGGGAATTCGATGAGGCAGTTCGCCAGATCTCCGCTGGGGAAGTGGATCTTGGCCCCTTGGTGACTGCTCGTTTCACCATGGATGAGGCGGAGGCCGCCTTTGCAGCGGCTGGAGATCGATCGCAGAACGTCAAGGTTCTGCTGAGTTTCGGAACCTGAGGCCATGACACCCTCTGCCATTCTTCATATCGGACCGGGCGCGTTTCACCGCGCGCATCAAGCCGTTTATGCCGACGCCTTGATCAAGGCCGGTCATCCTGAAGCACGGATCCGCGGGCTGTGCTTGTTTCCGCCGCGGATCGCTCATTCCCTTGACGCCCAGAAGGGAGCCTATCACGTCCTGCTTCGCGACGGTGCCGGCCAAGAGTTGCGGCGCATCACGTCGATGGGGGAAGTGCTCGATGAGCCTGACCAGAATTTTCTGTCCGATCCGGCGCTGCGTCTTGTGACGATGACGCTGACTGAGAAAGGCTACTGCCATATACCCGGCACACGCAGGCTGGATCCAACCGCGATCGCGGCCGATCTGAAGGACCCGCTGCGTCCCCAGACAGGTATCGGCTGGTTGGCCCTTGGGTTGGCTCGTCGGCAAGAGGCAGGACTGCCGGGTTTGACGCTGGCCAGCTGCGACAATATCCCAGCTAATGGCCGGCTTTTGCAGGCTGTCCTTTCGGAATTCGCAAGCCAAGCTTGGCCCGCGCTGGCCAGCTGGATGGCACAGAATGTCACCTTCCCTGTCTCGATGGTCGACCGCATCGTTCCTCGCGTTGACGAAGAAGCTGCGAGGGCAATTGGACAACTCGCCGGCGCACCGGACATGTTGGGAGTTGCGGCCGAACCGTTCGGCCAGTGGGTGCTGGAGAACGACTTCGCGATGCCCATTCCGCCGCTCGAGAAGGTAGGCGTGCAGATCGTTGCGGATGTCCGGCCCTACGAGGTGATGAAGCACCGTATCCTGAACGGAGCTCAAACAGCCATCGCTCATCTGGGCGCTCTTTCAGGTTTCGAGACGAGCTTTCAAGCCGCGAGTGATCCTGTAATGGGGCCTTGGCTCGCCCGCTTTTGCGCAGCACAGGCCAAGACACTGACTTGTCCACCAGGTGAAAGCCTGGATGCCTACGTGCGAACGACTTTGGAGCGCCTGCGCAATCCGCATATCCGCCACCCCTTGGTCCAGATTGGCACCGACAGCTCGTTCAAGCTGGGCCAGAGGATCGTCGAGGCTGCGGTGTGCCATCTGGACGGGCCGGAGGCTGAACTCTACGCACTCACCATCGCAGCATGGATGCGATACAATACGGGCCGGGACGCCAATGGGGCAGGCATCCCGGTTTCCGATCCGCTGGCCGACCGGTTTCGCCAGATCAACGCGGACGCAGGCGGGGACGCAGGGGCGCTGGTTCAGGGTTTTCTGGACCTTGACCTCTTCGAGGGGCAACTGCGGCACCATCGCGCCTTCAGAGACCGCCTTGTTACTCTTTGTGCTGTATTGGAGCGACAAAGTCCGCGCGACCTGATGATGGCCGCCGAAACCAGCACGGCAGAGGTAGAGAGATGACAGCATCATTGAAGGGACGCTCGATCGAGGAGTGGCTTGGCGTTATCCTGATGACCATTGTCCTGGTGCTGCTGAGCGCCCAGGTGATCGGTCGCTATCTTCTTGGATGGTCCTTTGCCTGGATCGAGGAAGTATCGCGTTTCGCCTTCGTGTGGTCGGTCTACTTTGGGTTCATCCTGGCGGCGGAGAAAGACCGGCACATCCGGGTGTCAGTCCAGCTGTCCATGCTGCCGCCTCGGGCGCAGAAAATCGCCCTGACCCTCGCTGATCTGATCTGGCTGGTCTTCAATGCCATCGTGATCTGGTTCGGCGCAATCTACATCGCCGACATGTTCAGCTTCCCGATGGTGTCCCAGACGACCGGCATCAACATTGCCTGGATCCAGTTGATCGTTCCTTTGGGCTTCTTCCTGCTCAGCATCAGGGTGATCCAGGTCATGATCCGGCGCTGGAAACATGACGAGGGTGTCATCGACACCCGCTTGGACGACTGATCATGAGCGCACCAATCATCCTGACGATCGCCTTCCTGGTCTTCCTGATCTTGGGAGTGCCCGTCGCAGTCTCGATCGGTCTCGCCGCCATCGCTGGCATGGTCGCCGCCGGCATCCCATTGTCATATGTCGTGCAGGCTGCCTATTCCGCAGTGAACGACTTTCTGATCATCGCCGTGCCGATGTTCGTGCTGGCGGGCGTCCTGATGGAAAAGGGCGGCCTGACGTCGCGGCTGATCGCTTTTTCCCGCACGCTGGTCGGCAAGTCGCCCGGCGGGCTGGCGAGCGTCACGATCGTCGCATGCACCTTCTTCGCGGCGATTTCGGGATCGGGTCCGGCGACAGCTGCGGCGATCGGCTCCATCATGATCCCGACCATGATCAAGGAGGGCTACCACAAGTCCTTCGCAGCGGCGATCACCTCGAACGCGGGTGGTATCGGCGTTGTCATCCCGCCCTCGATCCCGATGATCATCTACGGGATCACGGCTGAGGTTTCGATCACGGGTCTCTTCATTGCGGGCGTCATCCCAGGCCTGCTGCTGGCGATTGCCCTGACCACGGTATCGCGCATCATATCCACTCGCCGCGGCTATGCTGTAGCAAACCCTGAGGGACGTAGCCTTAAGCGCATTGGCGCTGCTGCTTGGGAAGCGCGGTGGGCACTGCTGGCTCCGATCATTATCCTCGGCGGGATCTATAGCGGGATCTTCACAGTGACAGAGGCCTCGGTGGTCGCTGTGCTGTATTCGCTTTTCGTCGGAATCTTTATCTACCGAGCGATCACCTTGCCAGGTTTCGTCGATGCGATGTCCTACGCAGTGCGGCTGACAGGGGTGGTGCTCTTTGTTCTGGTGAGCGGCCGGCTGCTAGGGCGCGTGCTGACGATTTTCCAAGTTCCGCAGCAGTTCTCCAGCTTCATGATCGCCACGTTTGAAAGCCCGGTGACATTGATCCTGCTGATCATACTCCTGCTGATCTTTGTCGGCATGTGGATGGAAACGCTGACCCAGCTGATCATCCTGACGCCGTTGCTGCTGCCGGTGGCGGTTAGTGCCGGCATCGACCCGATCCAGTTCGGCATCATGTTCGTTATCGCCTGCGAGATCGGCTATTCAACGCCGCCGCTTGGCGTCAATCTGTTCGTTGCCAGCGAGATAAGTAACGAGACGGTCGAGCGGGTCAGCAAGGCGGCCCTGCCTTTGATCGCCGCCGAGATTGTCGTCCTGCTGCTGGTGACGTTCATTCCCCAGCTGTCATTGTTCCTGCCCCGCCTGATGGGGCTCGTCTACTGACACCTTGCATTTTCTTGAGGAGGAAAAACATGCTGAAAGCCACTCTCACCGCAACGGTTCTGTCCCTGACGATGGCATCCTTTGCCGGCGCACAAGATTACACCCTGCGCCTGTCGCACGGGGACAATGAGAGCAACCCGACCCATCTGACGGCTGTCAAGTTCCAGGAGCTGGTCGACGAATACACCGACGGCCGCGTCGCTGTTCAGATCTTCCCCAGCAACGCGCTCGGCACCGAGACGGAGGTCGCACAGGCGTTGCGCATGGGATCCATCGAAGCAGAGATCCTCTACACAGGGAACCTCGTGCCCCTGGCACCCTCGGCTGGCGTTCTCATGCTGCCCTACGCCTACACGACGACCGAGCAGGCGCATACGGCAATGGATGAGTTGATCGATCCGCTGAACGAACGTCTCGTTCCGGAAGCCGGCGTCCGTGCACTGGGCCTGCTGGAAAAGGGCTTCCGGGTCCTGACGACAAACCAGCCTGTGGAAACGCTTGACAGCCTGCAGGGCCTGAAGATCCGCGTGTCGCCGAATGATATCGCGATCAAGACCTTCCAGGCCTGGGGCATCGAGCCTCTGCCGATGGATTGGGCAGAGGTCTTTCCGGCGCTGCAGCAGGGCGTCATCGACGGTCAGGAAAATCCTTACACCACCGCCATCTCGTCGCGGTTTTACGAGGTTCAGAGCGACATCACCGAGATCCATTACATGATGTGGACGGGGCCGCTTCTGATCAGTGAGCGCGTTTTCCAGAGCTATCCCGAGGACATTCAGGAAGCCGTCGCGCGGGCAGGACGTGAAGCCGTCGAGTATGGGCGTCAGGTTTCGGGTGAACTGACCGAGGAAGCCAAGGCCGAGCTCGTCGAACGTGGCATGACACTGCACGGCGCTCCGCAGGATGAAGAGAAGTGGGCCGAGGCCGCAGAAGCACTTTGGCCTGAGTTCTACTCGCAGATCGGCGGCGAAGAATGGGCCACGCAAGCGATCAAGATCATCAATTCCTCGGCCCAGTAGTCAGTGAGGCTGGATGCACCGGAAGAGCGGTGCATCCACAATCTGTCTAAGATGTTCGTGCTATAATTGGCGGCTCGCCAGGAATTGCGAGGGTCTGCTTTCCATTGGTGCTGCAAGTGTCATGCCGCAACGCCGCCGGTTGGCTCGAGGGGGCAGCGCGATGCGCTATACTTGTTGCCCATGGTATCAAGGTCGACGAAGGTCGTCTGGACGAACTTCGTGGTGTTGCGGAATGAACCTGATAGCAGGAAAATACTTCCTGAGCGTGGCTCGCTTTCAGTCGATCCGGCTTGCGGCGGAGCGGCTGCGGGTCTCGCCATCTGCCATCAGCCGCCAGATCGCCAAGCTGGAGCACGAGTTTCAGGAGCAGCTTCTAGAACGGCGCGCCGAGGGTGTCAGCCTGACCGAGGCTGGCCGCGTGGTGGCCGACCATCTGGCCGCCATCTTCAGCCAGATCGACACCGCCAAAGGAGAGGTTGCCGATCTGCGCAGCCTCAAGACTGGCGCCGTTTCCATCGCGACGGTGGAGGGGATCACCGATCCGTTCCTGTCGGCCCACATTACAAAGTTCCGCCAAGACTATCCCGGCATCCAGTTCCGCGTCCGCATCCGCGGCCGCGAGCGGGTGTTGGAGGCGGTCGAGCAGCACCTGTGCGACATCGGTTTCGTCTATGATCACTTCACGCATGCCGCGATCGAGACGATTGGGCAATGGCGGCAGCCCCTTCTCGCGCTGGTGCCGCCGTCGCACCCGTTTGCGGACGGCCGCCCGGTCGTGCTGGACGATCTGGTCGATCTTCCCTGCGTCCTGCCGGATGACAGTTTCGGCATCCACCACCTGCTGAACCGGGCCTTCGGCAAGATCCGCAAACAGCCCTCCGCGATCATCGTGGCCGACCAGTTCCACTTCCTGATCCGTCACACCATCCGCAACAATGCCATCATCTATCTTCCCCTGCAGGCCGTCCTGCGCGAGGTAGACGAGGGTCAGCTGGTTCCTCTCAATCTTCGCTGCAGCGATTTTGACCACCGTTTCATCTATGCCGTCGCCCGCCATGGGCAGCACAAGTCGGCCGCCTGCGAAACGTTCATTGCCTCAATCCTGACCGAGTTCGCGAAGGGCGAGAAATCCGATGCGGCACTTCTCTTCCGCCTGCGCGCGCGTCAGGGATGAAGCTCGATGGTGATGTCCGCCTCGACCGGGGCGTTCAGCCCCAGTTCGTGCTGCGTCAGGGCAGCGCGGGCGTGCTTGCCATTCTCCTCGCCCCACAGCTGGACGAACAAGTCCGAAGCCCCGTTCAGCACCAGGTGCGGCTCGGTAAAGCCGGGAGCGCATGAGACGTAGCCGATCATCTTGACGATCCGCTTGACCCGGTCGAGATCGCCCAAAACCGCCTTCATCATCGCAAGGTGGTTGATCGCCATCAGCCGTGCCGAAGCATAGCCCTCCTCGATACTCAGGTCAGAGCCAACTTTTCCGACGTAGGGCAGGACGTCGTTGTCGTTTTCGTCCGGCTGCGTTCCCAGTGTCCCGGACGTGTAGAGGATGTTGCCTACGACAACGCCGGGAAGGTAGTTCCCGATGGGCTTTGGCCGACGCGGCAGGATGATCCCTAGTTCGCCGAGCCGCTGTTCCGTTTCGTGTGGCACGATGTTCTTCCTGTATCGTTGTGATTGTCGACGCCAAACTAGGCACTGGAAGTCGCCAAGCTGTAGCCGTTTTGGCAACGGTGCTTTGCCGAAACGGCAACGCTATCCTGTTTTGTTTGGAAGCGGGACGAACTTTTATTCTTCAAATCAGCGATCTAGGATTAGGTTTGGGAGGTCGGGCCATATGAAGCATGCCATCTGCCCGACGCTCAGCACAGTGGCGCATTGCAGAGAGCCGCATAAGGATAAGGCAGCTCCAATCGACGAGGAGACAGCCAGTGACCTATGTTCCGCTCGATACGATTGCCGGTCAGCTTCGCAATGGAACCGCCACTGCGGCGGGATTGATGGCCGACGCGGCTGCGCGCCATGACGCGACCGAGGAGCGCCTGAACGCGTATCGCATCTGGGCAGGACCACGAGCCGACGTGCAGGCGCGCGCGCTGGACGTGCTCATGGGGACCGGGATCGATCTGGGGCCGCTGATGGGCATCCCCATCTCAACAAAGGACCTTTACGGAGTGCCGGGCCTGCCGGTCCATGCCGGGACAGATACCGAATTTGCCCAAGAGTGGCAGCGCCCGGGCCCGGTTATGAACCGCGTCCTGACTCAGGGCGGCATTGTTACGGGCAAGACCCATACTGTGGAGTTTGCTTTCGGCGGCCTTGGCACCAATCCGCATTGGGGCACCCCGGTCAATCCATGGTCCGCGCCGGATGCCCCACGGGCGCCAGGCGGGTCCAGTTCGGGGGCAGGGGTATCGCTGGCGCAGGGCAGTGCCTTGGCTGCGCTCGGAACGGACACGGCCGGATCTGTCAGGATCCCTGCCTCCTTTACCGGCCAGACTGCACTTAAGGTTACGCATGGCCGCTGGTCGCTGGAGGGCATCGTGCCGCTATCGCCATCGTTGGACACGCCCGGCCTTCTGGCCCGCAGTATTGCCGATCTGGCCTTTCTCTTCGCCGCTATTGACGGCGGCAAGTCTGTGGGGCCGGCTTCGGGCGGGCCGCGCATTGGCGTCATCGAAAACATCGTGTGGGAGGAGACCGACGCTGCGGTGGCCGCCAACACCCGTGCTGCGCTCACCAAACTGGAGGCGGCTGGAGCGGCGTTGACCGCTGTGCACCTGCCGGATCTGGACCGGGTGCTTGATCTGTTCCGCCGCGGCGGGTTGGCCGCCCCCGAACTGCGAGCCTTCCTTGACGCCCGTCACCCCGAGCGGATCGCGCGCCTGGACCCCGCGGTCATGGCACGGGTCGTCGCCGCGGACGAGATCAGCGCGTCGGACTATCTGCAGCGCCGCGCCCTGCTGGCCGAGGCGGCAGGGACCGCGAGTGAGGTTTTCGACAGGGTGGACCTTCTCGTGTCGCCGACGGTGCCGATCTCCGCGCCGCTGTTGAAGGAGGTGGCGGATCCCGACGCCTATCGCCGTGCCAACATGCTGGCCCTGCGGAACACGGCGATCGTGAACCTTCTCGGCTGGTGCGCGACCACGCTGCCCACCGGGGTGGACGGCAACGGCATTCCCACCGGGCTTCAAATCATCGCACCCGCCCGTCAGGAGGAACGGCTGCTGGCCGCAAGCCTTTGGGCAGAGGGGGTGCTTGGGGCGGGTCCCGATCTGCTGGGCCCGCCGCCGCTGTGATCTGACAACAACAAAACGACCAACAGGAGACGTCAACATGACCCATCGCACGCTCGGCACCTGCCTGACCCTCGTCCTCGGCACCGCCTTCGGCAGCATGGCCGCCGCCGCGGATTTCGAATTCACCTTCGCCCACGTGCTGACCGAAGACACTCCGAACGCCCGCGCCGCCGAGGTCTTCAAGGAAGAGGTCGAAAAGAACTCGGACGGCCGGATCGAGATCAACATCCGTCCTGCGGCCCAGCTGGGCGGCGACGTCGAGATCATCGAGCAGACCCAGATGGGCCTCGTGGACATCGCCATTCCGCCCACCGGCAACCTCGCGAACTTCAACGAGCAGATGTATCTGTTCGATCTGCCCTTCCTGATGGAGGACGAGGCGGCGATGAAGCGCGTGCTCGACGGCGAGGTCGGCACCGAGCTGCTGGCAACGCTTGACGCCAACAACCTGCACGGCATCGCGATGTGGGGCGCAGGTTTTCGCCACATGACCAATAACATCCGTCCCATCAACGGCCCCGACGATCTGCAGGGCATCAAGATGCGCACGCTGCAGGCACCGACCATCCTGGCAACCTATCGGACTTATGGGGCGAATCCCACCGCCATGGCCTATGTCGAGGTCTATAACGGCCTGCAGCAGGGTGTGGTCGAAGGGCAGGAGAACCCCTTGGCCAACATCTATTCAATGAAGTTCCACGAGGTGCAGGACTACATGACCCTAACCGGTCATGCCTACCACACCTATGCCGCAGTCATGAACAAGCAGGCTTGGGACAGCCTTCCCGATGATCTGAAGAAGGTGGTCGAGGATGCGATGATCGTTGGCCGCGATGCTGCTCGCCAATACACGGCCGAGGACGAGGCAAAGATCCTTGAGGAGATCGCCGACGACATCGAGATCCAGGAGCTGACGGCGGAAGGCCGTGCCGCGTTCATCGAGGCCTCTCAACCCATCTACGAAGAGTTCGGCCCAATGGTCACGCCCGAACTGATGGAAAAGGCGCTGGCGGCCGCCAAGGGCGAATGATGGCGCCGGGAGGTCGAAAGTCATGATAGTCTGGCTGAACCGCATCGTCGACTGGATCGAGAACGTGCTCGTCACCGCGCTCATGCTGATCGCGACTGTTGTCGCGATCGTGCAAGTGGTCGCGCGTTACGTGTTCAACAACTCGCTCTTCTGGTCCGAGGAGCTGATCCTTTACTCGCTGATCACCATGAGCTTTCTGACCATGGGTATGGGGGTTCGCTATGCCTCGCATATCAGCGTCGATGCGGTTTACGCCTTTGCCAGCCCACGGACAGCAAAAGTTCTCCAGATCGGGGCTGCGTGCCTGGGTCTGATTTTCGCCGCCGTGCTGATCTGGTATGGCGGCAGACTGGTCCTGAACACGTCGCGCATGGGGCAACTGTCGCCCGCCATGCGGATTCCCGTTGGCTACATCTATGCCGTCATTCCGGCGGCAGGCATGTTCATGGTCCTGCGCTATCTGCTGGTCCTGCGCGATCTTCTGGCCGGTCGCGTCTACGAGCCGCCACAGGTCGACATCAAGACAAGCTGAGGACACAGGCATGGTTGGCGCTCTCATCCCCGTCTTCTTCGGGCTTCTGATTTTCGGACTGCCGATCTTCGCCTCCTTGGCGCTGTCGGTGGCCGCAGTCTTCTATTTCTGGGGCGGGATGGACCCGCTGCTTGTGCCGATGCGCATGTTCTCGGGCATGAACAACTTCTCGCTCATGTCGATCCCGTTCTTTATCCTCGCGGCCGAGCTGATGCGCATCGGCGGCCTGTCCGACCGCCTGATCGGGTTGGCGCGGGCGTTGATCGGTTGGTTGCCGGGTGGGCTGGCTGCGGCAGCGGTTATGGCGTGCCTGATGTTCGGGTCGATCTCGGGTTCGAGCCCCGCCACCGTGATCGCCATTGGCTCGATCCTGTATCCGGCCATGGTCAACGCGGGGTATGACAAGTATTTCTCGATCGGCCTGATCACCACCGCCGGCACCCTAGGACCGATCGTGCCGCCCTCCATCGCGCTGATCATCTATGGCTCGGTCACGGGGACCTCGGTCGGCATGCTGTTCGCGGCAGGGCTTCTACCGGCCTTGATGATCGGGGCGCTGCTGATCGGCTATGCGACCTGGTATTCGGCGCGCAAGGGATATGCGCGGGACCCGCTGCCGACCTTTCGCAGCATCCTTCAGGCGGTCAAGCGTGCGGCCTGGGGCTTGGGCCTTCCGGTGATCCTGCTGGGCGGGATCTACTCGGGCGTCTTCACCCCCACCGAATCCGCCGCCGCCGCCTGCCTTTACGGCTGGTTCGTGGGCGCGATCATCTATCGCAGCATCTCGTTCAGCGCCACGTTGGTGGTTCTACGCAATACGGGCCTCATTTCGGGGCCGCTGCTGCTGATCACTGCAGGTGCCTCAGTCTTCTCCTGGCTGCTGGCCAGCACTGGAACGCCATCGGACCTTGCCGCTTACGTTCTGTCGGGGACCGACAACCCCGTTCTGGTAATCGCTGCCTTCAACCTGATCCTGCTGGTGGCCGGTTGCTTCCTGGATAGTGCGTCGGCAATCATCATCCTTGGTCCCCTGATGATGCCGATTGCTCAGGAACTCGGGGTCGATCCCGTCCATTTCGGTATTATCATGCTGGTGAACCTGTCCATCGGGATGCTGACGCCTCCAGTGGGTCTGAACCTCTTCGTGGCTATGGGTGTGGCCAAGATGAGCCTAGGGGAGGTCTTTCGAGCTACGCTGCCGACTATGCTGCTGATGCTGCTGGCGCTGATCCTGCTATCCTACATTCCCGCAATCAGCATGATCGTGCCCAACGCGCTGTTCTAGAAGCGGAACGCGGGAGTGGAACCCTCATTATACGAGCAGGATCTTCTACAGATGCAAACGCTGCCGGGGGCTATGGAGCGGCCGTCGTTTCGAGTGCGAAAATCGACCTGCGGGCTCGCTGTCAATCCAAAGCACCATTTGCCCTGGCGAGCGCTTGGCTGCGGCTACTTTCCCAAGCGGCAGGTTTGTGTGCCTTGTCCGCTCCAGATGCGAGCCAGAAGCCGAGCAGGATTACTTGCCAGTCTTCGGCTCCCAGCCTGTCATAGACCACCAACCATCCTCCATCATCCCAACGCACCAAACCATCGGGCTGGTCGTGCTGTTCCCAGCACCCTTGACTTTGAGGTGGCATTTTGCTACCTACACCTTAACAAAAGGAGGCGGACATGGCGCAATCCGTGAAACTTGCTGACGATGTCATGGCTCTTGTCCGGCGTGAAGCAGAGCTTCATAGCCGCTCGGTAGCTGGGCAGATCACCCACTGGCTCAAGATCGGCCGGGCGATCGAGCAATCCGGCACCTACGACCATACACGCATCACCGTAGCCTTGGAGGGGCGGCTCGATACAACGCAGCTGCGCGAGGAGGAAGAGGCGGCCTGGCTCGACGCTTTCACCGCGAAGATGAGCCAACCCTCCGAGGCTGAAGAGGCCTTCTACGCGGACCGTCAAGCCCTCGGCCGGGGCGTCGGGCTCGATGCCGGAGGCAACCTCATCTATGCTAAGGATAACGCTGCCGCATGAGGCCCAGCCTTGTCCTACTTGCCGGTCCCAATGGCGCTGGCAAGTCTACCCTCTACCAGGTCCGTGTCGCCCCCAGCTTCGCGGATTCTTTCATCAACGCCGACATCATCCAGCGTGAGGAACTCCGGGATCCTTCAATGGAGGCCTCCTATGAAGCCGCCAAAATCGCCGAAGCCCGCCGTGACGAAATGCTGGTGGCAGGAACGAGCTTTGCCGCAGAAACAGTGTTCTCCCATCCCTCGAAACTTGAGATCATCGAAAGTGCCCGGGCCCGTGGCTACCTCATCGTGGTCATGCATGTCGGAGTTGACAGCCCGGATCTATCCGTCGAGCGAGTGCGCAGCCGCGTTGAAGAGCGCGGCCACAACGTTCCGGAAGATAAGATCCGCGCGCGATACGAGCGCAGCCAACCCCTCATTCGCAAAGCGGTGCTGCGCGCTGATAGGGGTATGGTCTTTGACAATTCCCGTCTCAATACATCGCCGCAACAGATGCTGGTCTTTGCGAGCGGCCGCTTGGTTCAGGTCGCGCCGACGCTGCCGCACTGGATTCTCAGGGCCTATGTGGCAGATCTCGCGATCTGAATGTGCCGCCCTTGGGGAAAAGTCAGCCTTGAGGAGAGGGAGCACTTCGAACTGATGAAGTTGTTCTGCGAATAGACTTCCCATTTATCCACGAGAAGAAGCAGAGTGTTGTGGCCTGATGCGACACCCCGACCGTGCCGGCCGTCACGCGGCTTTCCGGGAGGTCGTTGCAGCCCGCACGAGGGCGGTGGAGATCCGCAGCGTGCAGGATCTTCTGGTCTAGCAAAGTGTGTCGATCAGCCGGACTGATGGCGCCCTGTCTCTCCTGAGAAGGTTCCGTAACATCACACCACTCGTAAAGTGCGTGAAGATCGCTCAAGAGTGGCAGGCGGCGAAGAGGAGAAAGCAAGATGACAGTTGTTGAGGTGGTGCTATGCAGTCTTGCGGTTGCATACGCCGCTGGCGTTGCGATCGCCGTATGGCGGACTTTGCCGAACCCCGCCGATATCGAACCCGACATGAAGCTCGTTGCCGAGTTCATTGCATCAACGCCAAGAGAAGAACTGCGCAGGATCATGGAGCCGAAGGACTAAGGACGTCATCTTCGTCTTGCCTGACAGGTTGGTTCCGCGAGGCTAGATTAGCCCTTCCGTTCGCAGGTCGTCCGGCCTGTCGGGTGATCTGCTGCCCGTGCAGCCTGAGGGCCTCGCCTACGAGCTGCGAATTTTCGGCCTTGTCACCGTCTCGCGGATATTCCTATACTGTTCTCATGATCCTGATCTCGCTCACCAATCTGATCTCTGCTTCGCTTCAGGCGGGTGGTGAGGTCCGTGGTGCGTGCGCTCCAGCCCGCCGAATCAACGCGATGCGGATGACTGTTCAGCCGATCCTTGTTGCAGGTATCGCAGCGCATAACTGCGCTCGCCCGGCGACTTTCACTAAGATAATATAGCGTCAGACAGCCGCTTTCGCATCTTCCCGTTAGGAGATGTGTATGTCGCGGCTGCACAGCCATTTGTGGTGTGCCCATGGGGATCAACCATCGATGGCATGTCGCCCGACGGAAAGCTCCAAAAGAATGGTAGCTGCAGCCGTTTTTCGCAGAAATTATTGATCTACATAGGATAATTCTAAATCTGACGAGAATGTGATATCTGATTTGAACTCACAGCATTGAGGGAATACCGATCATGAAGACCTGAAAACAAGGACGCTCGACCTGCGCCAACAGATCGAGCGTCACTAGAGGCAGACCGAAATCCGCCGTGCCAATGGCTTACGCTTAGCATTTCCAAGTCGGAAATGCAAGCGATCGGCCTGTCCTCTCGAAATCCATGACCATGCGCGCAGCTGCAAGACGACCCGCTTTCGCGGGCTGCTCCTGCCTGTCCTGCGTCGATGGCCCCGCCATTCTCCTCGCCCAGTTCCGGGCGAGGGCGGACACCTCATGTCGAGAGACGGAAATGCTAGAAGACAAAGATGGCTTCGCCATCCTCCACGAGCCGAGTGTCGGCGACCGCCGCCCTGCGACCGCTTCGAAGGGCCATTGCACCGGCCACATCATGGTCGGTCCCTGGCCAGGTCGGGTGCTCAACATCGAGAGCCACCTGGAGCAAAGCTGGGCATACTGCCTCAATGCACACCCCATGACGAAGACGCTGTGCGAGCAGGTCTCGTTCAGATGGCAAGCAACGTCCGGTAAATGGCTGACCCACTACTTCGACTTCTGCGTCGAGCAGGTTGATGGCTTGCACATCGCCTATTCCGTCAAGCCGGAGGCGCGGCTCACGGCGAAGTTCCAGGCCGAAATTGCCGCCATCGCACGGCAGGCAATCGACACTGGATTTGGGGACGACGTCCGTCTGCTGATGGACACCGACTTGGATCAGGTCGAACTGTCGAATGCCAAGTTGACCTACAGCATGCGTAAACCGGACCCCGAGGCGGATAACGCAGCTGCCGAGGCTATCCTGCAGATGACCGGCGTTGTCACGCTCGCCGAACTGACATCCCAGATTGGGAAAGGGGCGCGCGGCTATCGCGCCCTGATCCGGAATATCGGCCAAGGCTGCCTCCGGCTCACACGACATGAGCTTATCACCCACAGCACCGAAGTTTTTCGCACGGGAGTAGCGGCATGAACCTCCAGTTCGACACGAGCAGCCACCGCTACGCGTTCGGCCTCTTTGACTGCGTCTGGATCGAGGGGATCGACTGGCGCCCGGTCAGCAGCAACGAAGTCGGATACGTCATGAGGCGCTGTGACGAAACCGGGATCTGCAACCAGTTCCCTCATGCAGAGCTGAGCCGTCTCGGGTCGACCGGGCGGATCAGGCTCGAGCGCGATCACTTCACCGAAAAGGCGGCCCAGCGCCGTTTGGTGGATGCGGAGCAGTTGATCTCGCTGCTGAGTGCACGGCAGCAAGATGCGGTGTTCGCCCGCAAAATCTGGGTCGAGGCTTTCCAGGAGCAGGAACGCGAGAAGAAGGTCAAGCGAACGGACGAGTCGATCCGCGCGAACATGGGCGAGCTAACGTTGAAAGCTATGCAGAATGCTCAGTTCCTGCGTGGACTGAACGCGTCTCATGCGTCTGCCGGTTTTGAGTTCCGAAAGCCCCCGAGCCCTCGCTCGCTTCGCAAATGGCTGAAGTCTTACGAGACCGATGGCCTCGCCGGGCTGGTCTTTCGTGCACATCTGCGGGGCAACCGAAGCTACAGACTTTGCCTGACGGGCCGCGCCTGGATGATGGACCTGGTGCGTGGCTACATGCATCCCGATAAGCCAACGATGCTCTCGATCCTCAAGCTCATTCGCCTGCGGTTCCAGGAGCGGAATGCGAAACGTGAAGCGGAGGGGCTGCCGCCGATCTGCCCTCCCAGCCCGGAAACAGTCCGCCGTGCTATCAACAGCCTTGATCCGTATGAAGTGATGTGTCGCAGGGAAGGCACTGCTGCCGCACGCAAGAAGTTCGCGCCGGTCGGAAAAGGCCTTCAGGTGACGCGCCCGCTGCAGCGCGTAGAAATCGATGAATGGGATATCGATATCCTTGCGCTGCTCGCCGATGCTGGAGTGCTCGAGCATCTGACTGATGAAGAGCGGCTAGCTTTCAAGCTGTCGGGGAAAAAGGTGCGCTGGAAGCTAACGGTAGCAATCTGCGCCACGACAAGATGCATCTTGGCCATGATCATGACTCCGTCGGCCAAGGCGAGTGCTGCCATTCAAGCGATCAAGATGGTGCTGTCGGACAAGGGCGCACTTTCTACGGCCGTCAGAGCGCATAGCGCATGGCATATGCATGGTGTGCCTGATGAGATCGTGACGGATTGCGGTTCAGCGTTCCGGTCACAGGAATTCCAGACCGTCTGCTTCGACCTTGGCATCTCGGCCTTGCGCACGGTTGCTGGTCTGCCGGAATTACGCGCTCGCATCGAGCGCTTCTTCCGGACGATCGGGATGAACCTGCTGCCTGAATTGCCGGGACGCACCTTCTCCAGCATCGTCGAAAAAGGCGATGCCAATCCTGCCGATCGCGCATGTCTGACGGAGAATGACCTGGCGTTCGTGCTGGTCCGGTGGGTGGTCGATGTCTATCATAACACCCTGCATTCCGGGCTCGATAACGAAACGCCGTTGCAGTGTTGGGAGCGCCTGACGAAGGAGTTCAGCGTTACTCCGCCCCCGGATACCGGCACATGTCGCCAAATTTTTGGGACGAAGCTCACCCGCAAGCTGGACAAGGCCGGGATCCTCGTTCTGGGCATGCGTTATCACTCGGAGAGCCTCGCTACTCACCACAGGCACCGGGGCGACCAAGACGTCGAGGTGCGTTGGCTGCCGAGCGACATCGGCGCGATCGAGGTGCGCATCGGTAAGGACTGGATGACTGTTCCTGCCGTCATGGATCAGGCGCACGGCTTGGGCGCACAGCTCTGGATGTCTGCTGTCCGCCAGGTTCGCGCTGCCGATCCCGACCGGAAGCGCCACGACGAGAAGGTTGTGCTGGCTGCTCTGCGCGACATCAGGGAGCGTTCCGAGGATGCGCAGGCGGCCATGGGGCTGCTTGTCGAAGACTGGTCGGGAGAGCGCCTGCGGAGGGAGGAGCAGAAGCTGATGACCGGTTTCGAGGCCGGGCCGGCGCCGCAGAAGGCTGCGCACACAGGTGGGACCGGTCGTTCCGTCGTGCCAGATCATGAGGCCACTGCCTCGAGCACATCACCACATGTGGCCAAGGGCCGCCGCAGCAAGGGCAACGGCGTCGACAGGTTCGACACATGAGCGGGGCCGGCTACGCCAGGAATGCGCGCCTCATGGAGGAGTTGCGCGCTCTCCACGTGAAGGTGCCTCGGGATGAGGAGTTCCGAGCGCACCTGGACCGCCTGTTGCGCCGCGATGATGCCGGCAACCTGACGTCGGAAGCGATCAGGTTCTCGGCGACCGCCGAAACACGCGGGATCCTCGTGGTGGATGGACCCGGTGGCGGTAAATCCACTACCGTGGCGCACGCGCTCGCCAAACACCCAGCCCTTCAGGCGGGCGCACACGGCCAACCTGCTTGGTTGGGGGTGAGTGTTCCTAGCCCAGCAACATTCAAGAGCATGGGGTTCGAAATCCTGCGACGCAGCGGCTACCCGAACCTGTCGGAACGGCGGGAGGCTTGGAGTGTCTGGGATCAGATCAGAACGCGACTGAAGATGCTGGGCATCTCCGTGCTTTGGATCGACGAAGCCCACGACCTCTTCTGCAAGGACAGCGCCATGATCTTGCGCGCCCTGAAATCGCTGATGCAAGGCGACGAGGCGGTCATCGTGATCCTGTCGGGCACCGAGCGCCTGCACGAGATCATTCGCAGCGACCCGCAGGTCCAGCGGCGATTTTCCACCATGCAATTGCGTCCTGTCTGCGCAGCGACCGGCAGGGAGGATTTTGACGACCTGATCGAAGCTTACAGTGGGAAAGCGGAGCTGACCTCGGACCTGTCGGAGGACCTCGTTGCAAGGCTGTTCCACGCGTCGCGCTTCCGGTTCGGTCGCAGCATCGAAACCACGTTGAACGCCATCGAGGTGGCGCTGGAAAGCGGTTCCGACTGCCTGACGAACGACCACTTCGCTCACGCCTGGGCGATGCTGGAAGGCTGTGAGCCGGGGCGCAACGTCTTCTTGACCGATGACTGGCGCACCATCGACCCTGATCGCGACGACGATGAGCCGTTCTCGGGGCGACGCGGGCGGAGGAGGTGATCATGTGCCAGCTCTTCCCGCACCTCGCCTTTCAGAGTGATGAAACGCCCGCCTCTTGGGCTGCCCGCCTGTCCGTTCTGCATGGTTGCCCTACGCTCAGATCATTTCTGTCCGATCAGGGCATCAAACCTTCGGATCTGCTTCATGGCCGCCGGAGCGTCATCGACCGCCTGTGCCAGGTTGCAGGTCAGGATGCGATCCCGGTCTGGCGCAACACCGTTTCGTCTCAGGGAAACCTGAATTTCTCGCTCCGCGACGAACTGGTTCCTGCCTCGATGATGGTGCGCGAGGAAACGCGCTTCTGTCCCCTCTGCCTGCTTGAGGACGATCTCGCGTGCGGCGATCCTGGGGCTGGGCGACGCGATCGTCTGGCTTGGACCCTGCGGGTCGTAACAACTTGTCCAAAGCACCACTTGGCCCTGATCTATCGCGCCCGCGATCATCGCGACAACATGCAGCACAAGCTCATCGCTCATGTTCCGGAGCGGGGCGATGCGCTCTCCGCGTTGGCCGATGGCACCCTGCGCCGGGAGCCGTCTCCCTTGCAGTCCTATGTCCTTGATCGCCTTGACGGCCGAAAAGGTCCTGACTGGCTGGACAGCCAGACAATGGAACAGGCGGTCAAGGTCACCCAGATGCTGGGTGTCGTCTTGGCCTTCGGCACAACGATCAATCTGGGGGCCGTCGACCGCGACGGTTGGGACTTGGCTGGACGGACGGGATGGGAGTGGACGTCAGCAGGTGAGCAGGGGGTGCATGCCGCATTCAATGTTTTGCAGGCATCGGCCTTTGTGCGAGGGCAGGGCGGACAGAACTACTTCACTGTGTTCGGTCACCTGTATCGCTGGCTTCTGGAGCCGGGCGATCGCCCCGATCACGGGCCAATCAAGCAGCTGCTGCGCAATTACATCCTGCAGAACATGGATGTCTGTGTCGGGCGCAACCTGCTGGGTGAGCCTGTCGAAAGGCGTCGGATGTATTCGGTGCAGTCGCTCGCACTGGAGACAGGCCTGCACCGCCAGACCCTGCGCAAGGTCCTTGTCGAAAGGGACTTGGTTGCGCCGGACCATTCAGAGAAGCCCAACTCGATCCTGCTCGTTGACATCAAGAAAGGGCGGGACGCGGCGGCAGCACTTCAGCGATCGGTTCAGTTCGTGCAGCTGCCCGCGCTGCTGAAGGCTACCCGCCCGATTGTCAGCTGCCTTATCGATCTTGGCCTTCTTGCGCCGCTGTTCCGGAGCCAGGGAGAAAACAAGAGGGACAAATCCGGCTTCGATGCGCTTGAGGTCGAGCGCGTAATGAATCGCCTCAATGATCTGGCGCCCGAGATGCCGCAAATTCCGCCGGGGTGGATCACGCTGACGCAGTGCACAAAGCGGGCGCGCGTGCCAATGCGGGATCTCCTTCGGCTGGTCTTTCAACGCGAAATGCGGAAGATCGGGCGCATTGCCGGGGAAACAGGGTTCAGCGCATTACGAATCAATCTTGATGACGTTCGGCGCGTGATGTCCTGATCCCGACATAGCCTCTTCGTATTTCACCGATGGCCGCATTTTGCGGCCATTTTCTTTGAAGTTTCGATGGCAGCTTTATGCGTGTTAAATGGCAACTTTGCTTGTCATGCTGTCTATCGGTGTATTGTTTTTGCTGGATATTTTTGGAACCGATGGCAGTTTTATAGTGGGATCTACAATAGGTGTTGTAGAGGCCCCCATAAAACTGCCATTTCGGGGGTTTTATGCCATTCGACTACCATAACGCTGCCATCGGTTGGCGTTCCATGCGACTAGTATAACCTTTTCAGGGGCTTACTGGCGTCGATGCCGGACAAGGCCAAGCTGTGTCCCTGCTGCGTGCCGCCGGCTTGACGGCGTGGCCGTCGGATCTCAACACTTCCTCCTGACCCGGGTCCTTCTTGAAACCAGCGTCTGCGCCTTCGGGCCAGCCGCATCCGGCCGCGGATGAGCGGCTGGTTCATGCGAGGACCGACCATGCAAAACCACCCCTTCATCAGGGCCAGGCTACCTGACCCGGACCTGTCGACGCGCAACATCGCCAAGCACCTGGTGCTGCGCCTGCTTCGGCTTCGTGCCGCTCGCGCTGGCGTCGATCTGTCCCGGCATGAGGACGAAAGCCTCTACGATATTGCCTGCATGGGCGCGGTCGAGGGCATCAGCATGCCGCAGAAGGACCACAGGCGCGCGAACCGGCGGGCCAGCCGGCTCTATGATCGCGTCCTGCGTGAATCGGGCGTCGGGCATCTGGACAAGCACGACCGGGAGCGGCTGTCGCCCCTGGGCGACGGCGTCAGCCTTGCCAGGATCTCCGACGAGCATCACGCCGATGTCCTGGCGGCGACCCTTCACGACGAGATGCCGTGGATGGCGCCGGCGACCGAATATGCCTGGAACGCCATGCGCAGGTCCGCGCGCGAAGGTCACCCGGGGTTCCGCCTTCCGCCGGTGATTTTCGACGGGCCGCCGGGCATCGGCAAGACGCACTGGGCGCGGCGGCTGGGCGAGCTGATCGGTGCCGGCAGCCTCGTGATCGACGCGACCAGCGAAGGGGGCAGCTTCGCCGTGGTCGGCGTTCAGCGCGGCTGGTCAGGCGCCCGCCCGGGCCGCGTGTTCGAGTTAGTTCTGGAGCGGCTGTCGGGCAATCCTCTCGTGGTCGTCGACGAGGTCGAGAAGGCGGGCAATGTCAGGTCCTCCGGCGGTCAATCCTTCGCCCTTGCCCAGGCGCTACTGCCATTGCTTGAGCCCGTCACCGCTGCAGACTGGAGCTGCCCCTACTTCCGCGTGCGCTGTGACATGTCCTGGATCAGCTGGATCCTGCTGAGCAGCGACTTGGCGCCGCTGCCAGAGCAGCTCATCAGCCGCTGCACCGTACTTCGGCTGCAGGACGTGGAGCTGCCCCACCTGATCGTCCTTGCGGAACGGCAGGGACGCGCCCGCGGCCTTTCGGAGGTCTCGATCTCGGCGATTGTCGATGCACTGGCAGCGGTCACGCCTCAGGCAGAGGCCAGGCCGAGCCTTCGGACGGTGCTGAGGATGCTGCAACGTGCCCTCGACATGGAAAACAGACCGGTGGTGATGTGAGATGTCCCGCAGGCAAAGAATGACAGGCCGGCGCAGGGCACACCGTCGCGCCCTGCGCCGGCGGATCCTCGGCGGCGTCAAGATGATCACTAACGCTGAAGCACATGACTTGCTGGGTCGCTCGGATGCGGCCCTGTCATGGTCCAGCTTGCTGAAGGAGGGCCTCCTCCTGCGCGTCCGTATCGCCGGCAATCGGAGATACTTGGCCTTCCAGTTCGACCTGACCAATCGTCGGGTTGATCCCCGCTTTGTCCAGATCGTGGCTGCTGCGAGAGCGGCAGAATGGAGCGACCTGCGACTGCTGAACTGGATGATGCGGCCGCATTTCGATCTTGACGAAGTTCCAGCCGACGCCTTGCGGGATCCCGAGAGCGACGTCCTTGCGGCGTTCCTGAGGGAGATCGAGCCAGAGTGCCACGGGTAGATGCGGCTGAAGCCGGTGATCCGGGCGCCACAGTCCTTCCGAATCAGGCATCGCTCAATCGGCCGCCCTGCTGCGCCATGCCAACCACCACGCAAACACCACCATGGAGACATGCACAACCCTCAAAGTTTCATCGACCTCGCCAAGGCTTCAGTTGCCGCGCTCGAGCGCGGTCCCACGCCCGAGGATCTCGCCGAGGCACCTCTGGCAGACCTCTGGGCCGCTCTCGTCAAGGACGAAGACGATCTTCCGGCCCTCTGGGCGCAGGTTCTGGGCCATCCCCTGCTGGGGGACCGCCAGATCCTGACATCGGCCCTGGTCGGGCTGAACCGTGACGCCGGATGGGCCAGGACGATCAGCCGGTGGTATCGGCTTGGCACGCCGTTCCCGAGCGCAGAGGTCAGGCTTGCCTCCTCTGTCCATGATCGAAAGGTGACGAGCGGCTACATGCCGCTTGGGTCGACGGGTTATCTGGCGCTTGTGGACAACGCGCTCCTCGAGGCGAAGATGACGCGCTTCGTGTCGCTGTTGAAGAACCTCGATGCGCACATGGAGAGCGGCGCTTTGGGAAGGAGACTGCAATGACAGCAAGGCGACCGAAGCGCGGCGGTCATATCAAGGATGGCGGCACCAGTTTGGTGGAACGGATGCGAGCCGCCAACCCTGCGGGCGCGGCCTTGCTCGATCAGCATAGAGCGAAAGCTGATCTTGCCATGGCCCTGCGGGCAATGCGCAAGACGAAGCAGATGAGTCGGACTGAGCTTCGACGCGCAGCCGAAGAACTCGACCGGCCGCTGACGCTGTCGATGATTGAACGCCTGGAAAGCCCGACGGCGACGTTGCCCAACCTGGAAAGCCTTGTCCGCTATGCCGCAGCCTGCGGAGCCCAGGTAGAGCTATTGTTCCTGTTCAAGACAGCGGATGATCGTCACACCCTCAAGGTCTCGATGTCCTGACGAAGGCTATCGACAGGCCGAACGGCACGCTCCAAGCCGGTGAAGAGGGACGGCAGGTGGCGGCCCATTGCTGCCAGACAGCCCCGGTTTGGCGCCGCCCTGCAGCATCCCCAGACCGCACGTTCGTGCCTGGCGCAGCGAGATTTAGCAGGCACAGTCTGCTCTGCGGGACATTCCTGCCGTTTGCTACTGCAGCGATCTTCCCCGCAAGGCGCTCGCGACGTAATCAAGAAAGACACGGGTCTTTGCCGGCAGCATCCGCCCGGGTGGCAACAAGGCTTGGATCAGCCCGGCCGAAACGCCCTGCCACTGCGGCAGAACACGGACGAGATGTCCGGCATTGAGCGCCTTTACGGCCATCCAGTCAGGCGTCAGCACAATGCCGCAGCCATCGACGGCGGCTGTGATTAGCACCTCGGAGCTGTCCGCGGTGATCGGCCCTTCCGGCCGGAGACGAACTGTGGTGCTGCCGTCAGAAAGATGCCAGTCAGGCCAGTGTGCATTGCCGGTGAAGCTCAGGCAGCCATGATGCGATAGATCGGCGGGTGTCTGGGGTTCCCCCATCCCTGACAGGTAAGCCGGCGCGGCAACGAGGATGTCCTGATAGCTGCCAATCCGGCGCATGCTGAGCGAGCTGTCACGCGGGTCGCCCATGCGGATGGCGAGGTCATACCCTTCGGCGACAAGGTCGACGCGGCGGTTGGTGAAGCTCAAATCGAGGCGGATGCGCGGGTGGGTCTCAACAAACCCGGAGAGCATCGGTGCCACCACCATCTGGCCGAAGCTGATCGGCAGCGAGACCCGGAGCACGCCCTGGGGCTGCGCTGCCAGTTCCGCGGCCTCGAGGCCCGCGGCCTCCAGTTGCTCCAGCACATCACTGACCCGGGACAGGTAGCGCTCGCCCGCCTCCGTCAGGCTGATCTTGCGCGTGGTCCGCACGAACAGGCGCACGCCTAATGCCTCTTCAAGGCGGCGAATGCGCCGCGACAAGAGAGAGGGGTCAAGGCCAAGCTCCTTTGCGGCACCGACAAAGCTTTGTCTGCGCGCTGCGGTGGTGAAGGCAACGATCTCATCCAAGGCGACCGATTGAGGACTCATCTGCATGAGTGAAGTGCTTTCGTGCAGGATTATCGGTCTGAGCCTAAGCGCTATATCGGTCCCAAGCAAAGGAAAGGATCATCCCATGTTGAGCAAACATCTTGCAGCACTCGCGCTTCTCACAGCATCGACTGTTACCGCGCATGCCGAAGCCCCCGTGGCCTACCCGATCACCTTGGGCGATCTGCACGGGGTTGCCTATTATACGGTCGAGCCCGAGGGCCTTCAGGTCGTCGCCACGATCATGGAAGGCGAGGACGGCACACCAATGCGCAACTCGATGCTGCTGCGTCCAGGACAGACCATGCGTCTGTCGACCCCGGGCACATTAGGACAGCCTGCGACCGAGCTGGAGCTCCGTGCCGGCGCAAATCGGCTCGAAATCATCCCCCATCCTGCCCTGATCAACTAAGCTGTCAAAGGAGACTGTCATGAAGACCTATCTGATCATCGGCGCCGGTCCAGGCATTGGGCTGGAGACGGCGCGGACGTTTGCCGAAAACGGCTATCGTGTCGTATTGGCTTCCCGCAATCTGGAGCGGACGCGTGAGCTCGCCGGTTCCATCCCGGGCTCCGAGGCGCGTCAGGTCGATGCCGCTGATCCTCAGGCGGTCGCGGACCTCGTCGCCGGCGTTGAGGCGGAGTTCGGCGCGATCGACGTGCTGCACTACAATGCCGGGGTCATCCGCAATGCCAAGGTGCAGACCCAGGCCCTCGACAGCTTCAACACTGACCTCGCCATCAACATCGGTGGTGCGCTTGCGGCTGTCCATGCTGCAGCACCCGCCATGCTGGAACGCGGCAGCGGCACGGTCCTCCTGACCGGCGGCGGGTTCGCGCTCGCACCGCACCCCGACTACCTGTCGATCAGCATCGGCAAGGCCGGCATCCGAGCACTCGCACAAGGGCTCTTCGATGAGTTCCGCGAGGGTGGCGTCCATGTGGCGACCGTCACTGTCGCGGGCTTTGTCAATGCCGGCACAGAAGACACCAAGCGGATTGCCGAGGCATTCTGGGCGCTACACAGTCAACCGAAGGACGAATGGAGCGTCGAGACCCTTTACGAGCCCACCGGTGCATAAGGGCATGGGTGCGGGTGTCGGATGACCCCCGCACCGGCACATTCCGGCCCAAGCCCATGGGTCTGCTGTTGCGATAGATCTTCCGTGCGACGCTGCGGGTATGCTGTCTGACGATGTCTAGACAAGAAGAGGAAAACACAATGACCATTGCCATCCGTCTTCAGGAAGCGGGTCCGCCTTCGGTGCTGCACATCGTCGATGTGGAATGCACTAGACCCGGTCCCGGCGAGGTCTGGCTGGAGCAGGAAGCGATCGGCGTCAACTACCTCGACATCACGCAACGAAACGGCGCGGTCAAAATCCCCATGCCGAACGGCATCGGCCTAGAGGCTGCCGGTCGCGTGGGCGAGGTTGGTCCTGATGTCACCCACGTAAAGGTCGGGGACCGGGTGGTCTACGCGCTCGGGCCGCTTGGCGCCTATGCCAGTGGCCGCATCTACCCGGCCGACCGGCTGGTGAGACTGCCGGATGCCATCAGTTCCGAGGACGCCGCGGCGATCTTCTTCAAGGGCCTGACCGCGCAGTATCTCCTGAAGAGCACCTATCCGGTGCAGGCGGGAACGGTCGTGCTGGCCTACGGTGCGGCTGGTGGCGTCGGGCAAATCTTGGCAGCTTGGGCGCGCCATCTCGGCGCCACCGTGATCGGCGTCGTCTCGAAGGAAGCCAGCGTGGAGCGCGCCCGTGCGGCCGGCTGCTCTGAAGTGCTGATCTGGGGGAAAAATGATCTGCCGGCCGAGGTGGCACGTCTCACCGATGGTCGAAAGGCAGACGTGGTCTATGACGGCATCGGCAAGCTCACCTTCGACACTTCGCTTGATTGCCTGCGCATTCGGGGAACCATGGTGTCGATCGGTGCGTCCTCCGGCACACCCGATCCAGTCTCGGTGGCAACCCTCAACGGCAGGGGGTCGCTGTTCCTGACCCGACCAGGTCTCGCCCACCATATTACCGAAATCGCCGAGTATCGTCAGCGGGCAAGGGATATTCTCGATGCCGTCGAGCAAGGCATTATTGATCCATCGAGCGGTCAACTGTTCCCGCTCGTCGAGGTGATCAAGGCGCATGAAGCTCTTGAAGATGGCACAGCCAGGGGTGCTGTCGTGCTAACGGTTTGAGGCACGCACATTCTTGCGGTTTGGTGAGGGAGTTTCCGTTAACGTGAACGCAGCATAGTGAGATGCTGCTACTGCGAAAGAGCGCGTTCGCAGAGCCCGGCGAATGACGGCTATGGGCTCTTAACGTCGATCTGCTGGCATTGGTCCCGGCAACGGTCCAGGGCAGCCCCTGACCAGCGCACTCGGCCCGTTGCGGCCGCCAAACGCTTGACGGATACCGCAATGCGCTACCCCGAGCCGGACGTTCGGGCTTGGCGCAGCGAAATCGAGCAGGCACAGTCTGCTCTGCGAGACGGAGCTGCCGGTCGCACGCGGAAGGGCAAGGCGATGAAGCCCGCCCGACCTATTATCATGTCTTCAGAGTGAGTGTAGCATTCGGGAACGGAAAGCCGAAGTCGTCGATATTGCGCCGACAAATCTCGCGGAAGTCGAGCCTGTTGTAGAAGCGCACGGCCTGCTCATTCTCGGTGTAGACCTCCAGGGATAATTCCCCCTTCCGGGCCAGTGCATCAGCGATAAGTTGGCGCCCTATGCCAAAGCCCTGCCGGTCTGGCGCAATGAAAATCCCGCCAATGAAGCTGCCCAGAAGGCTGATGAAGCCAGCGGCTTCCCCGTCAAGGTAAGCCACTGAAGTATCCGCCTTTGGCAGATACTCCCCTTCAATCAGTCGTCGCTGCTCGGTCAGCCTTGCTTGGCCGATGAATGGGTGCGCCTTTATCGAAGCTTCGAGCCAGATATTGGACAGTTTTTTCAAAGCCGTTGCCGCATCGAACGGTCGGATCACCAGATTTGCGTTCTCCATGAGAACTCCACAGAAATCATGCAAAAAGGATCGGCAACCATGTGCCGAGCGATGCCGCTACAAGCGGTTCAATCGAAGCCTCTGTGCATAAATCTCCTTCTGTAGAGGTCTGAAGGGCATTGTTGCAGAACTCAGCATTGAAGCAAGATTTCCCCTTACCCCACTAAGCTCAGGCCAAGCGCTCGATCTCGGCAGTGCCGAGTGCGTTGAAGCGGTTCATAAGTGCGACGCGGATGTGAACTTCGGCGGTTTGCCTGTCCGGGTCTCGTGAGGCAATGCGCTCGCCGAAGGATTTGAGACATCTCATCTTTGCCTCGATGCGACTTCGGACATGATAGCCGGACCAGTGCTTCCAGTTCGCCCGGCCGAAGCGCCGGGTCGCCCGGAGGATGTCATTTCGGGCACGGGCGGCAGGGCAGTCCTCCTTCCAGAGGCGACCGTTCCTGCGGATAGGTATGACGGCCGTGCCGCCACGATGCAGAATAGCTGTGTGGCACCGCCGCGTGTCGAAGGCGCCGTCGCCGGTCACGGTGCCGATCTGTTCATCGGCCGGGATCTGGTTCAACAAGTCAGGCAACGCCGGGCTGTCGCCTTCGCGGCTTGAGGTGGACTCCACCGCCCGGATGTCGCCGGTGGCCGTATCCATTGCCAGGTGGACCTTGCGATACTGGCGCCTGCGGTGGGTGCCATGCTTGCGCGCCAGCCATTCTCCATCACCGAGAAACTTGATCCCGGTGCTGTCGACCAGCAGGTTCAGCGGCCCCGGGGCGCGGCGGTGGGATACCTGAACAGTAAGCGATGGATTGGACGCCCCCCGGCGGCATCGATGTGCCATGGTGGCGGGTGTTGAAGCACCGCTACGGAGGGGAGCGTCCATGGAAGAGGTTAGCATCATCGGCCTGGATTTGGCCA
>NZ_JAOTBE010000043.1 GCF_026162645.1 Paracoccus rhizosphaerae
ATCATGTCATTAAAAATTGCCGCTTGCAGACGGGGCGGGCCATACGTTTTCGCGCGCAGGCTGCAAGCCGTGCGGTGCGCCTTCAGATAGGTCGCATCGATCATGATTGTCTTTGGATCGGTTGCCTCGGCGGCCAGGCCCACCATGATCCGGGCGAAGACACCGTTATCGCTCCAGCGCTTCCAACGGTTATAGAGCGTCTTTGCCGGTCCATATTCCTTCGGTGCGTCGCACCACCGCAAGCCGTTGCGATTGATGAAGATAATGCCGCTGAGGACCCGCAGATCATCGACGCGCGGACGGCCATGGCTCTTGGGGAAGAAAGGGCGAAGGCGCACCATCTGCACCTCGGTCAGCCAAAACAGATTGCTCATCAATCAGGTCTCCTTACGAGCCCTGAGTCACGCAAAGGAAGTGAAATCAATGGGTCTGGAGCCTAGGTTACCGATAAGGCGTGCGCCTTGGAGTATCTTGTCGGGAAGTTAGTTAAAGCGCCTGTCTAGTCCTGCATGTTGCCGATAGCATCCGCGAGGTACTTTCCGCAGAATGTGTCGAGGTCCGTTACCTCGGTCAGAGTAAGGAGCGCTCCGGACTCGAAGCGATCCTGCAGATCTACACCACGGGCATCCGCCCAGAGGTGGAGGTACATCAAAGCCCGAAGGTCATTGTGTAGCGTGTTCGGCTGGCTCCCCGAGGGGCGGCGCTTAGACAGAATCCAATAGGTCGCTGCTTGTAAGGGTAGCCCTATGGCCTTCGTGATGAGGAACGGCATGCGTTCCCCACCGTCGAATTTTAACCAGCGGACGGCGTATGGATTGAGACCGTATCTTGACAAAGCTGCATCTTCCACACTTGCGCCTCTGAAAGGTGGCTAGTGGAAGTCGCTTCGTCAAGAAAAATGGATTATAGTACCGCTAGTTGAACCTTACAAACTTACAAAAGATCATACGTTCCATTCTAGAACGGAATTTCGTCATCATAGTCGGGACGGCCGCCGCCAGTGCTGCCGCCACCCGAACCGCCACGAGAGCCATAGTCGTCATAGCCGCTCGAGTCCCGGCTACTGCCGCCGCCCATGCCGCCACCGCCGCCTTCGCCGCGGCCGTCCAGCATCTGCAGCGTGCCGTTCAGACCGCGCAGCACCACCTCGGTCGAATAGCGGTCCTGGCCGGACTGGTCCTGCCACTTGCGGGTCTCCAGCTGCCCTTCGATATAGACCTTGCTGCCCTTCTTCAGGAACCGCTCGACCACCCCGACCAGCCCTTCGGACATGATCGCCACCGTGTGCCACTCGGTCTTCTCGCGGCGCTCTCCGGTGTTGCGGTCCTTCCAGGTCTCGGACGTCGCGATGCGCAGGTTGGCGACCTTGCCGCCGTTTTGGAAGCTGCGGATCTCGGGGTCGCGGCCCAGATTGCCGATCAGAATGACCTTGTTGACGCTGCCTGCCATGACGGGAATCCTCGGGTGATGTCGTTCACGCCGGTCTAGCGCAGGGCAGGCCGGGGCTGCAAGCCGTTCGCCGCGCCATCGGCCGGGCGCAAAGCCGCCCATGGCGCAGGGCGGCGCCCGGAACCGCGAACCCGGCGCTGGCAGAGGGCGGCATTTGATGTATAGTCCCAGAAAAACGGCGAAGCTGACAAAGAACGAGGGCGGAGAACATGTGGATCGGCCATTCCCTGAAAGCGGCAATCTGTGCAATGTCATTGGCGGCCGTCGCGGTCCCCGCATCGGCCGAAGGGCTGCGGCTGTCGGGCAGCTCATCGAAATCGCGGGCCGAACAGTTCGCGCGCCAGACCCGTCTGATGGATTCACGGCTTGCGACGCAGTATCAGCGCTCTGCGCGCCTGCGGCCCGGCGGGCGCGAGGATGCGGTGGCGCTTGACGTCACGCCGAACATCCCGCGCTATACCGGCCGGCGCAGCGAATACCTGCCGCATGCCCGTCAGGCGGCGCAGCGACATGGCATCCCCGAGGATCTGTTCCTGCGCCTGGTCCAGCAGGAATCCGGCTGGAACCCGAACGCGCGCTCACACAAGGGGGCGATGGGTCTGGCGCAGCTGATGCCCGGCACGGCGGCCAAGCTGGGGGTGAATGCCACCGATCCGGTCCAGAACCTCGAGGGCGGCGCGCGCTATTTGCGGATGATGTACAACCAGTTCGGCAACTGGACGCTGGCGCTTGCAGCCTACAATGCCGGACCGGGCGCGGTGCAGAAATACGGCGGCATCCCGCCCTATCGCGAGACGCGGAACTATGTCCGCATCATCGCTGGCGGCTGAGCGAGCGATCTAACCGCGCAGCCCGGTCTTCTTCAGCAAGCCCTTGCGCCTCGCCTCATAGTAGTAGCCGCGCGAATACCACATCACCGCGCGGTCGGGGTCGCCCTCGGCCACCAGCCAGGCACCGCGCAGATACTTGACGCCGTAGCGCAGGTTCGTGTCCGCATCCAGCAGGCCGTGGTCCGGCCCGCGGTAGCCCATCGTCCGGGCCGTCTGAGGGGCGATCTGCATCAGCCCGTGATAGCTGCCGTTCCGGGTCTCGGGCCGGTGGCTGGATTCGCGCAGGACGACGCGCTGCACAAGCGAACTGGGCACACCGTAGTGGCGCGACCAGAAATTGATGCGCTGGCGAATGTACGGCGTTTCGTTAGGGTAAAGGCCCGAGCCGGTCAACTGGCCCCGCCCGCGCGTCCGCCCCCCGCCGCAAGCGGCGAGGGCCAAGACCGACAAGACCAAACCCCGACGGCCGAGGGACGCCGCGAAGGCGTGCGCGTCAGGCATGGATGGCGCCGGCACCACAGGCCAGCGCGGCTTCGCGCACGGCCTCGGAGACGGTCGGGTGGGCATGGCAGGTCAGCGCCAAATCCTCGGCCGAGGCACCGAACTCCATCGCGACACAGACCTCGTGGATCAGGTCGCCGGCGGACGGGCCGATGATGTGGCAGCCCAGGATCCGGTCGGTCTGCGCATCGACGATCAGCTTGACGAAGCCTTCACCGAGGAACTGGGCCTTGGCGCGCGCATTGCCCATGAAGGGGAACTTGCCGACCTTGACCTTGCGGCCGCCTTCCTTGGCCGCTTCCTCGGTCAGGCCGACGCTGGCGACTTCGGGAGTCGTGTAGATCACGCCTGGAATGACACCATAGTTCACATGGCCGTGCTTTCCAGCGATGACATCGGCCACGGCCATGCCTTCATCCTCGGCCTTGTGGGCCAGCATCGGGCCGGGCACCGCGTCGCCGATGGCATAGATGCCCTTGACGCTGGTCGACCAGTGATCGTCGATCTTGACGAAGCCGCGTTCGGTGGTCTCGACGCCCAAAGCCTCAAGCCCCAGGCCGTCGACATGCGGCCGACGGCCGGTCGCGACCAGCACGCAGTCGGCCTCGATCACTTGTTCGGCGTTGTCCTTCTTCAGCGCATAGGTGACCTTGGCCGCGCCGTCCTGAACCTCGGCCGACTTCACAGCGGCACCCAGGGTGAACTTCAGGCCCTGCTTGGCCAGCATTTTCTGGAACTGCTTCTGGATCTCGCCGTCCATGCCGGGGGTGATCACGTCCAGATATTCCAGAACGGTCACGTCAGCCCCAAGGCGGGCATAGACCGACCCAAGCTCCAGCCCGATGACGCCGGCGCCGATGACGACCATCGACTTGGGGATCTTCGGCAGGGCCAGCGCGCCGGTGGAATCGACGATCACGCCGCCCGTGTTGTCAACCTCGACCCCGCGCAGCCCCTGGGGGACCGAGCCGGTGGCGATCACGATGTTCTTGGTCTCGTGCACCGTATCGCCGACCTTGACGCGTCCAGCGGCCTCGATGGTGGCCCAGCCCTTGATCCAGTCGACCTTGTTCTTCTTGAACAGGAACTCGATGCCCTTGGTGTTGCCGTTAACGGTCTCGGCCTTGTAGGCCTGCATCTTCGTCCAGTCGACTTCAACATGCGCGCCCATCAGGCCCATCTTCTCGAAATTCTCGTGCGCCTCGTGCAGCATGTGGGTGCCGTGGAGCAGCGCCTTCGACGGGATGCAGCCCACGTTCAGGCAGGTGCCGCCCAAGGTGTCGCGCGATTCGACGCAGGCCACCTTGAGGCCCAGCTGCGCCGCGCGGATCGCGCAGACATAGCCGCCAGGTCCGGCGCCGATCACGATGAGGTCATACATGTTTCTTTCCTTCTGTCACGCGGGGGCGGCCCATCCCATGCAAGGCCCCCGCAAGCAATACGGTTTCCGACCTAGAACAGGCTGGCCAGGATCATGAGCATTGTCACCCCGAAGCCCACCGCCCAGATCACGGACCGCCAAGGGGTCCATCCCAGCAGATAGGCGGGGACATAGACCAGCCGCGCCAGCAGATAGATCCAGGCGCAGGCGGCGGTGAAGCCGGTGGCCTGTCCGCCGGCGGTCACGAGCAAGACTGCGATGGTGAACAGGATGAGGCCCTCGAAATGGTTCGACAGCGCGCGTTGCGCGCGACCTGCCTGACCCTTCAGCGCGGGGACATTGTCGCGAGGTCCCATGGCGACCTTGGGGCCGACCTGCAGGTTCGCCAAGACCGAGAACAGGACGAACTGCAGCCCCTGCAGGATCGCCGCCAGCGCAAGGACCGTCAGCTCGGCCGTCATCATGCGGTTTCCACGAAATGCGCCTGAGAGCCGGTGATCCCGGCCTGGGATTCGAACACCTTCGCCCCGGCCTGCAGGTACTCGCGCGCGGCTTTGGCGTCGTTGACCTGGAACAGCGCCCAGGCATGCCCTTCACCCTCGCGCCACAGCTGCAGGAGCGACAGCCCGTTGCGGCCCCGATCCTCCGCATCGGCGTCGAAGGCGGTCCGGAACCGGGCATGGTCGGGGGCGGAATAGCGGATGATCAACTGCATGGGACACTCCTGCCAAATACGCTCAGCTTGCCCTTAGTACGCGGCGCCGGCAAGCGGCCTCGCCGGTCGGCTGAGGATTCGAACCTTGTCTGTCGTCCGGCCGACAGGCCACGGGCAACCGCATCTGGCGATTGCCCGCGGCTTGGAATCACAGATCCATCAGCAGGCGGCGCGGATCTTCCAGCGCTTCCTTTACCCGGACCAGGAAGGTGACAGCACCCTTGCCGTCGACAATCCGGTGGTCATAGGACAGCGCCAGATACATCATCGGCCGGATGACGATCTGCCCGCCGACAACCATCGGACGTTCCTGGATCTTGTGCATGCCCAGGATGCCCGACTGCGGGGGGTTCAGGATCGGCGACGACATCAGCGAGCCATAGACGCCACCGTTCGAGATGGTGAAGGTGCCGCCCTGCATCTCGGCCATGGACAGCTTGCCGTCGCGGCCCTTGGCGCCCAGTTCGCCGATCTCCTTCTCGATCGCGGCAAAGGACTTCTGGTCGGCGTCGCGGACGACCGGAACCACCAGGCCCGAGGGCGTGCCGACGGCGACGCCCATGTGGACGAAGTTCTTGTAGACGACGTCGGTGCCGTCGATCTCGGCATTGACCTCGGGCACTTCCTTCAGCGCGTGACAGCAGGCCTTCACGAAGAAGGACATGAAGCCCAGCTTGACCTTGTGCTTCTTCTCGAACGCGTCCTTGTATTCGTTGCGAAGCTGCATGATGCCGGACATGTCGGCCTCATTGTAGGTCGTCAGCATCGCGGCGGTGTTCTGCGCGTCCTTCAGGCGGCGCGCGATGGTCTGGCGGAGGCGGGTCATCTTGACCCGCTCCTCGCGGCCGGCATCACTGGCGCTGGACGGTGCGCGCGGCGCCTGCGCCGGGGCGGCGGGCCTGGGCGCGCTTGCGGCCCGGGCCACGTCTTCCTTCATGATGCGCCCGTCGCGACCCGAACCCTGCACCTGGTCGCGGCTGACGCCGGCCTCGGCCATCGCCTTCTTGGCCGAGGGCGCGTCCTCGACGTCGCTGCGGGGCTTCATCTCCTCGGGGCCAGCATTTTCCAGCACCGTCTCCTGGGCCTTCTGGGCACCCGGCTTGGCGCCGGACGCACCTTCGGTGATGATTGCCAGCTTGGCCTTGGCATCGACGGTGGCACCTTCCTCGGCCAGGATCTCGGCCAGAACGCCTGCGGCCGGGGCGGGAACCTCGACCGAGACCTTGTCAGTCTCCAGCTCGCACAGCATCTCGTCGACCGCGACGCTGTCGCCGGGCTTCTTGAACCAGGTGGCGACCGTGGCTTCGGTCACGCTTTCGCCCAGGGACGGAACCATCACGTCCACGGATTTGCCGCTCATCTTCTCTTGTCCCTCAGTGTCTTGGGCCGGGGCTTCGGCCTTGGGTTTGTCTGCCTTGGGCTGGGCCGCTGCGGCCCCACCCTCGGCGATTTGCGCCAGAAGCGCATCCGGTCCGACCGTCTCGCCCTCGGCGGCGACGATCTCGGCCAGGGTGCCGGCGGCGGGGCTTGGAACCTCGACGGTGACCTTGTCGGTCTCCAGCTCGCAGAGCATCTCGTCGACCTCGACCCGGTCACCCGGCTTCTTGAACCATGTTGCGATCGTGGCCTCGGTGACGGATTCCCCAAGGGCAGGCACGCGGACTTCGGTGGTCATCGGATCATCCTTCAAGATTCAGGGCTTCGGCGACCAGCGCCTCTTGTTCGGCCTTGTGGCGCGACGCCAGGCCGGTCGCGACCGAGGCCGCCGCATTGCGTCCCGCGTACCGGGCGCGCGAGTGCTTGGCGCCAATTCGCTCCAGCACCCATTCCAGATAGGGATCGACGAAGGTCCAGCCCCCCTGGTTCTTCGGCTCTTCCTGGCACCAGACGATCTCGGCCTCCTTGAAGCGGCCCAGTTCCTTCACCATGGCCTGCGCGGGGAAGGGGTAGAACTGTTCAAGCCGCAGCAGGTAGACGTCGGTGATCCCGGCCTCGTCGCGCGCCTTGAGAAGGTCGTAATAGACCTTGCCCGAACAGATGACGACGCGTTTGATCTGATCGTCGGCCGCCAGCTTGGTGGGCGATCCGCCACGCTGCGCGTCGTCCCACAGCACGCGGTGGAAAGTGCTGCCGGTCTGGAACTCGTCGGCGCGGCTGATGGCCATCGGGTGGCGCAGCAGCGACTTCGGCGTCATCAGCACCAGCGGCTTACGGAAGCCGCGGTGGATCTGCCGGCGCAGGATGTGGAAGTAGTTCGCCGGCGTCGTGCAGTTGGCGACGATCCAGTTGTCCTCGGCCGCGCCCTGCAGGAACCGCTCCAACCGGGCCGAGCTGTGCTCGGGGCCCTGACCCTCGAAGCCGTGGGGCAGCAGCATCACCAGACCCGACATGCGCAACCACTTCTTCTCGCCCGAGGAGATGAACTGGTCGAACATGATCTGCGCGCCGTTGGCGAAGTCGCCGAACTGCGCTTCCCATAGGGTCAGCGTGTTCGGTTCCGCCAGCGAGTAGCCGTATTCGAAGCCCAGCACCGCATATTCCGAGAGCATGCTGTCGATGACCTCGTAGCGGGCCTGGCCTTCCGCGATGTTGTTCAGCGGGTAGTAGCGTTCCTCGGTCTTCTGGTCGACGAAGGCCGAATGGCGCTGGCTGAACGTGCCGCGGGTGCTGTCCTGACCTGCCAGACGGACGCCATGCCCCTCGGTCACCAGCGAACCGAAGGCAAGCGCCTCGGCGGTGGCCCAGTCAAAACCCTCGCCCGTCTCGAACATCTGCTTCTTGGCTTCAAGAAGACGACCCACGGTCTTGTGCAGGTTCAGCCCCTCGGGCGCGGTCGTCAGCGCGCGGCCGACCTGGGTCATCACCTCGGGCGCGATCCCCGTCTCACCGGCAACATAGTCGGTGCCCTCACGCTCCAGCCCCGACCACTTGCCGTCCAGCCAGTCGGCCTTGTTCGGCTTGTAGGCCTTGCCGATCTCGAACTCCTCGTTCAGGTGCGCCTGGAAGGCGGCCTTCATGTCCTCGATCTCACCTTCGGGAATCAGGCCGTCGCGCACGAGGCGGTCGGTATAAAGCTGCAGCGTTGTCTTCTGCGACTTGATCTTGGTGTACATCGCCGGGTTCGTGAACATCGGCTCGTCGCCTTCGTTGTGACCGAAGCGGCGATAGCAGATGATGTCGATGACGACGTCCTTCTTGAACTTCTGCCGGAACTCGGTCGCGACCTTGGCGGCATGGACCACGGCCTCGGGGTCATCGCCGTTCACGTGGAAGATCGGCGCCTCGACCATCAGCGCGATGTCGGTCGGATAGGGCGAGGTGCGGCTGAAATGCGGCGCGGTCGTGAAGCCGATCTGGTTGTTCACGACGATATGGATGCAGCCGCCCGTGCGGTGGCCGCGGATGCCCGACAGCTGCAGGCATTCGGCCACGACGCCCTGGCCCGCAAAGGCCGCGTCGCCATGCAGCAGGATCGGCAGGACCGAGGTGCGGTCCTCGCGGTCGCCAAGCTGGTCGCCCTTGGCGCGCGCCTTGCCCAGCACGACCGGGTTCACGGCCTCAAGGTGGCTGGGGTTCGCGGTCAGCGACAGGTGCACCTTGTTGCCATCGAACTCGCGGTCCGAGCTGGCGCCCAGGTGGTACTTCACGTCGCCAGATCCGTCCACGTCCTCGGGCTTGAAGCTGCCGCCCTGGAATTCATGGAAGATCGCGCGGTAGGGTTTGGAGAGGACGTTGGCCAGCACCGACAGGCGGCCGCGGTGGGGCATGCCCACCACGATCTCCTTCACGCCAAGCGCGCCGCCGCGCTTGATGATCTGCTCCATCGCGGGGATCAGCGCCTCGCCGCCATCGAGGCCGAAGCGCTTGGTGCCCATGTACTTGACGTGCAGGAACTTTTCAAAACCCTCGGCCTCGACCAGCTTGTTCAGGATGGCGCGGCGGCCTTCGCGGGTGAACTGGATCTCCTTGCCGTAGCCCTCGATCCGCTCCTTCAGCCACGCCGCTTCCTCGGGGTTCGAGATGTGCATGTACTGCAGCGCGAAGGTGCCGCAATAGGTGCGGGTCATCAGGTCGCAGATCTGGCGGATCGACGCGACCTCAAGGCCCAGGACATTGTCGATGAAGATCGGGCGGTCCATGTCGCCCGGACCGAAGCCGTAGGTCTCCGGCTTCAGTTCGCCGTGGTCCGGTACGTCGCGCAGCCCCAGCGGGTCAAGGTTCGCGTGCAGGTGGCCCCGGATCCGGAAGGCACGGATCAGCATCAGCGCGCGGATGCTGTCCAGAACCGCCTGGCGCATCTGGTCGGTCGACAGCTTGACGCCCTTCTCCTCGGCCTTGGCGGCGATCTTCTTGATGGCGGCATCGGCCGCGCCTTTCGAAGATGCCGGCCATTCGCCGGTCAGCGCTGCCGTGGTGTCGTCCTGGGGCATCGGCGGCCAGTCGGCCCGCTTCCAGCTGGCGCCCTCGGCTTCGCGAACGGCGTCGCCATCATTGTCGCCCAAGTCGCGGAAGAACGCGTCCCAGGCTTGGTCGACCGCTGACGGGTCTTTGGCCCACTGGCCATAGAGCTGTTCCACATAGGCGGCATTGGCGCCCTGCAGGAATGATGAATCGTGGAAGTCAGAATTCTTTGGCTGGTCGGTCATGGCTGGTCCCTGTTCAGGGCAAGTGGAAAAAGGTCAGGCGCAGTAGATGTCGAAAATTTGGGCGCCGGGATCGGCGGTCGGGTCAAGTCGCGGCTGCTGCTGAATGCGCAGAGGCGCGCGGCGTTCAAGGCCGCAAAGTGCCACTGCGGCACGGCTTTCTGCATTCGGCGGCGCGGCATAGGGTTGATAAATCACGCGCCAGCCGAAATCCCTGCGCGAGACGGTTCTGACCGACTCGGGGGGCAGTCCGCTCGCCTCGTGCAGGTTGGTGCGGGCAGGGATGCCGCCGGGTAGGATGTCTGCGGTCATGCGGTCGCCACAGGCGGCAAGGCCCAGCAGGGTGCAGAACGACACCATCGGCCCGACGCGATGCGTCGATCCGGCCGCCTTGGCGCGATGGTCCTGCAATGTCACGGTCCTTCCCTTCGCATGATCCTGCCCCCGGATACTTGGTCACCGGGGGCAGGGGTGTCAAATCATCAGCCCTTGATCGCCTTCAGGACCGCTTCGCCGAGGCCTGCAGGGCTGTCGGCGACCACGATCCCGGCCTTCTTCATGGCCTCGATCTTGGATTCCGCATCGCCCTTGCCGCCCGACACGATCGCACCGGCATGGCCCATGCGACGGCCCGGAGGGGCAGTGCGGCCCGCGATGAAGCCGGCCGTCGGCTTCCACTTGCCCTTGGCTTTCTGCTCGGCCAGGAATTCGGCAGCCTCTTCCTCGGCAGAGCCGCCGATCTCGCCGATCATGATGATCGACTCGGTTTCGGGGTCGTCGAGGAATATCTGCAGCACGTCGATATGCTCCATGCCCTTGATCGGATCGCCGCCGATCCCGACCGCCGAGGACTGGCCGAGGCCCACGTCCGAGGTCTGCTTGACCGCCTCGTAGGTCAGCGTGCCCGAGCGCGAGACGACGCCGACCGAACCGCGGCGGAAGATGCTGCCCGGCATGATGCCGATCTTGCATTCGTCAGGCGTCATGATGCCGGGGCAGTTCGGCCCGATCAGGCGCGAGTTCGAGCCCTGCAGCGCGCGCTTCACGCGCATCATGTCCAGAACGGGAATTCCCTCGGTGATGCAGACGATCAGCGGCACCTGCGCGTCGATTGCTTCCAGGATCGAGTCGGCCGCGAACGGGGGCGGCACGTAGATCGCCGACGCGGTGGCGCCGGTTTTGGCGACAGCCTCGTGGACCGAGTTGAAGACCGGCAGGCCCAGATGCTCGGACCCGCCCTTGCCGGGGGTCACGCCGCCGACCATCTGCGTGCCATAGGCGATTGCCTGCTCGGTGTGGAAGGTGCCCTGGGACCCGGTGATCCCCTGGCAGATGACTTTGGTATTCTTGTCAACGAGAACGGCCATCATGGCCTCCTTGCGTAAGCGGTGCCCCTGCACCGCGATGTTCCAGAGGTGGGCGCGCCAGAGACGCGCCCGTATGGATCAGCCCTTGACCGCTTTGACGATCTTCTGCGCGGCATCCGACAGGTCGTCGGCGGCGATCACGTTCAGGCCGGACTTGGCGATGATCTCCTTGCCGAGGTCCACGTTCGTCCCTTCCAGGCGCACGACCAGCGGGACCTGCAGACCGACTTCCTTCACGGCGGCGATGATGCCTTCCGCGATGATGTCGCAGCGCATGATGCCGCCGAAGATGTTGACCAGGATGCCTTTGACATTCTGGTCCGACGTGATGATCTTGAACGCCTCGGTGACCTTTTCCTTGGTGGCACCGCCGCCGACGTCCAGGAAGTTGGCCGGCTCGGCACCAAACAGCTTGATGATGTCCATAGTCGCCATGGCGAGGCCCGCGCCGTTCACCATGCAGCCGATCTCGCCGTCGAGCGCGATGTAGTTCAGGTCGAACTTCGAGGCGGCCAGCTCCTTGCTGTCCTCTTCGGTCTCGTCGCGCAGCGCCATGATGTCGGACTGGCGATAGAGTGCGTTGTTGTCGAAGCCCATCTTCGCGTCGAGGCACTTGATCTGGCCCTCGGGGGTCACGATCAGCGGGTTGATCTCCAGCATCTCCATGTCCTTCTCGATGAACATGCGATACAGGTTCTTGACCAGCGCGACGCACTGCTTGACCTGCTGGCCTTCCAGCCCAAGGGCGAATGCGACACGGCGACCGTGGAAGTCCGACAGTCCCGAAGCCGGATCGACCGAGAAGCTGACGATCTTGTCGGGCGTGTTGGCGGCGACTTCCTCGATGTCCATGCCGCCCTCGGTCGAGGCGACGAAGCTGACGCGCGAGGTCTGGCGGTCCACCAGAAGGGCCAGGTACAGCTCACGCGCGATGTCGCTGCCGTCCTCGATGTAGATGCGGTTCACCTGCTTGCCGGCCGGCCCGGTCTGGTGCGTGACCAGCGTGCGGCCCAGCATCTGGCGGGTCAGTTCCTCGGCTTCCTCGACCGACTTGGCCAGGCGTACGCCGCCTTTCTCACCGGCTTCGGCTTCCTTGAAATGGCCCTTGCCGCGGCCGCCGGCGTGGATCTGCGCCTTCACGACCCAGAGCGGACCGTCCATCTCGCTGGCGCAGGTCTTGGCTTCGTCGGCCTTCGTCACGATGCGGCCGTCGCTGACCGGCGCGCCGTACTGACGCAGCAGCGCCTTGGCCTGGTATTCGTGGATGTTCATCTCGACCCCCTCATTCGGTTCGACAGATTTGGGGTCTTGTGACACGACAGCGCAGGCCACTAAAACGAATTCCCCGTAAAATGCCGAAAACAGGCAGGATGCCGCCGATTGTGATCACAGCCGGAAACGGCGTGATCACGTAGCATCCTGCGGTCGGTGCGGGCTTGCGATTCGACGGTCGCCGTCATTGTGCGGACATCGGAGGAAGGCCTTTGCCGCGAGCCGTGGGCGCGGCTAGTGGATCGGCGATCCTGATGGGGCTAGCAGAAACGGGCTTGTTCAGGCGGTCGATCGACTCGCTGCAAGAGGAAAGGCGCCGGCCTGACGGTCCTGAGGCCTGCTGAAATGAAAACGGCGCGCCTGTCATGGCGCGCCGCGAAATTCGTCTGTCGCCGTGGTCAAGCTAGGCTGCTCTCGATCCCTTTGCAGGCTTCGACCAGGCCCCTGACGGCATCGACCGACTTGTCGAACATCGCCTGATCGTCGCGGTCCAGCTTGATGTCGATGATGCGCTCGACGCCGCCGGCGCCGATCACCGTCGGCACGCCCACATACATACCCTTCAAGCCATAGGCGCCATCGACGTGCGCGGCGCAGGGCAGCACGCGCTTCTGGTCCTTGAGGTAGGCCTCGGCCATCTCGATCGCGCTGGTCGCGGGGGCATAGAAGGCCGAGCCGGTCTTCAGCAGGCCGACGATCTCGGCGCCGCCGTCACGGGTGCGCTGCACGATTGCGTCAAGCTTGTCCTGGGTGGTCCAGCCCATCTTGACCAGATCCGGCAGCGGAATGCCGCCAACGGTCGAATAGCGGGTCAGCGGGACCATGGTATCGCCGTGTCCGCCCAGCACGAACGCGGTCACATCCTTCATCGACACATCGAATTCCAGCGACAGGAAGTGGCGGAAGCGGGCCGAGTCCAGCACGCCGGCCATGCCGCAAACCTTGTTGTGCGGCAGGCCGCTGAATTCGCGCAGCGCCCAGACCATCGCGTCCAGCGGGTTGGTGATGCAGATCACGAATGCGTCCGGCGCGTGCGCCGCGATGCCTTCGCCAACCGACTTCATGACCTTCAGGTTGATGCCCAGCAGGTCGTCGCGGCTCATTCCCGGCTTGCGCGGAACGCCTGCGGTGACGATGCACACGTCGGCTCCGGCGATGTCGGCATAGTCGTTGGTGCCCTTCATGCGGGCGTCGAAGCCTTCGGACGGGCCCGACTCGGCGATGTCCAGGGCCTTGCCCTGCGGCGTGCCTTCCGAGATGTCGAACAGGACGACGTCGCCCAGTTCCTTCATCGCCGCCAGATGAGCCAGCGTGCCGCCGATCTGCCCCGCACCGATCAGTGCGATTTTGGGTCGGGCCATGGATAACCTCCGATACATGGTGGATTGTCGCGCTTGGGTTAAGCGGTCGCGAATGAAATCGCAAGCAATCTGCGATCCCCCCTCGGGCGCGATCCGGAGACTTGTCACCAACGGCCGGCCGGGGCACATCTTGCAGATCGTGCAGGCAGGAGGAGCCATGCTGGATCTGACACCCTATGGATGGGCGTTGGCCGTCGCGGCCGCCGTGGCCGTCGGATTGGCCAAGGGCGGCCTGGCGATGGTCGGCATCATCTCGGTCCCGCTGATGTCGCTGGTCATGTCGCCGGTGCAGGCGGCGGGGCTTCTGCTGCCGGTCTACGTGATCTCGGACGTGGGCGGGCTGATTGCATTCCAGCGCGACTTCGACACGCGCGTGCTGATGACGACCCTTCCGGGGGCGCTGGTAGGCATCGGCGTGGGTTGGGCGACGGCCAGCATCGTTCCTGTTCGGGGCGTGACGCTGATCGTCGGCATCATCGGCCTGAGCTTCGCCCTGAACGCGCTGATCCGGCCACGGTTGGATGCGACGCCACGGCCGCCGACAGTCGCGGCGGGCAGCTTCTGGGGCGGACTGGCAGGATATACCAGCTTCGTCAGCCATTCGGGCGCGCCTCTCTGGCAGGTCTATACACAGCCGCTGCGCCTGCCGCCGCTGATCTTCGCCGGAACGACCACCTGGTTCTTCGCCATCGGCAACTGGGTCAAGCTGGTCCCCTACGCATTCCTGGGGCAGTTATCATCCGCCAACCTGGCAACTGCGGCGGCGTTGATGCCGGTATCGCTGGTGTCGGTGTGGCTGGGCCTGCGACTGGTCCGGGTGATCCGCCCGGCATTGTTCTATGGCATCATCACATGGTGTCTGCTTCTGGTGTCGGTGCGCCTGATCTGGCAATCCATGGGCAGTTGATGCCGCGATGCGGCAAGAAACTCCTTGCCAAATCTGCTGCGACGCGGCACCGTCGCGCAACATTGTTGCCCGGAGGTTCCATGGTCCGCCCTTATCGATCGGTTCTATATATCCCCGCTGCCAACGCCCGAGCGATGGAGAAGGCACGGGACCTGCCTGCCGACGCGATCATCTTCGACCTCGAGGATGCGGTGGCGCCCGAGGCCAAGGTCGATGCGCGGCAGGCGTTGGCGGACGCGCTGGCGCAGGATTACGGGCGCTGTGCCCGGATCATCCGCATGAATGCGCTGACGACCGAATGGGGGCGCGACGACGCGCGGGCCTGTGCCGATCTTCCCGCCGATGCGGTGCTTGTGCCGAAGGTCGACGGCCCGCAGGACCTGGACCGGGTGGCGGAGCTCATTCCGGACGTGCCGTTGTGGGCAATGATGGAGACTCCGCTTGGCATGCTGAACGCCGCCGCCATCGCCGGCGATCCTCGGCTGCAGGGCATGGTGATGGGCACCAACGATCTGGCGAAGGAACTGGGCAGCAGGCCGCGCCCAGACCGGCTGCCGATGATGGCTGGGCTGGGCCTCTGCATCCTTGCGGCCAAGGCACATCGCAAGGTGATCGTGGACGGGGTCTTCAACGCGTTCAAGGACGACGACGGACTGCGCGCCGAATGCGAGCAGGGCCGCGACATGGGCTTCGACGGCAAGACCCTAATCCACCCGGCGCAGCTGCAGATCGCCAACAACGTTTTCGCGCCAACCGAGGCTGAGGTGAACCTGGCCAGACGCCAGATCGACGCCTTCGACCAGGCCCAAGCCGAGGGCAGGGGCGTCGCGGTTGTCGACGGCCGCATCGTCGAGAACCTGCACGTCGCCACGGCTCGTCTGACGCTTGACCGCGCGCAAGCCATTGCGGCGCTTGCAGGATAGGGGCAGTCTGCGCCGCGAACGATCCAGCGAAAGGAAAGCCAGATGCTGATCCTGATCCTCGGCGTGGCCCTGTGGTGGGGTGCGCATCTCTACAAGCGGCTGGCGCCCCGCCAGCGGGCGGCGATGGGCGAGCGTGGACGCGCCATGATCACGGGGCTTCTGGTGCTGGCGGTCATCCTGATGGTCATCGGATACCAGGGGGCTGACGGCGCGTTCTTCTGGGGACGAAGCCCGGCGCTGGTCGGCATCAACAACCTGCTGGTGCTGGTGGCCTTCTACCTGTTCGCGGCCGCGGGGATGAAGACGAAGGTCACGCAATACACGCGGCACCCGATGCTTTGGGGCTTCTCGCTCTGGGCGGTGGCGCATCTGCTTGTGAACGGCGACGTGCCGTCCTTTGTGCTGTTCGGTGGGCTTCTGGCCTGGGCCCTGGTCGAGATGATCGCGATCAACCGCTCGTCCCCTTGGGTTCGTCCGACCGGACCCTTTCCCGCCCGCAAGGAGGCGATGGCCGCAGCTGGCGCCGTCATCGTCATGGTCGTCGTCGGGCTGATCCACGGGTGGGTCGGACCCTGGCCTTTCGGAGGAGCATGATGCCCCAGATCTATCGCTGCATCACCGAGGATGACACCTCGACCTTCTGCCACCGCGTCAGCGAGGCGCTGTCAAAGGGCTGGGCGCTGCATGGCAGCCCCACGATGGCCCATGATCCGTCCAAGGGCGTCATGCGCATGGCGCAGGCCGTGACCAAGACGATCGAGACGGAATACCATCCCGACATGAAGCTGGGGCAGCAATGACCAAGAACAACCCCGGACGGTTCTTCGAGGATTACAGCGTCGGCCAGACCATCCGGCATGCCGTGCCGAGGACCGTGGCCGAGGGAGAGCGGGCGCTCTACCATGCGCTCTATCCCGCGCGGCATGCGCTCTATTCGTCGGATGAATTCGCGATCGCCTGCGGGCTGGACGGCAGTCCCATGGACGACCTGCTGGCCTTTCACACGGTATTCGGCAAGACCGTCCCCGACATCAGCCTGAACGCGATCGCGAATCTCGGCTATGCCGAAGGGCGCTGGCATCGCCCTGTCTGGCCGGGCGACACGCTGCGGTCGGAGTCGACAGTGATCGGGGTCAAGGAAAACTCCAACGGCCAGTCCGGTGTGGTTTGGGTGCGCACGCGGGGGATCAACCAGGTCGGCGACGTCGTGCTGGACTATGTCCGGTGGGTCATGGTCCGCAAGCGCGATCCCGGCGCGCCTGCACCGGAACCCGTCGTGCCAGACCTCGCGATCGCGGTCGATCCCGCCGATCTCGTGCTGCCTGAGGATCTGAGCTTCCGCGACTACGACTATGATCTTGCGGGCGAACCACACCGTTGGGGCAACTATGAGATCGGTGAGAAGATCGACCACGTCGACGGCATCACCATCGAAGAGGCCGAGCACATGCTGGCCACGCGGCTGTGGCAGAACACGGCGAAGGTCCATTTCGACGCGACGCAGCGGCCGGACGGGCGGCGGCTGATCTATGGCGGCCACGTGATCAGCCTGGCGCGCTCGCTGTCCTTCAACGGGCTGGCCAACGCGCAGATGATCGTCGCACTCAATGCCGGCGCACATGCCAACCCATGCTTTGCCGGCGATACCGTCCGGGCCTGGTCAGAGGTACTGGACAAGGCGCCGACATTGGCGCCAGGCGTCGGCGCGATCCGCCTGCGGCTGGTCGCGACCAAGGGCGACAGCGGCGTATTCGCGCTGCGTGGCGACGACGGTAAGTACCTGCCCGAGGTTCTTCTGGATCTGGACTTTTGGGCGCTGATGCCGGTGTGACCAGGCTCCGGCTTCTTTGTGATCACGCGCATCGACGCCGTGATCACAAAGCTGAATTTCCGCAGCATTTCCGCGCGTGGGGTGGCATCTGCGGATGACAGGTGGCACAACTGTTGCCAATAACGGCACCAATCGCCAGCCCGACGGGCCAGCCCAGGCATGCCAGGGACGCCTTCGACGGGACTGTTTGAACCGATAAAGGAGGGCCGCACATGGCCGATGTGAACCGGGGTAACCGGCCGCTTTCCCCCCACCTTCAGGTTTACCGCCTGCCGATCCCTGCGGTCGCCTCGATCATGACGCGGATCACGGGGCACGCGCTTGTCGCGGGGATCGTGCTGCTGGTCTGGTGGCTGGTCGCCGCCGTCTCCAGCCCGCAGGCCTTCGCCGCGGCCGACTGGATCGTCCGGTCATGGCTGGGCTTCATCATCCTGACGGGGTCGGCCTGGGCGCTGTGGTTCCACGCGCTGTCAGGTATCCGCCACCTGTTCTACGATGCCGGCATGGGGCTGGAAATCGAGAACGCCAAGCGGAACTCGTGGATCATCATCATCGGTTCGGTCGCGCTGACGCTGCTGAGCCTGATCATCTTCTTCATCGGCTGAAGCGAGGGCATCATGCGCTATATCACCCCCCGCAAGGCGGCCACCGGCCTGGGATCGTCGCGTTCGGGCACGGCCCATCACTGGCACCTGACGGTCAGCAGCTATGCGATGGTCATCCTGACGCCGCTGTTCCTGATTGCCGTAGGCCAGGCGATCGGACTGCCGCAGGAAGGCGTCGTCGCCCATTTCGGCCGTCCCGTGCCAGGCATCATCACCGCTCTGTTCGTCATCGTCGGGATGATCCATTTCATCAAGGGTACGCGGATCATGCTGGACGACTATGTCCACGGCGAGGCCAACAAGCTGGCGGTCATCGCCGCCACCATCTTTGGGTGGGCCGTCATCGCCGCCGCGGTCTTCGCGCTGGCCAAGATGGCCTTCACCATCATCGCGATCTGAGGACGACATGGCTGCATATCAAACCGAAGTTCATGATTATGACGTCGTCGTCGTGGGTGCCGGTGGCGCCGGCCTGCGCGCCACGCTCGGCATGGCCGAACAAGGGTTGCGCACGGCCTGCGTGACCAAGGTCTTTCCGACGCGGTCGCATACCGTGGCCGCGCAGGGCGGCATCGCTGCGTCGCTGTCGAACATGGGTCCGGACAACTGGCAGTGGCACATGTACGACACCGTGAAGGGGTCGGACTGGCTGGGCGACACCGACGCCATGGAGTATTTGGCGCGCGAGGCGCCCAAGGCAGTCTATGAGCTGGAACATTACGGCGTGCCCTTCAGCCGGACCGAGGACGGCCGCATCTATCAGCGTCCCTTCGGTGGCCACACGACGGAATTCGGTGAAGGCCCCCCGGTGCAGCGCACCTGCGCCGCGGCCGACCGCACGGGCCACGCCATCCTGCACACCCTTTATGGCCAGTCGCTGAAGAACAATGCCGAGTTCTTCATCGAATATTTCGCGCTGGACCTGATCATCACCGATGGCCGCTGCACCGGCGTCGTCTGCTGGAAGCTGGACGACGGTACGATGCACGTCTTCAACGCCAAGATGGTGGTGCTGGCGACCGGCGGCTACGGCCGCGCCTATTTCAGCGCAACCAGCGCCCATACCTGCACCGGCGACGGCGGCGGGATGGTGGCGCGGGCCGGCCTGCCGCTGCAGGACATGGAGTTCGTGCAGTTCCACCCGACCGGCATCTACGGCTCGGGCTGCCTGATCACCGAAGGCGCGCGCGGCGAGGGCGGCTATCTGACCAACTCCGAGGGTGAGCGCTTCATGGAGCGTTATGCGCCGACCTATAAGGATCTGGCCAGCCGCGACGTCGTCAGCCGCTGCATGACCATGGAGATCCGCGAAGGCCGCGGCGTTGGCGCGGACAAGGACCACATCTTCCTGAACCTGATGCACTTGCCGCCGGAAACGCTGCACGAGCGCCTGCCGGGCATCAGCGAAAGCGCCAAGATCTTTGCGGGCGTTGACGTGACCCGCGCGCCGATCCCCGTCTTGCCGACGGTGCACTACAACATGGGCGGCATTCCCACGAACTACTGGGGTGAGGTTCTGGCGCCGACCGAGGATGATCCCGACGCCATCTTCCCCGGCCTGATGGCCGTGGGCGAGGCCGGCTGCGCCTCGGTCCACGGGGCGAACCGTCTCGGGTCGAACTCTCTGATCGACCTTGTGGTCTTCGGCCGGGCGGCGGCGATCCGGGCCGGTGCGGTCGTCGACCGGGCGGGCGCGGTGCCATCGACCAACCAGGCCGAGGTGGACCGGGCGCTGGACCGCTTCGACGGGCTGCGCCATGCCAAGGGCGCCATATCCACGGCCGAGCTCCGCAACCAGATGCAGCGCACGATGCAGGCCGACGCCGCCGTCTTCCGCACCGACAAGACGCTGGCCGAGGGTGTCGAGAAGATGGAGGCGGTCGCCGGCAAGATGGACGACATCAAGGTGACCGATCGCGGCATGATCTGGAACACCGACCTGATGGAGACGTTGGAGCTGACGAACCTGATGCCCAACGCCCTGACGACGATCGTCGCGGCCGAGGCCCGCAAGGAAAGCCGCGGCGCCCATGCGCACGAGGATTATCCTGAGCGGGATGACGCCAACTGGCGCAAGCATTCGCTTGCCTGGGTCGAGGGCAACAAGGTTAAACTGGCCTACCGCCCCGTCCACCTCGAGCCGCTGACGACGGCAGGGGAAGGCGGGATCGACCTGAACAAGATCGCTCCGAAGAAAAGGGTTTACTGATGCGCTTCAACCTCATCGCCGCTTTCGGCCTTTCCGCCGCCACCCTGGCGGGCTGCGTCGCCCCGGTTCCCGTGGCCGGCCCCGCCGTTCCGGCCGCGCCCGTGGTCACGACGCCGACCGTTCTGGACGCGGCCTCGCGTCAGGTGGCCCGCAACGTGATCAACACGCAGATGCAGTCGCGCCTGCCGGGCGCAAACGTGGCGCCCTATACCGATTGCGTCCTTGCCAACGCCACCACGGCCGAGCTGATCGACATCGCCCAGATGTCGCGCGCCGGTGCCTCGGGGGCTGCCGACAGCGTGGCGGCCATTGTCTCGAGGCCGGCGACGACGCAGTGCATCGCCGCCGCGGCGCGCACGGCCTGATATGATCGCGCGGGCATCTCTGCTGGTCCTTCTGCCGCTTGCCGCGGCGCTGTCGGCTTGCGGCCCGGTCCCGGTGGGCCAGGCCGAGCGGAGCTGTCTGCGCGACGCCCGACTGGCCGAACGCCCTCGGGGCCACGCGGTCCTGGGGGTCGGCGGAGGGTCAGGCGGAAGCCAAGGTTTCGGACGGGTCGAGCTTGAGGTCAGCGGCGACTATCTGATGCGTCGCGACCCGTCCGACGTCTTTGCCCGATGCGTCGTGGCGCGATCTGGCCAGGCGCCGACGCGTCCGCTGGACGACCAGCCCGGCTGGCGGACCGGCACGTGGTGACAGCCTTGCCAGGCCGCAGGCTGATCCTGCATGTCGGTGTGCAGAAGACCGGCACAACCTCGCTCCAGCGATTCCTGAAGCTGCGGGCGGCAGAGCTGTCCGACCAGGTGATCGTCCGCACGCCCGAAGAGGGCACGCCGATGCGTCCGCTTGGCCGGGCCGCCATTGCGGCAAGCCTGTCGGATGACAAGGACCACAGGCAGGCCCTGCGCGTCGCCTTCGAGGATGTGCTGGACACCGTGCCCGACGGGCCGCAGACCGTTATCCTCAGCCACGAGAACCTGGCAGGCGCGATGCCCGGCAATGGCGGGGAGACGCGGCTTTATCCCGCCCTTCCACGGATCGTGAAGATCCTGCGCAAATGCGCGCAGGCCTATGGATTTTCCGGAGAGGTCGTCCTTTATACAAGGCAGATGCTGTCGTGGCGGCCGTCGGTCTGGGCGCAGGCGGTGCGGACCGACGGATATGCCGACACGTTTCAGACATTCATGGACCGAACGGCCGGCCTGCCGGAGTGGGAAGACCTCGTCGACCGCCTGCGCGCTGCGTTGGGGTCCGACGTCGTGACGCGGCTGCGGCTGGAAGACGAGACGGACCTGGGCAGGCCGGGGCGGCAGCTTCTGCTCCACGCCGGCATCCCTGCCGCACGCATTGACGCGTTGGCCCCGCTGGACGGCGCCGCGATGGAGCGTCTGAACGGCGGCTCGACCGAATTTCTCCGCCAGCTGAACGGCTTGGCGCTCAACCCTCATGCGCGTGACCGGGTCGCTGACCTTGTCGCCCGCGCCCAGTACCTGTTTACGGCCGACGCGCCGTCCGAAGGCACTCTCTGAAAGGAGCACCCAATGGTCCAGTTCACCCTGCCCAAGAACAGCCAGATCCGGGTCGGCAAGACCTGGCCCAAGCCCGAGGGCGCAACCAACGTCAAGAAGTTTACCATCTATCGGTGGGAGCCCGAGACCGGCGAAAACCCGCGGCTGGACACTTATTTCATCGACCTCGACAAGTGCGGGCCAATGGTTCTGGACGCACTGATCAAGATCAAGAACGAGATCGACCCGACGCTGTCCTTCCGCCGGTCCTGCCGCGAGGGGATCTGCGGGTCCTGCGCCATGGTCATCGACGGCGGCAACCGGCTGGCCTGCATCTTCGGCATCGACGAGGTGAAGGGCGACATCGCCATCTATCCTCTGCCGCACATGCCGGTGGTCAAGGACCTGATCCCCGACCTGACGCATTTCTACGCTCAGCACGCCTCGGTCAATCCCTATCTGCAGACGAAGTCGCCAACGCCGGGCAAGGAGTGGAAGCAGTCCATCGAAGACCGCAAGAAGCTGGACGGGCTCTACGAGTGCATCCTCTGCGCCTCCTGCTCGACGGCGTGCCCGTCCTACTGGTGGAACGGCGACCGCTATCTGGGACCGGCCGCGCTGCTGCACGCCTATCGCTGGATCATCGACAGTCGCGACGAGGCGACCGGAGAGCGTCTGGACGGGCTTGAGGATCCCTTCAAGCTCTATCGCTGCCACACGATCATGAACTGCACCAACACCTGCCCGAAGGGGCTGAACCCAGCAAAGGCGATCGCCTCCATCAAGCACATGATGGTCGAACGGGCCGGCTGAACTGGTTTGAACCGCCCCGCTCAGGGGCGGTTTCTTCTCACGCCTCAGCGATCAGGCCGGCCATCCAAAGGCAGGGGCGCTGTCGGCCCGCTTTCCTCCAGATGCCAGGTGGCCGCCCAATCTCCGCCGGATCGGTCCAGCACGAGGAAATTCCGTTCGGCGCTGTAGCGGGTCCGCTGGCCCGGCAGCGGCTGAATGCGGATCGGATGGCCCGGCAGCGGGTTTTCCCCCAGCCACGCCAGCGCCCCCAGAAAGCGCGCCCATCCCTTGGGCGGCGCGCGATGGGCGATCCCCGACGCGACAAGCTGGTGCAGCTGCTGCCCGCGTCCCGCATCCATGACGGCACGGGTGGCCAGATGGATCTCTCCGGACAGCGCCGTCAGGTTGTGGCCGTCCTGTTGCAGCATGTCGCGGGCGGTTGCCAGCATCCGGCGCCATTCCTCTCGGTGCGCTCGGCTCTGCCACTGGTCGCGCAGGTCGTCCTCGTATTTCTGCATCCGCGGGATGATCCGCATCAATCCTTCCAGCAGCGACATCCGCGGTCCCAGAAGCGGTACGCTGGACATCAGCATGGTGTGCCCCTGGAAAGCGGCCTGCGTCTCGGTCTCCATCTGCGACCAACTGCCAGGGCCCATGATGCGCTTGCGGCTCCGTTCGGACCGCAGATCTGGCGCCAGGATGCGCAAACTGGCGGCGCGGATGCCCCAGCCCAGATGGGCACCTCCGCTGTCGAAAAAGCGGGCTGGCAGGTCCCCTTCGGTCGCGCCGTGCTGGAAGATCAGGAAGCATTCCCGAGCGACCGCGAAGAGCGTTTGCCCGACGGCTGATTCGGTCCTGGAACGCGGCAGCGAGCCCCAGCCATCACAGATGTCGTGGTCGTCCCATTGCATCAGCGACGGCACCCGGGCGGCCAGCCAAGCCAGCTCGGGCGCGGCATAGAGCGCCCTGTAGCGCGCAAAGAACCTGTCCCGCAGATGGTCGCGCAGATCGGCCAGCGCCTCGGCCGACGGCGCGTCGGGAATGCCGTCGGGCCAGTCCTCGCTCAGGGTGTGGCCCTGCGTCACCTCGTCGGCATAGACCTGATCGCCACCGTGCAGCATCAGCGCGAAGGGGCGGTGCCGGTGCTCGTCCCGCAGGCGAGCCCACATGGCGTTGCGCTCGGAGCCCTCGCGTTCCATGTCGCCGATCTCTTCGCCGTTGCAAGAGACATAGGCCAGGCGCAAATCGCCGGTTGTGTCGCCTGCGATGTCGAAGTCCTGGTCGTTCCAGCGATAGGTCGATGTGCGGTCGGAAGGTACATCGAACCGCATCCGCCAGACCGTGGTGGCGCCTTGGCAGGCGATCCGCTTGGCGGCAACCTCCTGCCGCGAAAGATAGATCGGGGGCGGTGTTTCTTCCTTTGTTCCGACGAACAGCGCCGACAGGTGAAGCCGGCCGCCCGCAATGTCGTCGAGCAGCAGGACCGGGCCGATGATATTCGCATGGTGAACTGGCATCTGCACCAACTATGCAGGCCGCGTGCCTCTTGCAATCTGCAAAGCGATGATTGCTGCAAGGGGGGTGGCGCGCAGGCGCGAAGGCAGTTGAACACCCCGCGTGGTGCCATCCATCGAAGAAAGGTACCGTCTTCCGAGTTGCTTGGGCGCTGGTCTGCAGAAGCAAGGAGAGATTTCAACAGGCACGCCATCTGCGCCGGCATGTCGATGGCGAACATCGCCGGCGGAGCGGTGGTTGGCAGCCTTCTGGCCTTCGCCGGATACGGTCACTTGGCGTCGTTAGCCATGGCGAGGGGTTCGACTTGTCCTGCCGCCTCAACGCCGGCCAGCCGGGGGTCTTGCAGGCCTTCGCTCAGCGCAGCGGGGAAAGCAGACCGCCGGGTGGGCGGTCCGCCGGCCGGTGTCAGCCCTCGATGCTGCCGAAGTCGGCAATCTGCCGGCCTGCCTCGCGGATGCGCGAAAGCAGGTTCAGGCGGTTGCGCCGGACGATCTGGTTGTCGGTGTTCACCTGCACCGCCTCGAAGAAGGCGTCGATGGGGGCGCGCAGGGCGGCGATGGCGGTCATGGCGGCAGGATAGTCCTCGGCGGCCATGGCGGCCTTGATCTTCGGCTCGGCGGTGTCGAGGGCGGTGAACAGGCCGCGCTCCTCATCCGTCTCGGCGAATTTCGGGTCGGCGCCGAAGCTGTATTCGACGCCGTCCTTCTCCTCGGCCTGCGCCAGAATGTTGCTGGCGCGCTTGAGGCCCTGCGTGAGGTTCCGCCCATCCTCGGTCGCCAGCATCCCGTTCAGCGCAGTGGCGCGAGCAACGACACGGACAAGGTCGTCATTCCCCTCCTGCGCCAGCACCGCGTCGATGATGTCATGCCGGATGCCCTGCTCGCGGAGGTGGACCTTGAGGCGGTCGTGGAGGAAGGAGAGGAGAGTTTGCTCGTCAGTGACGGGTGCGTTGCGTTGCAGTCGAAGCGACTCGATCAGTTCCCGGGACTTCTTGTCACGTTCCTGTTGCAACATCATCGACGCGCGTAGCTCTGTTCGGTGCGTCCTGAGAATCTCCGGCTCGACTCCCAACCATGCGGCGGCAGCTTCACTGTCCTCGCGGTCCTCCCTGAGGAACCGGTGCAGTTCCTGGGAGTAGTGGCGCCGAGTTCCATCACCTATGACGCTGGTGAGTTTTGCGCGGATCGAACCCGTTAGCAGCAAGCGGATCACGCCCAAGGCCGCCCGCCGAAGTGCAAATGGATCCTTGGACCCTGTCGGCTTCTCACCAATCACCCAGAAGCCGGTCAGCGTATCGATTTTGTCTGCCAGCGCGACGGCGACCGAGACCGGCGCGGTCGGCACTTCGTCCGAAGGGCCAAGCGGCTTGTAGTGGTCGCGCGCTGCATCGGCCACGGCGGCGGGTTCGCCCGCTTCCAGCGCATAGTAGCGGCCCATCGTGCCCTGCAGCTCGGGGAACTCACCGACCATGGCCGAGCGGAGGTCCAGTTTCGCCAGGCGCGCGGCGCGTTCGGCCTGGTCGGGATCGGCGCCGACCAGCGGGGCGATCTCGCGCGACAGCGCAGCGATGCGGTCGATGCGGTCGGCTTGGGAGCCCAGTTTGTTGTGGAAGGTCACCGACTTCAGGCCCTCGGCCCAGGTCGCCATGCCGGCCTTCGCCTCTCGCAGGTCGTTCTCCCAAAAGAAGGCCGCGTCCGACAGGCGGGCGGCCAGCACGCGCTGATTGCCAGACAGGATCGTCGCGCCGTCGTCGAGTGTTTCGATATTGGCGACGGTGACGAAGCCCTCGATCCGGCCGGTGGAGGGGTTCAGGGCCGAGAAGAACTTCTGGTGTTCCTTCATCGAGGTCTGCAGGACCTCGGGGGGCAGGGACAGGAAGCGGGCCTCGATTACGCCCATCAGGGGGACGGGCCATTCGACAAGGCCCGCGACCTCGGCCAGCAAGCCCTCGTCGGGGACGATCTGCCAGCCGCGGGCGAAGGCGAGGTTCTCGGCCTGCGAGCGGATCTCGGACGCGCGTTCGTCGGCGTCCAGCATCACCGTGGCGCGGCGGAGCTTCGTCGCATAATCTTCGAAGCCGGTGACGGCGAAGGCGTCAGGGGCCATGAAACGGTGGCCGCGGGTGCGGTTGCCGGCTTCGATCCCGTCGATGTTCAGCGGCACGACCTGCGCGCCCGCCTCATCCGAGAGGATGCAGAGGATGGAGTGCAGCGGCCGGACCCAACGCAGGTTCCCTGCGCCCCAACGCATCGACTTGGGCCAGGGGAAGTTGCGGATGGTCGCCTCGAGCACTTCGGCCACGATTTCCGCGGCAGGGCGGCCGGGATGGGTGATGGTGGCGAACCAGACCTGGCCCTTCTTGTCGTCGCGTGCCTCCAGCTGCTCGCGTGTCAGGCCGGTGGAACGCAGGAACCCTTCCAGCGCCTTTTCCGGCGCATCGGTGCGGGGGCCCTTGCGTTCCTCGCGCGTGGTGGGGCTGTGGTCGGTCAGCCCCTCGACCGTCAGGGTCAGGCGGCGGGGCGTGCTGAAGGCTCCGGCGCTGGCATAGGTGAGGCCGGCCTCCACCAGGCCGTCGGTGATCAGGCGCTTCAGGTCGTCGCGCGCGCGGGCCTGCATCCGGGCGGGAATCTCCTCGGAAAAGAGTTCGATCAGCAGGTCGGGCATCAGTCCATCACTCCGCGTTCCGGGGTCTTGTCGTTGTATTGGTGCCAGCCGAAGACGCGGCCGTCGGGATAGACAGCCAGCACGCGGTCCACATCCGGGTGGATCTCGGCCTGCGACAGCACGGCGCGGGCGGCGCCGCTTTCCAGATCGGCGCCGATTTCTGCAGCATCAAAGCAGTCGAACCAGCGCGGACCGATCAGTGGGGTCGCGCCATCGAAGGGCTGTGCGTCGGCGGGCACCTCTGCGCGTGCGCAGGCACGCCACCGCAGCGGGGAGCTGTCGGCATCGATGCCTTCGAAATCGGTCAGGGTCAGCGGCTGTTCACCGGCTGGCGTCGTGACGCTGATGGCTGCGCCGGTCGGGTCGATGCGGTCGTAGTAACCATATTCCTGCGCATACCACATGCCGCCGCCCGCCGCGACGGCGGCCAGCAGAAGGCTGGCGGCGGCGAACTTGCCCCAGTTCATGCGGCGGTCCCTGCGGCGTCGGTCGTCAGGAACAGATCGGCACAGCCCTTTGCCAGGGCGCGAACGCGGCCGATATAGGCCTGCCGCTCGGTCACGCTAATGACGCCGCGCGCATCCAGCAGGTTGAAAAGGTGGCTGGCCTTGATGGCCTGGTCATAGGCCGGATGGGCCATCGGGATGCGGCGGCCGGCGCTGTCGTTTTCGGCGGCAGCCAGGATGCGGGCGCATTCGGCCTCGGCGTCCTTGAAGTGCTGGAAAAGCATCTCCGTGTCGGCCTGATCGAAGTTCCAGCGCGAATATTCCTGTTCGGTCTGGCGGAAGATGTCGCCATAGGACAGCGCGATGGGGCTGTCCGGGTCGTTGAAGGGCATGTCCATGACATGCTCGACCCCCAGGACGTACATCGCCAGTCGTTCGAGGCCATAGGTCAGTTCCCCGGAGACGGGGCGGCAGTCATGGCCGCCGACCTGCTGGAAATAGGTGAACTGGCTGACCTCCATCCCGTCACACCAAACCTCCCACCCAAGGCCCCAGGCGCCGAGCGTGGGGGATTCCCAGTCGTCCTCGACGAAGCGGACGTCGTGGACCATCGGGTCAAGACCAATGGCGCGCAGACTGCCCAGGTATAGCTCCTGCAGGTCGGGCGGGGACGGTTTGATGATGACCTGGTACTGGTAATAGTGCTGCAGGCGGTTCGGGTTCTCGCCATAGCGGCCGTCGGTCGGGCGGCGCGAGGGCTGCACGTAGGCCGCGGCCCATGATCTTCCGCCCAATGCGCGCAGCGTCGTCGCCGGATGAAAGGTGCCCGCGCCCACCTCCATGTCGTAGGGTTGCAGGACGGCACAGCCCTTGTCGGCCCAGTACGACTGCAGGCGCAGGATGATCTCCTGAAAGCTGCGGGGGCGGTTGGGGCTGGTCATCGGGCCATCCTTTTGCATAGATCGGGCGAGGCGTCGGCGTCTTCTAGGCGCGCGACGGAACAGGGTCAATAAAGGCCCGTCCGCGGGCAGGGGCCCGCGCGGGTGGTCAAAGGGGGTCCGGATGCGGCGGTTGGCGGTGATGGTTCTGGCGGCGCTTCCCGCTGCCGGGTGGGCGCAGGACGCCGTGATCCGCATCGAGGCCAAGCGCGATCCCGCTGCGGCGCAGGCGGCAGCGCTGGAATGGGCAGGGCGGCTGGAGGACGTGGTCCTGCTATCGCTGCCCGGCGGCTGGACCGGCATCGCAGTGGGACCTTTGGACCGGGCCGAGGCGGAGGACCGGCTGTCGCAGTTGCGGGCGGCGGGACAGTTGCCGGCAGACAGCTTCGTCAGCGTGCCGCCCCAGGGAACCGCGCTGACGCCCGTTGCTGAAGGCGCGGCAACTGCGGCCACCGAACCTGTGCCGGAACCCGAAACCTATCTGCGGCTGGAGGCCTTTGCCGACCGAGCCGAGGCGGATGCGGCGCTGACCCGCCTGCGCCGCATCTTTCCGGCCGCCGGGATGTGGCAGCTGCCCGATGGCTGGTTCGCGCTGACGCTCGGGCCGGTCGATCCGGCGGCGGGGCAGGCTTGGCTGCCCGTCCTGGCGCGGGCCGACATGATCCCGGATGACGCGATGCTGACCACGGATGCCGATCTGGGCCAGGTGGTCGAGGCCGGGCAGGCGCCGCGGCTGCCAGCGCCCGACGCGCCGCAGCCACTTCCTCCGCTGGAGGAGGTGCAGCGGGCGCTTCGGTGGGCCGGCCACTATCCAGGAGAGATCGACGGCACCGACGGCCCGATGACCCGCGCCGCCATCCAGGCCGAGATCGTGGGCGCGCGCGCCTCGACCGACCCCGGCACCGCCATGCGGGCGCTGATGCAGCGCCGCGCCGACTGGCGCGAGGAGATGGGTTTGCGGACGCTGCAGGACGACGCGACGGGCCTGTCGGTGACCGCGCCGATGTCGGCGCTGGCCTTCGACCGGGCGGAACGGGCGCTGTCGATTTATGGCCCCCAGGACGAGTCCGGCGCGGCGCTGATTCTCTTCAGCCAGCCGGGAGGACAGCAGGAGCTTCTGGACCTAACCGGGCTCGTGACCGCGCTTGGCTGGGTGCCACGGCCCGAGCGCCGCGTCGAACGCGGCCATGTCAGCCTGTCGGGCGAGAACGAGAACCACATCGGTGCCGCCGAAGGCTGGGTCCGTGACGGCCGGGCCGAAGGCTTCGTGCTGATCTGGCCGGCCTCTGACCCCTCGACCCAGGCGCAGATCCTGGCAGAGTTGAGCGACAGCCTATCCCGTCACGCCCCCGGCATGAACGAGGCGGAGCCGCCCGCGCCGGCGATGCCCTAGGTGTTCAGTCCCGGCATCTGGTGGATCGGGTTTAGGATGAATCTGTCGGGCTGGGATGTCCAGATCTTGCAGATGAATTCGTAAGGCGTGAGGGCCAGCCATGGTCCGCCATCGGTCCAAGGACCATGGCTGGCGAGGGTCTTGAGCCGGCGGGCGAAGTTATAGGCTGGCATGAAGTCCGCGAGATGGGTGCGGAGCTGATCGTGGCTATCGTAGTGGAAGCGTTTGACGGTCGCGTCCTTGATCGTGCGGTTCATCCGCTCGACCTGCCCGTTTGTCGGGAAAACAG
>NZ_JAOTBE010000044.1 GCF_026162645.1 Paracoccus rhizosphaerae
ACGCCCCAAGGACTGGCGGTGTATTGCAACTCGGTATGACAGGTGCCTAAAAGACATACCTATCGGCTATCGCATTGTCCGCGACAGTCTTATTCTGGCTGTGGAACTCAATGAGCCTAGACTAACGCGTAGCGATGGATGAGGAGGATCAGAAGGCAGTCCGGTGAACTGTTTTCCGTCGAGTGGCAGTCCTTCAGGCGCCCGAAAGCTTCGCGATGTGGTATTGAATCCGTTAGAGGCGCTTGTTATGTCTCGTCGGCTTCTTGGCTCTCTTTCCGGGATTGGATGCAGGGACGAATACCACGGCCCCTAAGGCCATTGCGCGACCAATCGGCATCCTACACCTTGTCGCCCCAAGGCACTTGGCTGACGGTAGATTGTATAAAAGCACGAGGGGCCACGGCTGTCAGACATTTGGCCCGGCGAGAGAAAGAAGTCCAGCGGCCGGCCCTTGCCGTCGCTGAGCATGTGCAATTTGGAGTTCAGCCCGCCTTTCGTGCGTCCGATCGCCCGCGGACGATACCTTTTTTCGCAGGCTTGCTCCGGTGCGATGCGCTTTAGGAATGTGCTATCGATCATCAGCGTATCACCTTGGCCCCTGGCTGCGCCAGTTCCTGAAACATCATCGCGAAGATGCCCATCCGGGACCAGCGGGCGAACCGGTTGATGCCGCTTAACACCGCGCAATCGGCGGATCGAGCGCGCCCTCGCACCTTGGAAAGGTAGGGCTGCACAGGTCGCGTCTGCTCCGCGCTCAGCCAGAAGTATCCTTATTGTTCTGGTTCATGACCAGCATAAACCAGAAAAGTACGCTGACATGCAGATAAGATTTACGGGGATTGACCCTAGACATGCAGAGGTGACGGAATGAAGAAAGACGTTCCACGCAACGATGAAGGACTGTCCCGGGACGATAGGAGGCGTCTTCAGGGGAAACCGGAGCGCGCAGAAGCGCCGGCGGCAAGTACACGCGGCATCGGTCCGCCTCACGGAACATGACCAGCAAACGCGGCAGCATCAGGCAGGCGCTTGTGCCGGCCGATTCTGAGGGACCTTGGGTCATGTGCGAGGCAGCAAGGAGGTGGCATGCCGCCCGCGCGCGACCCGGCCTCTATACCAGCAACATCGGCTGAAAATCGAAGCAACTGTGGGCTGCCCGGCGTTGAGGCTCAACGACATGTGCGCGAGGTCTTGGAGTGCGGTATCGACGGTCAGGCTCAGGACCTGTCGTGGCCGCACCGCCTCATTTGAAACCGCACTGCCCGATCCCCGGCGGGAGGATCGTCGCACATCCCGGCCACCAGACGCCGGAGCCGCAGAACTAGGCCAGAAGGCGCGGGTCGGGGCCCATGTCGAGACCGGGGAAGACCGCGCGTTCCAGCCGGTCGCGGGGGATCCCGAACTTGCCGTGCATCGCCCAGGCCGCATAGGCCCTGATGTCTCGGGTGGGCATCAGGTCGCGCCCGGCATAGAGGTCGCCGTCGCTGAGGCCCGGCCAACCGCCCAGCACCCGCCCGCCGCGCACGGCGCCGCCGACGACCAGCATCGCACCACCCGTGCCGTGGTCCGTCCCGGCCGAGCCGTTTTCCCGGGCGGTGCGGCCGAATTCGGTCATCGCCATTAATGTTGTGTGGTCCCAGTTGCGGCCAAGCTCGGACCGCAGGGTCAGGATCGTCTCGGCCAGGCGCGCCAGCGGGCGGTGCAGCACGCCCGCCTGCCCCGCATGGGTGTCCCAACCCGGCAGGGAAAAGGTTGCGATCCGCGTTTCTTTGTTCAGGCGGTCGGCGGCGAAGCGGGCAAGCTCCAGATGCTCGGGCTCGGGGTTCTTGCCCGGCTGCGGCGGCGACAGGCTGGCGACGATCTCCAGCGCCTGCGCGCTGGCGTCGCGGAACAGCGGGTCGTCGTAATAGATCCGCGACAGAAGCCATTCGGCCTGCGGGCTGAGGTTCAGGACCGCGTCCGGGCTCCAGCTCTTCGCGGGCGCCGGACCGCGAAGGATGCGCATCCGCTCGGCGCCGACGGAATAGGCGGTCTCGGACGCCTGCCCGGGCATCAGCTGCAGCAGGCGGTTCAGCCAGCCATCCTGCTGGTCGGCCGGGTCTAGGTCGGTGCCGGTCCCGGCCTCGAGCATGTTCTGCCCGTCGAAATGGCTGCGCTTGTCGCGATAGGGGGTCGAGACGGCCGGTGCGAACGTCATCTGGCCGGCCTGCCACAGCGGCAGCAGCGCAGCGAGGCCGGGATGAAGCCCGAAGAACCCGTCCAGGTCGGTCGCCCCGTGATCCGGCCCCAGCGACAGCGTGCTGCGCAGCGCCCGCAGGTCGGGGTCGCCATAGGGTTGGAACGCGTCGATCCCGTCCATCGCGCCGCGAAGGATGATCACGACCAGCCGGTTGTCGCCCGGCGCGCTGGCGAAAGCGGCGCTTGACAGCAGCGGATGCGCTGCGGCCGAGCAGCCGGCCATGGCCGAGGCTTGAAGGAACAGGCGGCGGCTCAGCATGGCGTCATCTCCGGTTGAAGTCCGCCGAGGCCAGGACCAGCGCGACGCCCTCGGCCCGGCTTTCCGCGCGTGGCACGGCCCAGGCCACCGCCTCGGACGCCGTGGTGCCGAGGGCATTGTCCATCAGCTCGCGCGGGTCCGGCAGGTCGCCCGCAAGACCCGCGGCGTGGGTCAGCGCCCAGTTGATGCGCATGGCGATCCCCTGTGGGCTGCCCCACACCTCGGCGGCCTCGGGCCAGCCGTCGGGGCCGTCTGGCGCACCCCAGGGCTGGCCCATCACGGCCATCGGGTGCAGCAGTCGCCCGTTCAGATCGCGCGGCTTCAGCGCGGCGACCTGCTGGCCGCTCAGGCCCAGGGCGCGAAGACCGGCGACCAGGAACTCGAACGGCTGGCGCAGCTTCTGGCGGAAGTGCCGTTCCAGCTCGGGTGCGCTGGCCAGCGCAAGGTTCATCGCCGCCAGATCGCCCCGCGTGTCGGTAAAGACGCCGGCCAGGCGGTCGACCAGTCCCTGCGGAGGATCGTCGGCCACGAAATGCACCGCCATCTTCCGCGCGATGTGCCGGCCCGTCGCCTCGTGCGTCGCCAGATCCTCGATGACGGCGCGGATGTCGGCAAGGTTGCCGGTCGCCTTGTGGCTGCCATAGCTGTGCCCCAGCACATCCTCGGGGCCCGGTTCGGCCAGCTTGGGCTGAAAGACGCCCGGCCGGTTCGGGCGATAGCTGAGGCCGGTCAAAAGCGCGGCCAGTTCCTCGACATCGCGCTGCGTATAATCGGCCCCGACGCCCAGGCTGTGCAGCTCGATCATCTCACGGGCCAGGTTCTCGTTCAGGCCCCCTGCCCGCGCTGGATTGCGCCGCGCCGCCACCGAGTTCGGACCCACCGATCGCCCCTGGTCCAGATAGCGCAGCATCGCGGGATGGGCCTCGGCCGCGAACATCATGTCGGCAAAGCGGCCCGCCAGGTGCGGCCGGATCGCGTCCTGCACAAGCGACGCCATCATCAGGTCAAGATAGAGCGTCCCGCCCGTGACCGTGAAATGGTCCGCCCAGAACCAGACCAGCCGTTCGCCAAAGCCCGAGGGGTCGTCGACCCCCCGCGCGAAGCGGGTCAGGACCTCGCTTTGGCTGATTGTGCGAAGAAGCCTGCGGTGGTCGCGGTTGGCCCTGACAGCGCCCTCGCCGCCCTTGCGCGCGGCCTGGGTCAGGCGGGTGCCGGTCGTCTGCCATTCGCGCAGGCGCGCCAGCGTGATGCCGTTGGGGTCGGGCGCGGCCCGCGCGACCGACGCTGCGACGGCGACCGGGTCGCCCGGCGGCACCTGCCCCGGCGCCAGACCGAATCCAAGCCTGATCGCGGCCAATTGGTCATAGGGTATCGGCATGCGTCCCCGTGGCATGTCTGCGTGGCAGCATCATGCACGGGGCCGCGGGCCTTGTCAGGTCACTCTTTCGGCAACGCGCGCAGGCGCAGTTCGCGCATCTGCTCGTTCGTGGGCTCGGAGGGGGCGCCCATCATCAGGTCCTCGGCGCGCTGGTTCATCGGGAACATGATGACCTCGCGGATGTTCTGCTCGTCCGCCAGCAGCATCACGATGCGGTCGATGCCGGCTGCGCAGCCACCATGCGGGGGGGCGCCATAGCGGAAGGCCTTGACCATGCCGCCGAACCGCTTCTCGACCTCGGAGGCCGGATAGCCGGCGATCTCGAAGGCCTTGAACATGATCTCGGGCTTGTGGTTGCGGATCGCGCCGCTGATCAGTTCATAGCCGTTGCAGGCCAGGTCGTACTGGTATCCCAGCACCTTCAGCGGGTCACCCTCCAGCGCCTCCATCCCGCCCTGCGGCATCGAGAACGGGTTGTGGCTGAAGTCGATCTTGCCCTCGTCAGTCTTCTCGTACATCGGGAAGTCGACGATCCAGGCGAACCTGAACTGGTTCTCGTCGATCAGGCCCAGCTCTCGGCCGATCTCGGTCCGCGCGCGACCCGCGACGGCCTCGAACTGGTCAGGACGGCCGCCCAGGAAGAAGGCCGCGTCGCCCTCGGCCAAGCCCAGCTGTTGGCGGATCGCCTCGGTCTTTTCGGGGCCCAGGGCCTTGGCAATGGGTCCTGCGGCCTCGGTCGTTCCGTCCTCGGCCTTCCGCCAGAAGATATAGCCCATGCCGGGCAGACCCTGCTGTTGGGCGAAGGCGTTCACGCGGTCGGCGAACTTGCGGCTGCCGCCGGTCGGCGCGGGGATGGCGCGGACTTCGGTTCCGTCCTGCTCCAGAAGCTTGGCGAAGATGCCGAAGCCCGAACCGCGGAAATGCTCGCTGACAACCTGCATCTCGATCGGGTTGCGCAGGTCGGGCTTGTCGGTGCCGTATTTCAAGAGGCTTTCGGCATAGGGGATCAGCGGCCAGTCGGTATCGACCCGGCGGCCACCGCCGAATTCCTCGAAGAGGCCCTGGATCACCGGCTGGATCGCGGCGAAGACGTCTTCCTGCCGGACGAAGGACATCTCGAGGTCCAGCTGGTAGAAGTCGGTGGGACTGCGGTCGGCGCGCGGGTCCTCGTCGCGGAAGCAGGGGGCGATCTGGAAATACTTGTCGAAGCCCGCGACCATGATCAGCTGCTTGAACTGCTGGGGCGCCTGCGGCAGGGCATAGAACTTGCCCGGATGAAGGCGCGAGGGTACCAGAAAGTCGCGCGCCCCTTCGGGAGACGAGGCCGTGATGATCGGCGTCTGGAACTCGGTAAAGCCCCGGTCCCACATGCGGTTGCGGATCGAGCGGATCACCTGGCTCCGCAGCATGATGTTGTTGTGCAGGCTGTCGCGGCGCAGGTCCAGGAAGCGATAGGCCAGGCGCGTTTCCTCGGGGTAATCCTGATCTCCGAAGACCGGCAGGGGCAGTTCGTCCGCGGGGCCCAACACCTCGATCTCGGTCGCATAGACCTCGATCTCGCCCGTGGGCAGCTTGGGGTTGACCAGCGAGGCGTCGCGCAGCTTGACGCGGCCGTCGATGCGGATCACGGTTTCGGCCCGCAGCTTGTCCATCGTGGCGAAGGCCGGGCTGTCGCTGTCGGCCAGCACCTGCGTCATGCCGTAATGGTCGCGCAGGTCGACGAACAGCACGCCCCCGTGGTCGCGAACGCGGTGCACCCAGCCCGACAGGCGGACGGTTTCACCGGCATTGGCGGCTTTCAGATCGCCGCAGGTATGGCTGCGATAGGCGTGCATGATCAGTCCCCATTTGTTCAGCCCCCGCACAAAGCGCGGGACGGGCGGGAAGTCAACCTCTCAAGGGGGCGCTCAGAAGGGACGCACCACGTTGCCGGTATAGAAATAGACGCCCATGCCCACGGTGAAGAGGACGTTGCCAGCAACGGCATGCAGCAGCCAGGCCGACGGCAGACCGTGGCGCAGATAGGCGCGCGCGAAGATCAGCCCGCCGACGAAGGTCATGATCGCGACGATCCAGGACCAGTACATCAGGTGGGCGAAGGCGAAGATCGCGGCGTTGAGGACGATGGCCGCCTGCCCCTGCGGCAGGATCGCGCCGTAGCGATGGAAGAACAGCGGCCGGAAGATCAGTTCCTGCGGCAGGGCTGACAGAAGCGGGTAGAATCCCCAGATGACGGGCAGGAACTCGGGGCGGTTGCGCAGCAGGGAAAACAGATCCTCGGGGGCAGCAAAGGCAAGGATCACGACGCCCGACACAAGCGTCGCCAGCGCGATGCCCAAGACCTCGACCCAGGGGATCCGGCTCCAGCCGCGTACGAGGTTGCGCCAGCGGAAGCCGCCCGTGAACCACAGCAGGGCCAGCCCCGCGACGCTGAAGAGGGCCAGGGCGGTAAACAGCTCTCCAGGCGGCAGGAACAGGGCGATGGCCAGGGGCGCCCCGATATAGAGCGTCCCGAACTCGACCCGCAGCCACCGGTGAGAGGTTACCGTACCAGACGTCTCTGCAACCATCCTGCCCAATCCGCTGCGGAACCGGCGAAGGCGTTCAGGTCGGTGTCGCCCTGGATGCCGGGGACGATCCCGGTGCCGGTATATTGCCAGAAGGCCCAACGCTGACCCGGATAGGTCCGGCTGGGATGATCCGCGACAGAGCGCAGCCAGAATTCGGCGTTCAGGCGACCCATCTGGTTCTCGCGGTAGAAATCGACGGTCGTGTAGATGATCGGGCGCTGGCCATAGTGCCGGCCGACCAGTTGCAGGAAGACCTCGGCCTCTCGCAGGACCTCGGCGGCCGGGGGCCGGCGGGGACAGTTGCGCGAATTGGACCACTCCATGTCCAGCACCGGCGGCAGGGATCCTGCCTCACGCGGGACGTTGCGGATGTACCAATAGGCATTCTCAGCCCCCGACCGGCAGAAGTAATAGAAGTGATAGGCGCCCCGCGGGATGCGGGCCTGCGCGGCCTCGTACCAGTAGCGGCGGAAGTTCGGGTCCGAGTGGTCGCCGCCCTCGGTCGCCTTGATGAAGGCGAAACTGATCCCGGCGCTCCGCACGCGGTTCCAGTCGATGTCGCCCTGCCAGCGCGAGATGTCGATGCCGTGGACAGCGTGGCCGTAGGGGGCGCCGTTCGTCCAGGTATGCGGCTTGCGGTCGCCCAGTTGGGGATTGGCCCCAGGACCTGGGGCCGCCTGATATCCGCCATAGCCGCCGGGCCCGCGCGGCGGTGTCCGCGCGCAAGACACCGCAAGACCCATCACTGCCAGCGCCAGCAGCAACCTGACCAAAACCTTCATCCCTGCCCCGTCCTTCCAGTCCCGTGTTGTCACCGGATGCGCGTTCCGCGTCCTTGGGCGACCTTATCTCAAAGGCGTGAAGGAATGTCATCGGATCTGACTGGTCACGGTTACGTCAGCGGGCCGGGGCGGCCCACGGCGGGATCAATTGGCAGGCGCGGCTTCCGGCAGTACCTCATCGACCGGGCCTTCGGGCGAGCCGGGCTCGAACGGCGTTGCACCGGCGGGCAAATCTTCTGCGCCCACAGGTCCCGGATTGGCGGCGGCAGGGGTTTCGGCATCGGATGTCACGGGATCGCCCTCACCCAAGGTCGTTCCCTCCGCGTCGGTGACCGGTAGATCGCCCGGCGGTTCGGTCATGACGATGCCGTCGTCGACCTCGTCTGCGCCAGGCGTGAAGATCAGGAACGCCACCAGCGCGACGGCCAGCGCCACGATGATGGCGATGATCGCGGGTTTGTGGCGGGGGGCGGCGCGTTCGGGTTCGTGATTGTGGGACATGGTGTACCTCGGAGGTGGTTCAGGGCAAAAACGTGGGCCAGGTCGCGTTAGTTCCGGCCGGCGATGCCCTGCACGTGATGCAACCCCCTGACCGTAAAAGGCTTGGCAACAGGCGTCCCGGTCTGTCATGCAACGGCTGCGGGTCGTGCCCGCACCGACCGCCGAACGTCACTGATCAGGATCAACGCATGGACGCCCCCTCCACCCCGCAAGCCCGCCAGCCCCAAGGTTTGCAGGCCGAGAGGCCCCGGCGCGCCGACCGCGCCTTTGTCACGCTGGTCAGCAATCCCGACTATCTTCCCGGCGCCGAGGCCCTGCTGAGGTCGCTGCGGCTGACCGGCACCCCGGCGGATCTGGTGGTGATGCATCGCGGTTTGGCACCCGACCACCTGGACCGGCTGCGACAGCTTGACGCGCGGCTGATCGGGGCGGACCTTCTGCCGACCTCGCAAGAATTCGACCGGGCCCATGCGCGCGACGCCCTGCATGCGCGGGCGGCCTTCACCCGTGGGGGAAAACCCGACTTCCACACGCCCCTGGACAATTTCGTCAAGTTGCGGCTGTGGCAGCTGGACTATGACCGCTGCGTCTTCATCGACGCCGACGCCATCGTCCTTCGGCCGGTGGACAAGCTGTTCGACATGCCCGAGTTCTGCGCCGCGCCGAATGTCTATGACGGGCTGGACGGGTTCCATCGCATGAACTCGGGCGTCTTCACGGCCCGGCCGGATCTGGCGACTTTCGACGCGATGCTGGCGCATCTGGACCGGCCCGGCATCTTCTGGCGGCGCACCGACCAGTCCTTCCTGCAGGACTTCTTCCCGGACTGGCACGGCCTGTCGGTCAACCACAACCTGCTGCAATACGTCTGGTACAAGATGCCGGAGCTGTGGAGCTGGAACGACATCCGCATTCTGCACTTCCAGTACGAAAAGCCATGGCAGGACCATGACAAGACCGACCGCCTGCGCCCGCTGATCGAGCTGTGGCGCACCATCGCCGCGGGCCGCCCCGTGCCGGACCTGTCGTCGCTGCCCGGACCTGCCAGCTGATGCGGGTGGCGCTGACCGGCGCCAGCGGCATCGTCGGCGGCTTCGTCCGGGCGGCGCTGCTGCGGGCGGGGCACCGCGTCACGCCGCTGGACCGGGCGCATGGCTGGCAGCTGGGCCAGCCAGCGCCGCTAAAGCGCCACGACGCGCTGATCCATTGCGCCTTCGCCCATGCCCCTGGCCGCTATCGCGGTGGCGAGGGCGACGACCCGCCGGGCTTCGTGCGCGCCAACCTCGACGGCACCCGCAGCCTTTTCGACCAGGCGGCGGATCAGGGGGTGGGGCGCATCCTCTTCCTGTCGTCGCGCGCGGTCCATGACGGCTATCCCGCCGGCACCCGTCTGGCCGACGGCCTGCCACCCGCGCCCACCAGCCTCTACGGAGAGGTCAAGGCCCAGGCCGAGGCCCACTTGGCCGCACTGAGGCCGCACGGCCTCGCCACCTGCGCCCTGCGCGCGACAGGCGTCTATGGACCGGGGCCCGCGAACAAGTGGCGGGGCCTCTTTGCGGATCACATCGCCGGGCGTCCCGTCGAACCCCGCGTCGCGACCGAGGTTCACGCGGACGACCTGGCCCGCGCGCTGGTCCTTCTGCTGGACCATCCCGCGCCGCCGCCGTCGCTGAACTGCAGCGACCTCATCCTTGACCGGCACGACCTGCTGGCCCTGGTCGACAGCCCGCATCCGCCGCCGCCCCGCGCCGACCCCTCGGGCCTGCGGGTGCCGGATTGCAGCGGCCTGATGCTGGCCGGCTGGCGCCCCGGCGGGATGGCGCTTCTGCGGTCGACGGTGCCCGCAATGCTGGACGCGGCCGCCGATCTGTGATGGGCTTCCGGGCAAGCAGCCCCCGTTCGTCACATGTCCGATCCCACCCCCCGCGCGCCCGGCAAGGGCACCCTCGGCCGCATGCGCCACGGGCTGCGCCTGATGCGCCAGCGCGGCCCCGACCAGGTGCAGTTCTGGCTGCTGGCGCTGGTCATCGGCATCGCGGCAGGTTTCGCCGCCCTGGGCTTCCGGCTTGGCATTGCGGCGCTGCAGCGCGCGATCTATGGCGCCGATGACGTGACGCTGGCAAGTGCCGCAGGCGATCTGCCGTGGTTATGGGTGATGACGGTCCCGGTCGCGGGCGGGCTGGCCGTTGGCTTGATCCTCGACCGCCTCACGCCTGACGGCCGCGTCCGCGCCGTGTCCGACGTGATCGAGGGCGCGGCGCTGGACGGCGGCCGGGTCGAGACGCGCGAGGGGCTTGCTTCCGCCGCGGCATCGCTGATCACGCTTGGCACCGGCGGCAGTTCCGGCCGAGAGGGGCCGGTCGTGCATCTGGCGGGCGTCGTCTCCACCTTCGTGGCCCGCCGCCTCGACCTCGGCCCCGTCGCCGGGCGCGAGTTGCTGGGCTGCGCCGTGGCCGGCGCCGTCGCCGCCAGCTTCAACGCACCCATCGCCGGCGCACTTTTCGCGCACGAGGTCGTGCTGCGCCACTTCGCCGTCCACGCCTTCGGGCCCATCGCCATCGCCGCCGTCGCTGGCACCGTGATCAACCGCCTGCAGTTCGGCGGCCTGACCGAATTCACGCTGCCATCGACCCTGGACCTGGCCTTCTATGTCGAGCTGCCGGCCTTCATGGCGCTCGGCCTCGTCTCGGCCCTCGTTGCGGCGGCGCTGATGGGCGCGATCTTCCGCGCGGACAATATTGGCAATAGCGTCGTGGCGCGCCTTGGTTGGCCCCGCTACCTGCGGCCCGCGATGGCGGGGCTGGCGCTCGGCATCATCGCGATCCCCTTCCCGCACATCATCGGCGTGGGCTACCAGACCACTGCCGCCGCCCTGTCGGGCCAGATCGGTTTCGCGCAGGCGATCCTGCTGGCGGTTGTCAAGGCGCTGGCGGTGGCGATCACCCTCGGCGGGCGGATGGGCGGCGGCGTCTTCTCTCCCGCGCTGGTCATGGGGTCGCTGACCGGGCTGGCCTTCGGGATCGTCGCGACGGCCTTGGTGCCGCAATATTCAGGCAGCGTGAACGTCTATGCCTTTGCCGGCATGGGCGCGGTCGGCGCGGCCGTCCTCGGCGCCCCCATTTCGACCGCGCTGATCGTGTTCGAGATGACGGGCGACTGGCAGACCGGCATTGCGGTGATGACGTCGGTCTCGCTCAGTTCGGCGCTGGCATCGCGGCTGGTCAAGCGGTCCTTCTTTCTGACGCAGCTTGAACGCCGGGGCATCCACATGGCCGAGGGGCCGCAGGTCTGGCTGCCCCGCCAGCTGAGGATCACGCCGGTGATACGCCCCCTCGATGCGCCCGGCGCACCCGCTCCCGACCTCGTCCGGAACCTTGCCGAGGCCGGAACGACACTTGCGCACACCTCGACCCTGGCCGAGGCGCTCCGCGCCTTCGAGGATGGCAGCGCCGCCTTCCTGCCGGTGGTGGGGCCTCCGGACGCCCAGGGTCAGTGTCCGATCATCGGTACCCTCTACCACATCGACGCCCTGCGCACGCTCAACCGTGCACTTGTCGAGACAGCGGCCGAGGAGCACGGCTGATCGGCCCTGCATTGGTCCGCAAATATCCCGGGGGTCCGGGGGCTGGCCCCCGGCGCTGCCGCTCAGGCGCGGCGCATCGCCGCCATCCCCAGAACCCGCGCGCGCTTGCGCGGATCGCTGTCGAACAGCGCCGCCAGCTGTTCCGTGATCGCGCCCGCCAGCTGCTCGGCATCGGTGATCGTGACCGCGCGTTCATAATACCGCGTGACGTCATGACCGATGCCGATTGCCAGCAGTTCCACGGCGCGGCGCTTTTCGACCATGGCGATCACGTCGCGAAGATGCCGTTCCAGGAAATTCGCCGGGTTCACCGACAGCGTCGAATCATCGACCGGCGCGCCGTCCGAGATCACCATCAGGATCTTGCGCGCCTCGGCCCGCCGAGCCAAGCGCTTGTGCGCCCATTCAAGCGCCTCGCCGTCGATGTTTTCCTTCAGCAGCCCTTCCTTCATCATCAGCCCCAGGTTCGGGCGCACGCGCCGCCAGGGCGCGTCGGCGGGCTTGTAGATGATGTGGCGCAGATCGTTCAGGCGGCCTGGCTGCGCGGGGCGCCCGGCGGCCAGCCAGGCCTCGCGCGACTGCCCGCCCTTCCAGGCGCGGGTGGTGAAGCCCAGGATCTCGACCTTGACGTTGCACCGCTCCAGCGTGCGCGCCAGCACGTCGGCGCAGATGGCTGCGATGCTGATCGGCCGCCCGCGCATCGAGCCCGAGTTGTCGATCAGCAGCGTCACCACCGTGTCGCGGAATTCGGTGTCCTTCTCGACCTTGAAGGACAGGGGCGTCGTCGGGTTGGCCACGACGCGCGCCAGACGGCCGGCGTCCAGAACGCCCTCCTCCTTGTCGAACTCCCAGCTGCGGTTCTGCTGCGCCTGCAGGCGGCGCTGCAGCTTGTTGGCCAGACGGCTGACGGCGCCGCGCAGGGGCTCCAGCTGCTTGTCGAGATAGGTACGCAGGCGCTCCAGCTCGGCGGGGTCGGCCAGATCCTCGGCGCGGATCTCCTCGTCCCAGGTCTGGGCGAAGACCTTGTAGTCGGGGCTGGCCTCGCTGACGGGCGGCGGCTGGTCCGGGGGCGTCTCGGTGTCGGGCATCTCGGCCTCGTCACCCATCTCGTCCTCCGAGGCGTCGTCCATGGTGACCTGGGCCTGGCGCTCGTCCTGGGTCTGCTCTTGGCTGCGCTCGGGACTGGCCTCGCTATCCTCGCTCTCGTCCTGGTCGCGGGACTGGTTGTCGCCGGCCTCCTCCTCCTGCTCGGCGTTTTCGTCGGCGTCGTCCTCCTCGGGCTCGTCGGGGTCCTCGCCCAGCTGGTCGCCATAGCCCAGTTCGGTGATGATCCGCCGTGACAGGCGCGCGAATTCGGCCTGATCGGCCAGCGCGGCATTCACATCCGCCAGCGCCCCCGCGGCCTGGCTTTCGACGAAGGGCCGCCACAGGTCGGCCACGTGCTGGGCGCCCGGCGGCAGGGCCCGCCCCGTCGCCGCCTGCCGCAGGATGTATCCCGCCGCAACCGAGAGGGGCGCGTCAGAGGCCGCCTTGATCTGCGCATAGCCCTTCTTGTCGGCCTCGGCGCCGATCTTGACGTCGATATTGGACAGCGCGCCCGGCATGTCGCGCGCCCCCAACGCCTCGCAGCGCGCCGTCTCCATCGCCTCGTAAAGCTCCCTGGCCATCGGACCCGCGGGCGCATAGCGCGCGTGCAGGCCCGCGTCGTGATGCCGCATCCGCATCGCCAGCGCGTCGGCGGTGCCGCGTGCCAGCAGAACCTCGTCACGGCCCATGCGGCGGCTGATCTGCGGCAGGCGCATCGTGTCGCCAGCAACCCCGGCGGGATCGGCGCTGAAGGTCACGTTCAGCTCTCGTTCGTCGGCCAGGGCGCGCGTGGCCTCGCCAAGGGCCTTCTTGAACGGATCGGCGGGGTTGTCGGACTTTTTCATGCTCCACATAGAACACCACCCGGCGCGCCAGACAAGAGGGGGCCGCCGCTGGCGCAGGGCGGCTGTGCGCGGATGCGCAGGCGGAAACTGAACCGCAGCAAAGGGGCGCGTGTTAATCCGGTCGCACCGCATTCCTTTGTCCGAGGTTCACATGCCCAATCCCCGCATCGCCGTGATCATCAGTTCGACCCGCCAGGTACGCTTCGCCGACAAGCCCACCCAGTGGCTGATGTCGCAGGCCGAAGGCCACCCGGACCTCGACTTCGAGCTTCTGGACCTGCGCGAACAGGACCTGCCCTTCTTCGACGAGGCCGCGTCGAACCTGTGGGTCGAATCGCAGGACCCGCGCGCGGTCGCGTGGCAACAGAAGCTGGCAGGCTTTGACGGGTTCCTGTTCGTGGTCGCCGAATACAACCACTCGATCACCGGCGCGCTGAAGAACGCGCTGGACCAGGCCTACAAGGAATGGAACCGCAAGCCGATGGCGGCGCTGGCCTATGGCAGCATGGGCGGCGCCCGCGCACTGGAACAGCTGCGCCTGATCGCGGTCGAGCTTCAGATGGTGCCGCTGCGCAACGCCATCCACATCGGCGCGGCCGACTTTTTCAAGGTCTCGCCCCTGGGCGAGGACGCCCCCATGTCCGAGATCGAGGGTCACCTGAAAGGCTCGCTGAAGGCGACGCTGGAAGAGCTGACCTTCTGGGCCAACCTTCTGAAGGACGCGCCGAAGGGGTGATCCTAGCGGCGCAATCCGAGACGTCTTCCGGTAATTCGCCTCTGGCCAATGATCGAAGGCCAGAGGCGTCGGTTATAGCGTGGCGAGGGCCGAGCCGCCGAGAATAAGCCACATCATCGGCGAGGTCAGCAGGCCAATGATCGACGACACGAGTCCAATCACCGCCCAGACCGTCTGCTGGCGACGGAAGGCAAAGAAGCTGAACAACAGGCCGAGCGGCGCAAAGATCGGCGCGAGGAATACAAGGCTGATCACGCCGAACAAAACAGCGAAAATTCCCGCGACGGGGGTCGGAGCGGCGGCCGGTGCGGCCGGAGGCGTGAGTTGAGAATCGCTCATGAAAATACTCCTGTGAGGTAACACAGGTCACACTAGCCTCGTGCAGTCGTGACGACTACGCCATTGGTTGCATTCTAAGCTTTTGCGGCCGCCGCGGCGCTTTCCGGCAGTTCCTCGTCGAACAGGCGCTGATAGAACTCGGCTACGACCTGGCGCTCCAGCTCGTCGCACTTGTTCAGGAATGTCAGGCGGAAGGCATAGCCCACGTTGTCGAAGATCCGGGCGTTCTGCGCCCAGGAAATCACCGTGCGCGGCGACATGACCGTCGACAGGTCGCCCTGCATGAAGGCGGTGCGCGTCAGGTCGGCCAGCGTCACCATCTGCCCGATGGTCTTTCGGCCCTTTTCGGTGTTGTAGTGCGGCACCTTGGCCAGGACGATGGCCGCCTCGGCGTCGTGGGACAGATAGTTCAGCGTGGCGACCAGCGACCAGCGGTCCATCTGGCCCTGGTTGATCTGCTGCGTGCCGTGATAGAGGCCCGTCGTGTCCCCAAGGCCCACCGTGTTGGCGGTGGCGAACAGGCGGAAGAACGGGTTCGGGGAAATCACCTCGTTCTGGTCCAACAGGGTCAGTTTGCCCTCGGCCTCCAGCACGCGCTGGATCACGAACATCACGTCGGCGCGGCCGGCGTCATATTCGTCGAAGACGATGGCGGTCGGGTTCCTCAGCGCCCAGGGCAGGATGCCTTCGTGGAAGACCGTGACTTGCTTGCCGTCGACCAGCTTGATCGCGTCCTTGCCGATCAGGTCGATCCGGCTGACATGGCTGTCCAGGTTCACCCGCACGCAGGGCCAGTTCAGCCGCGCGGCCACCTGCTCGATATGGGTGGACTTGCCGGTGCCGTGATAGCCTTGGATCATCACGCGGCGGTTATAGGCAAAGCCCGCCAGGATCGCCATCGTGGTGTCAGGGTCGAACTTGTAGGTGCTGTCGATGACGGGCACGCGCTCGGTGCGTTCGGCGAAGCCCTTCACCTTCATGTCGCTGTCCAGACCGAACACCTCGCGCAGGTCGATCTCTTCCGTGGGTTTGGCGTTCATGTCCAGCATCGGTCCGGCCCTTTCCAGCTTATCGGCGCATTGTTCGCGCATTCGCGGGACAGGCGCAAGGCGCGGCCGCGTTGACGCCCGAAGACGGGCTTTCTAAGGTGGCGCGAACCGACATCAAGGACGTCCTGCCCGTGACCGATGCACGCCGAACCGAGCTTGAAGGCCTGATCGCGCGCGTGGCCCTGGGCGACCGGGCGGCCTTCGATGCGCTCTATGACGCGACCTCGGCCAAGCTGCACGCGATCTGCCTGTCGGTCCTCAAGGACCGCCCCGAGGCCGAGGAGACCCTGCAGGAGGTCTATATCCGCATCTGGCAGGGGGCCGCCCGCTATGCCTCGAATGGGCTGTCGCCGATGACCTGGCTGATCACGATCGCGCGCAACCGCGCCATCGACCGGCTGCGGGCGCGGGCTTCGCGGCCGGTGACGGCGCCCGAGGATGCGGCAGCCGCCGTCCCCTCGGATGAGCCCAGCCCCGAATCGGCGACGATCATGGCGCAGGAACGGCGGATGCTGCACGAATGCCTGGCGCAGCTGGCCGGACCGCAGGCCGGGGCCGTGCGGGCGGTCTATCTGGAGGGCGTGACTTATGCCGACCTGGCCGAGCGGGAAGGCCTGCCGATCAACACCGTCCGCAGCTGGTTGCGCCGAAGCCTGCTGCGCCTGAAGGACTGTGTTACCCAATGAACGACGAGGTCCAACTGACGCCCTTGGAGGAGGACGAGGCCCTTGCCGCGGAACTGGCGCTCGGGCTTCTGGAGGGGGCCGAGGCGCAGGCGGCGGTCGACCGGCTGTCCACCGATCCCGCCTTTGCGCAGGCTGTCCGCGACTGGCAGGAACGGCTGGCCGGCCTGGCCGACCGCCTGACCCCGGTGATGGCCCCGGCCCGCGCCCGCCAGGGCATCCGCCAGCGGCTGGGGCACGCCCTGCCCCCGCTGGAGAACGACCCGCTGGAACGGGCGCCCTGGTGGCGCCGCCCGATCGGCGCATTGTCCGGCCTGCTGGCCGTGGCCGCCGTCGCCGCGTTCCTGTGGCTGCCGGGGCAGGACGCGCCTTCGGCCCCGCGATACGGCGCCGAACTGGTCGCGCAGGACACCGACCTGCGCGTCGACGCACGCATCGAGGGCCGAGAGATGCGGCTGGCGCTGCAAAGCGGTCCCGCCGCCGAGGGGCGCGACTGGGAGGTCTGGTGGATCGGTGGCGACGGCGCCGCAGTCTCGCTGGGGGTGATGCCTCGCAACGGAGAGATGCGGATGACCCTGCCCGAAGGGATGGCCCCCTCGTCCCAGGTCAGCATCGCCCTGTCGGACGAGCCCGAGGGCGGATCTCCCACCGGCCAGGCGACGGGGCCGGTGGTCGCGGTGGCCGATCTCACGCGGTTGTGAAAGCCTGATCCGGCGGCTGGCGCGCAACTCTTGCGCCTTTTGCCCGTGTCTGTGGGCAGAGGGCGCCAGACGCCCCAGGCAACCCGGAGGAGTATCATGAACACCAGCATCACCAAGCTCGGCGCCGGCCTTGTCGCCGCGACGATGGCCCTGTCCGTCCCCGCCTTTGCCCAGAACACCATGGTCGGAGGAGCAGAGATGCTTCCCGAGCGCAACATCGTCGAGAATGCCGCGAACTCGGCCGACCACACCACGCTGGTCGCCGCCGTGCAGGCCGCGGGCCTTGCCGAGACGCTCTCGGGTCCCGGTCCGTTCACTGTCTTCGCGCCAACCGACGCGGCTTTCGCCAAGCTGCCCGAAGGCACGGTCGAGGACCTGCTCATGCCCGAGAACCTGCAGACGCTGCAGACCATCCTCACCTGCCACGTGGTCCCGACCGAGGCGTTCTCGCCCGCCGTCGGGCAGATGGTGCAGCAGGGCGGCGGCACCGCTGCGCTCGAGACCGTCGGCGGATGCACGCTGACGGCGTCGATCGACCCCACGACCAACGCCCTTCAGATCACCGACGAGAATGGCAACGTCGCCACCGTCAACATTCCCGACGTGGATCAGTCGAACGGCGTGATCCACGTCATCGATACCGTGCTTCTGCCGGCGTCGTAAGCTTGCGACAGGCAGGGGGCTGCCTGTTCCCCCGATAGGGCAGCCTGTGGCCCGCGCAGCAATGCGCGGGCCGTCGTGTGTCCAATCCCTGATTTTCCGGCGAACCCGCTTGCCATGAGCGCGTTTCGAGGTGCTGATGGGCGGGAAGCCCCACGGGCACCGGAACCAGTCGGAGGACGATGATGAGCGGCCTGATCGCGCTTTTGGACGACGTGGCCACCATTTCAAAGGTGGCAGCGGCATCGATCGACGACGTGGCGGGCCAGGCCGCCAAGGCCGGGGCCAAGGCTGCGGGCGCGGTCATCGACGACGCGGCGGTCACGCCGAAATACGTCCATGGCTTCAATGCCGACCGTGAACTGCCCATCGTCTGGAAGATCGCCCGCGGGTCCATCTTCAACAAGCTGGTGATCCTGCTGCCGGTCGCGCTGCTGCTGTCGGCCTTTGCGCCCTGGCTAATCTCTCCTCTGCTGATGCTGGGGGGTGCCTACCTGTGCTACGAAGGCGCGCACAAGGTGGCGCATCTTTTCCACCACACAGACGCCCATGACAGCGAAAAGCACACGCACCCTGAAACCGACGGCGCCTCGCTCGAGGAGGAGCGCGTCGCCGGCGCGATCAAGACCGACTTCATCCTTTCGGCCGAGATCATGACCATCGCCCTGTCGACGATCCCCGTGCAGGACGGCCTTCTGATGAAGGCCGTGATCCTGGCGCTGGTGGCGGTCGCGATCACCGTGGCGGTCTATGGCGCGGTGGCGGTGATCGTGAAGGCCGACGACGTGGGTGTCCACTTGGCCACGCAGCGCCAGGGCGCCATCGCGGCGCTTGGCCGGGGCATCGTCCACGTGATGCCGCGCCTGTTGACGGTGCTGACGGTGGTGGGCACCGCTGCGATGATCTGGGTCGGCGGCCAGATCATCGTCCACGGCCTGCACGAACTGGGCTGGCACGCCCCTTACGAGACGATCCACCACCTGGCCGAGGCTGCCGTCGAAGCTGTTCCCTTCGCTCCGGGTCTGGTCGCCTGGGTCGCGACGGCCTTCTTTGACGGGCTGGTCGGACTGGCCCTGGGGCTGATCCTGCTGCCCATCGTGACGCGTGTCCTGAACCCGCTTCTGCAGGCCACGGTCCTGCCCCTGATCGCCCGCCTGAAGGGCGCAAAGGCCACCTAGCGTCATTGTTGACCGCTTGGTCAAACGCTGTCACAGTTCCTTCACAATTCTGTTGCGCGCCTGTCACCCATCGCCGCTAGGCGAGGTGCATTCAGTGCAACTCCATTGGGAGGAAACGAAAAATGATCCGTAAATGCTCCGCATCCGCGGTGGCGCTTCTGGCGTCGCTCGGGTCGGCTCAGGCCGAGACGACCATCGAATGGTGGCACGCCATGGGCGGCGAACTGGGCGCCAAGCTTGAGGAAATCGTCCAGGGCTTCAACGACAGCCAGGACCAGTACGCGGTCCAGCCGTCCTACAAGGGCACCTATCCCGAAACGATGACTGCCGCGATCGCCGCCTTCCGTGCCAACCAGCAGCCGACCATTGTGCAGGTCTTCGAGGTCGGCACCGGCACGATGATGGCCGCCGAGGGCGCCATCGTCCCTGTCCACCAGCTGATGGAGGAGCATGGCGAGGGCTTCGATCCGTCCGCCTTCCTGCCGCAGGTCGTGGGCTATTACACCGATCCCGAAGGCAACATGCTGTCGATGCCGTTCAACAGCTCGACCCCGATCCTCTACTACAACAAGGACGTCTTCGAAGCCGCCGGCCTCGACCCCGAACAGCCCCCCAAGACCTGGGCCGAGGTCGAGGAGTTCAGCAAGAAGATCATGGAATCTGACGCCGCCAGCTGCGGCTTCACCACCGGCTGGATCAGCTGGATCCAGACCGAGAACCTGTCGGCCTGGCACAACCAGCCCATCGGCACCCAGCAGAACGGCTTCGGCGGTCTCGACGCGCGCCTGTCGTTGAACGGACCCGTTCAGGTCAAGCACTGGGAGAACCTTAAGCGGTGGGCCGACGAGGGCATCTTCAAGTATGGCGGCCCGGTGGGCGGCGACAACGCGCCCCCGCTGTTCTATTCGCAGGACTGCGCGATGATCATGAACAGCTCGGCCAGCCGCGCGGGCGTCATCGCCAACGCGACCGACTTCGAGGTCGGCTATGGCATGCTGCCCTATTACGACGATGTCGAGGGTGCGCCGCAGAACTCGATCATCGGCGGCGCGACGCTGTGGGTCCTGTCGGGCAAGTCGGACGAGGAATATGCCGCCGCCGCGGCCTTCTTCGACTATCTCTCGTCGCCCGAGGTGCAGGCCGATTGGGCGTCCTTCTCGGGCTATCTGCCGATCACCGGCGCGGCGCGCGACCAGATGGCCGACTTCTATGCCGAGAACCCCGGCGCGGATACCGGCATCAACCAGATCACCCTGAACGAGCCGACCGAGAACTCGAAGGGTCTGCGTTTTGGCAACTATGTCCAGATCCGCGGCATCATCGACGAGGAATTCGAGCAGCTGATGTCAGGCGACAAGGACGCCCAGGGCGCGCTGGACAGCGTGGTCGAACGCGGCAACGCGCTGCTGGAAGAGTTCCAGGCCCAGAACCAGTAACCGCTGGCACTTCTCGACGGGGGCCGCGCCTGACGCGGCCCCCGATCATTTCCCGTTCCAGGATCCTGGTCCCCGATGAAGCGCACCATCTTCCGCAATCAGCTTCTGCCCTGGCTGCTGCTGGCACCACAGCTGATCATCACCTTCGTCTTCTTCCTGTGGCCCGCTGGCCAGGCCGTTCGGCAAAGCTTTCTGAGAGAGGACGCCTTCGGCATCCGCACGACCTTCGTGGGTTTCGACAACTTCATCGCGTTGTGGAACAGCCCCGAATACCTGAACTCGCTGCAGGTCACGGCGGTCTTCGCGATCTCGGTCACGGTGCTGTCGATGGGGCTGTCGCTTCTGCTGGCGATTGCGGTGGACCGGATGATCCGGTCGGCGCGCGTCTATTCGACGCTGCTGGTCTGGCCCTATGCGGTGGCGCCGGCGGTGGCGGGCATCCTGTGGTGGTTCATCTTCAACCCGACCATCGGGATCATGCCCTATATGCTGGACCAGATGGGCTATGACTGGAACCACATCAGCGACAAGGGCGACGCGATGATGCTGGTGGTCATCGCCAGCGCCTGGAAGCAGATCAGCTACAACTTCCTGTTCTTTCTGGCTGGCCTTCAGGCGATCCCGGCCAGCCTGCGCGAGGCCGCGGCCATCGACGGCGCGGGGCCGGTGCGGAGGTTCTTCGACATCACCTTCCCGCTTTTGTCGCCGACCACGTTCTTCCTGCTGGTCGTGAACATCGTCTATGCCATGTTCGACACCTTCGGCGTGATCGACGCCACGACCGAGGGCGGTCCCGCGCAGGCCACCAACATCTTGGTCTACAAGGTCTACTTCGACGGCTTCGTGGGCCAGAACCTGGGCAGCTCGGCCGCGCAGTCCGTGGTGCTGATGGCCCTGGTGCTGGTCCTGACGGTGATCCAGTTCCGCTATGTCGAGAAGAAGGTCGAATACTGATGATCGAGAACCGCCCCGGCCTGAACCTTCTTGCCCACCTGACGCTGATCCTGGGCATCTGCATCGTGGCCCTGCCCGTCTGGGTGGCCTTCGTCGCCTCGACCCACGGGCCGACCGACTTCATGTCGGGGACGATCCCGATGTGGCCCGGCCCCCACCTGGTCGAGAACTACAGCCAGATGCTGGGCGGCGGGCTGTCCACCAGCGGCACCCCGCCTGTGGGCACGATGATGCTGAACAGCCTGATCATGGCGCTGTGCATCGCCATCGGAAAGATCGCCATCTCGGTCCTGTCGGCCTTCGCCGTGGTCTATTTCCGCTTTCCGCTGCGGGGGCTGGCCTTCTGGTGCATCTTCATCACGCTGATGCTGCCGGTCGAGGTGCGGATCGTCCCCACCTTCCAGGTTGTCGCGGACCTGGGGATGCTGAACAGCTATGCCGGCCTCTCGATCCCGCTGATCGCCAGCGCGACGGCCACGTTCCTGTTCCGCCAGGTCTTCCTGACCATCCCGGACGAGCTGACCGAGGCCGCCCGCATCGACGGCGCGGGCCCCATGAAATTCTTCCGCGATATCCTTCTGCCCCTGTCGCGCACCAACATCGCCGCGCTGTTCGTGATCCTGTTCATCTATGGCTGGAACCAGTATCTCTGGCCGCTGCTGATCACGACCAGCTCGGATTATTACACCATCGTTGCGGGCATCAAGCGCATGGCTGACGCCGTGGACGGCCTGCCGCAATGGCACCTGGTCATGGCGACCGCGATGCTGGCGATGATCCCACCCGTGATCGTGGTCATCGGCATGCAGCGCCTGTTCGTCAAAGGTCTTGTCGAGACGGAGAAATAAGACGTGGCTTCCATCACCCTGGACAATCTTGGCAAGATCTATGCCGGCGGCACCCGCGCCGTGGGCGACGTGAACATCGACATCGCCGACGGGGAATTCATCGTCCTCGTCGGACCGTCGGGTTGCGGCAAGTCCACCCTGCTGCGCATGGTCGCGGGGCTTGAATCGATCAGCGAGGGCGAGGTCCGCATCGGCGACCGCGTCGTCAACGAGATCGAGCCTGCCGACCGCGACATCGCGATGGTGTTCCAGAACTATGCGCTCTATCCCCACATGTCGGTGCGCCAGAACCTGGCCTATGGCCTGAAGAATCGCGGCACCCCCAAGTCCGAGATCGAGCGTCGGGTGGGCATCGCATCGGACATCCTGCAGATCGGCCCTTTTCTCGACCGCAAGCCGCGCGCCCTGTCTGGCGGCCAGCGCCAGCGCGTGGCGATGGGACGCGCCATCGTGCGCGAACCGGCGGCGTTCCTGTTCGACGAGCCGCTGTCGAACCTGGACGCGAAGCTGCGCGTCGCCATGCGGCTGGAGATCAAGGATCTGCAGAAGCGTCTGCGGACCACGTCGCTCTATGTCACGCATGACCAGCTCGAGGCGATGACCTTGGCGGACCGGCTGGTGGTGCTGAACGGCGGCCGGGTCGAGCAGATCGGCACGCCGCTCGAGGTCTATCGCCGCCCGGCCTCGGCCTTTGTGGCGGGGTTCATCGGCAGCCCTGCCATGAACCTGATCGACAGCCGCGCGGTTCCGCACCTGCCCGGCACAGGCCAGGCCGGCCTGATCGGCATCCGTCCCGAGGACCTGTCCGTCACCCCGGACGGCCCGATCGAGATGCAGGTCCAGGCGGTCGAGGAACTGGGCGCGCAGCGCTTGGTCCATGGACAGACCGGCGGCGAGCGCATGACCATCACGCTGCCATCCGAGGGCAGCATCGCCGACACGCTGCGCCTGTCTTTCCAGCCGCAGGCGCTGCATCTGTTCGACCGGGGAACCGGCAGGCGGATGGACTGACGGACGCGAATGAAACGTGAACATCTGCCTCTTGCCGGGCGGGTGTTCCGTGCTACCGTAGGGTGAAGCTTTCACGGAAAGGACGCCCGATGTGCCTGTCGCTCTCCTGCTCGCACCACAACCCCATTGCCTGCATCGTGCCGCCCTACATGCTGCGGGTGCTGGCGCTGCGTGGCGATCCGCAGGTCGCGCAGATGGCGCGCACGCTGCTGAAGCATGACGAGCTGCTGCGCCAGGACCGCGCCGCCCATACCAGTCCCGCGCAGCCCGAATCGGCCCTGCCCGAGGCCGACCCCGACCTCTGCTGCCCCGACCGCCGCATCCACGACGGCGAGTTCCGCGCCGCCTTGCCCGGTCGGCTGGTCCGGGGCGAGGGCGATCCCCCCAGTGGCATCCCCGACGCCGACATGGCCTATGACAGCGCGGGCCAGGTGTTTTCGCTCTTTGCCGAGGAATACGGCCGAAATTCCCTGGACGGGCGCGGCATGCCGCTGATAGCGACCGTGCGGCACCGGCGTGGATACAACAACGCATTCTGGAACGGCGACCAGATGGCCTATGGCACCGGCGACGGGAAGGTCTTCCAGACCTTCCTCGAACTGTCGGTCATCGGGCACGAAATGGCGCACGGCGTCATCCAGCATTCCGGCGGGCTCATCTATGAAAACCAATCCGGCGCGCTGAACGAAAGCATCGCCGACGTCTTCGGCGCCCTGACCCAGCAACGCGCCTTGGGACAAGAGGTGCACCAGGCCGACTGGCTGGTCGGGCGCGGCATCCTGGGCCCCGAGGTCAACGGCACGGCCCTGCGCAGCATGAAGGCGCCGGGCACCGCCTATTCCGATCCTCTGCTGGGCCAGGACCCGCAGCCCTGGCACATGGATCACTTCGTCACGACGACCGACGACAATGGCGGCGTGCACATCAATTCGGGCATCCCGAACCACGCCTTCTACCTGTTTTGCAACTATCTGGGCGGGCGGTCCTGGGATCTTCCGGGCCGCATCTGGTACCAGGCGCTCCAGCAACTGAACAACCCGATGGCGACCTTCAGCGATTGGGCCGACCAGACGCTGCGCACGGCGGCGGGTCTGACCGGCGTCGGAAGCCAGCAGGTCCTGCTGCTGCGCCGTGCTTGGAAGCTTGTGGGAATCGCCGTCTGATCCTAGGCTTCCCACCAAGTCGTGGGGGCGGAAATGATTATCGAAATTGCGACCGAGGGCGGTTTTGGCGGCATCGCCGCGATTCCGCCCAAGCGCATCGACCTGGAGCGCCAGCCTGCGGATCTGCGCCAGGCGCTGGCCTCGGCCTTCGCGCCGGCGGCGCTGACGCGGATGGAGGCCGTGTCCTGCCCCGGATGCCCAGACCGGCTCAGCTATCGCATCACGATCATCGAAAGCGGCCAGGCCCGCCACTGCGTGACGCTGTCGGAAAGCCAGATCCCGCTGGATACGCTGGACCTGATCGACCGCGTGTGACCCTGTCGCGGGTGGCGGCCCGGCTGCGATTGACACCGTGGCGGTCGCAGGCGACAACTCGTCCCACACAAGACATTTTCAGGGACGGAGGGCCGATGAAGAAGGTCTATGCCAATGCGGGGGAAGCTCTGGACGGGCTTTTGCATGACGGAATGACGATCGCGGCGGGGGGGTTCGGGCTGTGCGGCATCCCCGAGCTTCTGATCGACGCGCTGGTCGAAAGCGGGGCCAAGGACCTGACCATCGCCAGCAACAACTGCGGCGTGGACGGCTTCGGCCTTGGCAAGCTGCTGGACACCCGGCAGATCCGCAAGATGCTGAGCAGCTATGTCGGCGAAAATGCCGAGTTCATGCGCCAGTACCTGTCCGGAGAGCTGGAGCTGGAGTTCAACCCGCAGGGCACCTTGGCCGAGCGCATGCGCGCGGGCGGCAGCGGCATCCCCGGCTTCTACACCAAGACCGGGGTCGGCACCGTCATCGCCGAGGGCAAAGAGGTCAAGAACTTCGACGGCCAGGACTATATCCTGGAACGCGCCATCGTGGCCGACCTGTCGATCGTCAAGGCCTGGAAGGCCGACGACACCGGCAACCTTGTCTTCCGCAAGACCGCGCGCAACTTCAACCCGCCTGCCGCCATGTGTGGCCGCGTCTGCGTTGCCGAGGTCGAAGAGATCGTCCCGCGCGGCAGCCTCGACCCCGACCACATCCACCTGCCCGGCATCTACGTGCACCGCCTGATCCAAGGGAGCCACGAGAAGCGCATCGAGAAGGCCACGACCCGCAAGAAGGAGACTGCGTGATGGCTAAGGGTTGGGACCGCGACCAGATGGCCGCCCGTGCGGCCGAGGAGTTGCAGGACGGCTGGTATGTGAACCTGGGGATCGGCATCCCCACGCTGGTGGCGAACTATGTCGGCGACAAGGACATTACACTGCAGTCGGAAAACGGCATGCTGGGCATGGGCCCCTTCCCCTATGAGGGCGAGGAGGACCCCGACCTGATCAACGCCGGCAAGCAGACGATCACCGAACTGTCGCGCACGTCCTATTTCGACAGCGCCACCAGCTTCGGCATGATCCGCGGCGGCAAGATCGCGGCGGCGATCCTGGGCGCGATGGAGGTTGCGGAAAACGGCGATCTGGCAAACTGGATGATCCCCGGCAAGCTGGTCAAGGGCATGGGCGGCGCGATGGACCTGGTCGCAGGCGTCGGCCGTGTGATCGTGGTGATGGACCACCAGAACAAGGCCGGCGAAAGCAAGGTCCTGCGCGAATGCACCCTGCCACTGACCGGCAAGGGCGTGGTGAACCGGATCATCACCAACCTCGGCGTCCTTGACGTCGTGCCGGGCGGCCTGAAGATCGTCGAGACTGCCGACGGCGTCACCGAGGACGAGCTGCGCGCCGCGACCGAGGCGACCATCGTCTGATCCGACTTCTTGTGCGACCGACCGGGGGGCGGATGCCCCCCGTTTTCCATTCCTGCCACCGAAAGATGCCTACCGATGGACGCCACCGCAATCGAGACGCTGTTCACGCAGCGCGACGGCAGCTTTCTCTGCGCCCGCTGGGGCCGGCCGGTGGCCCCGGTGATCTTCGGGCTGGCCGACGAAAGCCTGGACGTCTTCCGCGCGGCGATCCGGGCGGGCTATACCCATGCGCGCCACCCCGTGGCCGATACCGATCCGGAAAGCGGCGCGAACCTGATGCTGTTCTTCGTCCGCGACTGGGCCGAGTTGGCAGCGGTTCCCGATCTCGACCGCCTGACCGGTGTGCCCGATCTGCCGGACCGCCTGACGGCCCAGGATGCCGACCAGTATCGCCTGCTTCGCTTCGACGAAGCGGGCGGCATCCGGGCCTGCATGTCGTTCCTGAACATGGGCGGCCGGCTCTCCGACGCGCATCCCGCGCAATTGGCCGAACGGGTGATGATGCAATCCGCCCTGACCTTCGCGCCCGAGATCGTGCCCTCGCCGCAGCTGGCGGCGCTGATCCGCGCCGCCTATGACCCGGTGCTGCCGGTCGCGGCGACACAACCCGCCCACGCGCTGCGGCTGGCCGCGCGGCTGGCGGTCTAGGGGGTCAACCCCTCGGGGTCGGGCAGACCGTTGACACGGGCCGTGGCGGTCAAAGTGTTCGCCAGCAGGCAGGCGATGGTCATCGGCCCCACGCCCCCCGGCACCGGGGTAATTGCGCCCGCGACGGCCCGGACGCTGTCGAAGTCGACATCGCCCACAAGCCCTTCCTCGGTGCGGTTGATGCCGACGTCGATCACCGTCGCGCCAGGCTTGATCCAGTCGCCCATGACCATGTTCGGCCGCCCCACGGCCGCCACCAGGATGTCGGCCTGACGGCAGACGACGGCCAAGTCCTTCGTGCGCGAATGGGCGATCGACACCGTCGCGCTGTCGCGCAGCAGCAGCTGCGCCATCGGCTTGCCGACGATGTTGCTGCGCCCGATCACCACCGCGTTCAGCCCAGAAAGCGACCCGAGGTGGTCGCGCAGCAGCATCAGGCAGCCAAGCGGCGTACAGGGCACCATCGCCTTTTGCCCCGTCGCCAGCCGGCCCGCGTTCATGATATGGAACCCGTCCACGTCCTTTTCCGGAAGGATCGCCGACAGGATGGCGCTTTCGTCCAGGTGCCCCGGAAGCGGCAGCTGCACCAGGATTCCGTTCACGGCGGGGTCGGCGTTCAACTGTTCGATCATCGACAGAAGCTCGTCCTGCAAGGTCTCGGCCGGCAGCCGATGCTCAAAGGATGCCATGCCGACCTCTCTCGTCATCTTGCCCTTGGACCGGACATAGACCTGGCTGGCTGGGTCCTCTCCGACCAGGACGACGGCCAAGCCGGGCGTGATGCCTCGACCGGCCAAGGCCGCGACCTCGGCCGCGATGCGAGAGCGCAGTGTCGCGGCAAAGGCCTTGCCGTCGATGATCTGGGCGGTCATGGGCGATCCATCTTCAGTTGACGCTCTTCCTGGTCGATGGCGGCGTCGATCAGCTGACGCCAGATGCGGTCGTAGAGGTCGGGATCCAGACCCAGCTGACCGGCATGGCGGCGGACGTTCGCAACCACCTCCTCGACCCGTTCGTCGATGCGGGCCGGCATACCGTTGCCGGACTTGATCTGCGCCGCCCGGTCGATCAGCGCATGACGCTCGGCCATCAGCGCCATCAAGCGGGCATCCAGCGCGTCGATTTGCTCGCGCAGCGTCGGCATGTCGGGAATGTCATTTGGGTTCACTGCCTCGGCCCCTTTCTGGCTGGACCCGCCGGTGCGGGACCTTCGACGCCGTCATGCAAGGCCGTGCGCAGTTTCGCCAGTGTCGATTGCAGTTGTACGATCTCGGGCGCCGTCAGGCCCGTCGCCTTGGCGATACAGGCGGTGACGTGGCTGGCCTCGGACTGCAGGTTGCGGCCCCTTCCGGTCAGCGACACAATCACCCGCCGCTCGTCTTGGGGATCCCTAGTGCGCGTCACCAGTTCGGCCGCCTCCAGCCGCTTGATCAGCGGCGTCAGGGTGCTGCTGTCCAGCCCCAGGCCCGCACCGATATGGCCGACGGTCTGCCCGTCCCGCGACCAGAGCGTCAGCAGCACCAGGTATTGCGGGTAAGTCAGGCCAAGCGGCTCGAGCAGCGGCTTGTAGACCCGGCCGAAAGCCAGGTTCACGGCATAGACGTCAAAGCACAGCAGCGCGCCCAGTGGGGATGCGGAATTCGTCATGCCACAGGAATATGAGGCCCCGACAGATATCTCAACAGTTGGCTTCCTCTCTCACCTATTATATCGCCTGCGATATAATAGGTGAGAGATTAGCGGCGTTGTTGCATAAAGCCCTCTTGGGATACACATTGCACGTCCAGCGACATAGCTGAACGGCATGTCCAAGCCCGCGCTTACTCGCTACCGCACCCTGAACTGGTCTGCCTACAACGCTGCGCTGTGTGAGCGCGGCTCGCT
>NZ_JAOTBE010000045.1 GCF_026162645.1 Paracoccus rhizosphaerae
CCGTGCCTGCGGCACAGATCAGCGACGGAAACCCCGGCCTCGTGCTCCTTCAGAATGCCGATGATCTGATCTTCAGTGAACCTGCTGCGCTTCATCTCTGGTCCTATCGGTTGGGCCAGAGACTATCTCAAACTGGATTAGGCGCAGGGGGCAACGTCACTTGGCTCGTCGGCTCAAGACGCTGAGCGGCCTCGGTCCCTACGAACACAACTGCAAGATCTGGACTCCGGAGCCGGACAGATTCATCGTCCGTCCGATCCACCAGATGCCGGGACTGAACACTTAGCGAACGTCTTGGCGGATCGGCAGCGTGAAGGGATAGACGCTGTCGGTCAGGGCGGCGGGGGCTGCGGGGCAGCGGCCTACGCGGCGGGCCGCTTCGGCCACGGCCTGGTCCAGCGCCGGCTGCCCCGACGAGGCGGCGATCCCGATGCCTTGGATGACGCCGTTGCGGCCCACGTTCAAGGCCAGCGTCACCGTCCCGCCCTGCCGCAATCCGCGCGGCGGCTTGGTGCGGCGACTGATGCAGCTGCGGATCTGACCGCCCCAATGTGCCACGGCATTTGCACGGGCGGCCGCATTGATGCCACCACCGCCGCCACCCTGGCTGCTGGCCTGCGACTGCCCACCTTGGCCGGCCTGCTGTGCCGGTTGCACAGGCGCCGGGGCACGTTCCTGCATCTGCTGCCGCTGTGGTTCGGGGGCTGGCTGGCGGCGCGGCTCGGGCTGGCGTTCCGGCCGGCGCTCGGGGCGGGCCGAGGCGTCCAGGGCCAGTTGCGATTGCGCGTCGATCCGGGGCGGCGTCATAGGCTGCAGGTCCGGCAGATCCAGCTGGGCGGGGTCGATCGGCGCCGGTTCTGGGGGTTCCGGCAGGTTCGGCTGCGCGGCGGGAGCCTCGGGCATCGCAAGGGCAGGGGCTGCGGCAAGGATCGGCGGCTTCTCGATCCGGACCTGCTCGGGCGCCTCGGCCACTGGCGGCTGGGGCGCTTGGACAGGCTCGGCCGCGGTCTCGACCTCGGGCGGGGCTTCCCACTCTGACACCATCGAGCGAACTTCCTCGCCGCCTGCGGACAGGGCGGCGGGCGGCGCGTCGGTGACGGCGGCGCCCTTCTGCGCCTGATCCGGCAGAAGCATGGCGGCCGCCGACACGTGCAGCGCTGCGGCGATGGTGAAGAAGGCTGCGGTTTCCAGCGTGCGTCGCGCGTCCATCGGCCTATCCCCTGCTGACGACCAGCCGCGCGCCGCCGGTGCGGATGGTGCGCAGCCGCGCCAGGTGTTCAGCCAGCGTGTGGGCGGGGGTCGCGGCATCGGCGCGGATCTCGACCGGCGCCTCGCCCCCATGCGCGGCGATGGCGGTCCAGACGGCCTCACCCTCGGCCTCGTTCCAGGCCAGCTCGCCCCGGGCCGAGATGAACAGGACGTCGCGATCTTCGGCCCTGACATCCGAGGCGCTTTCCGGCGGCGTCAGCGGAAACGGGGTCGGTTGGCTGATCTGCGCCGTCAGCAGGAAGAAGATCAGCAGCAGGAAGACGACGTTGATCATGGGAATGATCGACTCGCCGCGCGGCTTCCTGGGGGGCATGTCGATGCGCATGGGCCCTCAGTCAATCAGGATCAGGTCGGTGACGCCGCCCGCGCGCAGCACGTCCATGACGTCGACCAGCCGCTGGACATCCGCTCCTTCGCGCGGCCGCAGGATGACGGCCCCACCTTCGGGCGGCAGCAGGCCGGCAACAGCGGCGGACAGGTCGGCGGTGGCGACCGGCTCTCCGTTCAGCAGCGTGGCATCCGGCGTCACGTCCACCAGGCGCGGCGGGCCATGCCATTCGCTGCCCGCGCCCTCGGTGCCGCCCGCAATGGGAAGGACAGCGTCCATCCCGAACCGCGACGCCAGCATGAAGAAGATCAGCAGCAGGAAGACCACGTCGATCATCGGCGTCAGCGACATCCGCCGTGGATGTCGGCGCGGCCCCAGATCAAGGACGGCGCTCATTCGGCGGCCTCGAACAGGCGCGGCCTGGCAGGTTCCTGGCCCGCCACGAAGATCCGCGTGGCCAGATCCTCAAGGTCGGACTGCAATCGGTCGGCGATGCTTTCGAACCACGACAGCGCAACGCCGGCGGGGATGGCGACCGCCATCCCGGCGGCCGTCGTCAGCAGCGCCACCCAGATCCCGCCCGCCAGGTCGGCCGGATCGGCCTGGTTGCCCGAACTCTGCAGGACCTGGAAGGCCGAGATCATGCCCAGCACCGTGCCCAGCAGACCCAGAAGCGGCGCGATCGTGGCGATCAGCTCCAGCGCCCGCAGCCCGGTACGCGACCGATAGAGCGCCTGCCGCGCCACGCGGGCGGTTTCCTCGCGCGCGGCGGCATCGTCGAAGCGAGGGTCCAGCGAGGTGCCGATGGCCGCTTGCGCCACGCGCGCCCGGGCCGACGGACGGCCGCGGACGGCATCCATGGCGGCGCGGCGCTGGCCGTCGCCCCACAGCCGGATGGCGCGGCGGGAATGGCTGCCGCCCCAGACGCCCAACCGCCACAGCGACCACAGCTTCCACAGGACGACCGCCAGCGTGATGACCGACAGGGCGGCGATCAGCCACATCGTCCATCCTCCGTCGCGGATCATCCCGAACAGCGGAGATGCCGCCAGTGTGGTACCCAATTCGGTCATGACGAGGTTCCTTGAGGCTAATCGGGCCGCGGATACGGCACCTTGGCCGTTGATCGTTTTTGTCGGCTAATGAATCCGACAAAAGATGTCAAGTTAGTGATGGCGACGATGGGGTTGCGGTCGTGCCCGCCGCGGCGCACTGTCGGCTGCATGCGCATTCCCGTGATGATCCTTGCCGGAGGACGCGCCACCCGGATGGGCGGTGGCGACAAGCCGCTGCTGCCGCTGGCGGGCGGGACCATCCTGTCTCATGTTGTCGACCGTCTGGCGCCCCAGTCGGCTGCGCTGGCGCTGAACGCGAATGGCGATCCGGGGCGCTTTGCCGAGTTCGGGCTGCCGGTGCGGCCGGACAGCCGGGCCGGCCATCCCGGCCCCCTTGCCGGGATCCTGGCGGCGATGGACTGGGCGCAGGAACTCGGCGTGACCTCGGTCGTCACAGTGCCTGGTGACACGCCGTTCCTGCCCGGCGATCTGGTGGCGGGGCTAGTGGCGGCGCGGGGGCCGCTGGGGCTGGCACTGGCCGCCAGTCCCGATGCGGCCGGAGAGCTGCGCGATCACCCGACCTGCGGCCTCTGGCCGGTGTCACTTCGGTCTGACCTCGCGGCCACGCTGGACCGGGACGAGCGGCGCGTGCGGGCCTTCACGCGCCGGCATCAGCCGGGCACCGCACGATGGGACAGCACGCCGATCGACCCGTTCACCAACATCAACACACCTGCCGATCTGGAAGCGGCGGCCTTGCATCTGGCCGCGCCGTGACCCCTACCAGGGGACGCGCTGCCCCTTCCAGTCGTGGAAGCTGCCACTGTCCTTGGGCGTCAGGGTGGCAATGACCGCCAGCAGGGCTTCAGCGCTGCGGTCGGGGGTGATGGTCGGATAGCGGGCGGTATAGCGGGCCGTCAGCGGCGTCTCGACCGTGCCGGGATGCAGGGCGACCAGAATGGCGTGACGGTTGCGGCGGCGATATTCGATGGCGGCGGTGCGGATGATCTGGTTCTGCGCCGCCTTGGCCGCGCGATAGCCCACCCAGCCCCCCAGGCCATTGTCGCCGATCGAGCCGACCCGTGCCGACAGCGAACCGAAGACCGATCGCCGGTCGCGCGCCAGCAGCGGCGCGAAGTGCCGGATCGCCAGCGCTACGCCGGTCGCGTTCAGCGCGAACTGCGCTGCCATGGCGTCGGGATCGACGGCATCCATCGACTTCTCGGGCTGGTGGCCGTCGATGACCAGCGCCCCGATCGCATTCAGGATCAGGTCGAAATCCTGCCCCTGCAGCCGTCCGGCATGGTGAGCCACGGTGTCGGCCTGCGTCAGGTCCAGCCCGTCGCCGCTGCGCGACAGGCCCGTCACCCGGACCCCATCGGCGGTCAGCCGCGCCGACAGCGCCTGCCCGATGCCGCCCGAGGCGCCCAGGACCAGCGCCCGCATCACGCCCGTTCCCTCAGCTGCTGATAGGCGGTCAGCGCCCGCGCGCGACCGTCTGCCAATGATATTGCCCGAACCGCGTGGCGGTTGAGGTCGATGCCCCAGGACCGAGGCGCGGCGGCGGCGAAGTCGCGGGCACCGGGTGCGTCCGGCTTCAACCAGTGGTCGCGATAGGCACCGCCACCGTCGAACCTGTCGCCCTGGCCGTCAGGATTGAATACCCGAAAAAAGGGCGAGGCGTCGGGGCCGCAACCGCTGACCCATTGCCAGTTCATCGCGTTCGAGGCTGCATCCCAATCGGTCAAACAGCGTGCGAACCAGTCCAGCCCCACCCGCCAGTCGGTCAGCAGGTGCTTGGTCAGATAGCTGGCGGTGACCATGCGCACCCGGTTGTGCATCTGGCCGGTCGCGAACATCTCTCTCATGCCGGCATCGACGATATCGACGCCTGTCTGGCCGCGCCGCCAAGCCTCCGCATCGTCATTGTCGGACTTCCACGGGAACGCCGCCCATTCCTCGCGCCAGCAATCACGCTCCAGCCTGGGGAAGGCATGCATCAGCTCGCGGGCGAATTCGCGCCAGGCAAGTTCCGACAGGAAATGGTCGGCGCCCTTCGTGCCGGACTGGAAGTCCGGCTGAAGGCGTGCCCAGATGCGGCGGGCGCTGATCTCTCCGACAGCCAGCGCATCGGCAAGCCCGGTCGTGGCCTTGGGCCGCCAGGGAAAATCACGGTGCTGCTTGTAGTCGGGAAGCCGTCCGTCCAGGAACTCTTCCAGCCGGGCATGGGTCTCATCCTCGCCGGCGCGGACGTGGCGGGCGACCCCGTCCCAGCCGTGGTTCATGGCGGCGCGCGCCTCGGGCCAGTCGGTGCCATCGTTGGCCGGCCAGTCCGGAGGCGCGGCCAGCTTCGGCGCCGGCAGCGGCGGGGCGATGTCGACCTTGCGGAGCGCCTTCCAGAAGGGTGAGAAGACCTTGTAGACTCCGCCCGAACCCGTCAGCACCGAGGCGCGCGGCACAAGGTCGGCCAGCGGATGCAGATGCAGCACCGCCCCGCTTTTGGCCACGGCATCGGCCAGACCTTCATCGCTGGCGAAGGGAAAGCCTTCGGACGCATGAACCGTCGCCGCACCGGTTTCCCGCGCCATTGCCTGCAAGACTTGCGCCGGAGAACCGCGCCGGACGATCAGGCGGCTGCCCCGGCCTTGCAGCGCCTGGTCCAGCAGGGGCAGCGACAGCGCCTGCCGCATGGCGCTGGCGGGGTGGTCGCGGGCCTCGGCGGGGTCCAGAATCACCAGGGGGACCACCGGCCCCTCTGCCGCGGCCGCCACCAGCGCGGGGTGGTCGTCCAGTCGCAGGACCCGCCTGAACCAGCAGATGACCGTCATTGCATCCTCCTTGCTGCCCACAGATGCACACGCGCGGGCGAGCATAAAGTTTCACGCCGATCACGGAAGCTGAAGGCGCTGCGCGGCATTGTCACACCGGCTGCGGGTGGTATAGCTGAAGCCCCATGCGCCCGAAGGCCCCCGACACGTGTCCGATCCTGCACCAGAACCCGGCTTCGTCTCGCTCGTCTCGGCGGGTCCGGGCGACCCAGAGCTGCTGACGCTGAAGGCTGCCCGCCGCTTGGCCGAGGCCGAGGTCGTGCTGTTCGACGACCTGGCATCGGGTCCCGTGCTGGATCATGCAGGCCCGCAGGCGGAACTGATCGCGGTCGGCAAGCGCGCGGGCCGCCCCTCGGCCCGGCAAGAGGTCGTGAACCAGCTGATTGTCCAGCACGCGCAGGCCGGACGGCGCGTGGTCCGCCTGAAATCGGGTGACGCCGGCATCTTCGGGCGGCTCGAGGAAGAGCTAATCGCCCTAGCCGAGGCAGGCATCCCGTTCGAGATCGTGCCCGGCGTCACCTCGGCCAGCGCGGCTGCGGCGGCCTTCGGCATGCCCCTGACGCGGCGCCTGACCGCGCGGCGGGTGCAGTTCGTGACCGGGGCCGACATCACGGGGCAGCTGCCGCAGGACATCAACTGGGCCGCGCTGGCCGACCCGACGGTCACCACCGTCGTCTTCATGGGGCAGCGCAGCTTTCCCAAGCTGGCCGAGGGGTTGGCCATGCATGGCCTGCCCGGCACCACGCCCGCGCTTCTGGCCGAGGCGGTCGGCCATCCGGGCCAGCGCCTGATCGCCAGCACCGTCGCCGAACTGGCGCAGATGCTGCAGGCCCAAGGTCCCGCCAGCCAGCCGGGTCTGATCCTCTATGGTCCGCTGGCGCTGCCGAAACAGGCCGGTTAACGACCGCTTTTGCCTAAAATGCACGTCATGCAGAACTGGTCATGAGCAAGTCTTAAGGCCATCTTAAGACATGCCCCGGAGGCCTCGGCCCCCAACCGCAACAACCCAATTCGCCATGATCGTGTATCGCCACGTGACCACCTTTGGTGTCACGCAACAACGCTGGCTGTCCAAGATCTCCGATCTCGACGTGGTCGAGGTGGGCGGGCAGCGGCTGCTGGTGGCTGCGACGCATCTGGGCGGCGGCATCACCAGCTTCTCGATCTCGGACCCCGGCCAGCCGCTGGTGCAGCTGCGCACGCGGGCCTATCTGGACAGCTTCACCTATCAGGGGCCGCCCGAGATCTCGCTGGTCAGCTTCGGCAACCGGGACCTGCTGCATGTCGGCCAACTGGGCGGCGCTTCGAACCTGAGCACCAGCCTGCGCGGCGACAACGGGGCGATGGCGCCCTTCGGCACGCTGTTCACGACCGGGCTTGGCGCGAACCTGACGGCTTTGGGCCAGGTACAGACGTCGCAGGCGCAGGTGCTGTTCTCGGCCCAGCACGGGGCGCTGACGCTAACCACGCACCGGCTGTCGTCGGACGGCAGCCTTGTCCAGGCAGGCCAGGCGGTTCTGCCGGTGCCCGAGGGCACGACGGACGCGTCATTGGACAAGGTGCTGCAGGTGACGGTCAACGGCCAGCGGATACTGGTCGCCATCTCGGGGAACGGCAACTTCATCTCGACGCACATGATGTCCGAAAGCGGCTGGCTGGGCGCGGGCATGGTCCATGTCGCGGCGCGGGGGACCGGCTTCGACCTGCCCTCCGATGTCGAGGTCGTCCAGTTCGGCGGCCGCAGCTTCGTGCTGCTGGCCGCGGCCGGGTCCAGTTCGCTGACCGTGTTCCAGCTGACGCAGGACGGCCGGCTGACCACGGTCGACCACATCATCGACGAGGGCACGACCCGCTTCCAGTCGGCCACCGCGCTCGAAACCGCGGTGGTGGGCGGCCGTGCCTTCGTCTTCGCGGGGGGTGCCGACGACGGCATCTCGGTCTTCACCATGCTGCCTGACGGCCGCCTGATGCACCTGACGACCATCGTCGACAGCGACGGCATGACCCTGGCCGATGTCAGCGACATCGAGGCCGTCGTCGAGGGCGGGCGGATCACGCTGTTCATCGCCTCGTCGACCGAGACCGGCATCAGCCAGCTGGAATTCGACCCGGCCGCGATCGGCAGCACCCTGATTGCCGGCGCGGGGACCGTGCGCGCTGGCGCAAACGGCGACCTGCTGGTGGCGGGGCCTGAAACCCTGCGGCTGGAGGGGGGCGACGGCGGCGACATTCTGGTCGCTGGCGACCAGCCGGTGATCCTTGTCGGCGGCGCGGGCCAAGACATCTTCGTGCTGTCGCGGGTGCAGGGGCGGATCTCGATCCTCGATTTCGACATCGCCGAGGACCGGCTGGACATGTCGATGCTGGGCAACATCCGCAGCATCTGGCAGCTGCGGTTCATCTCGACCAGCAGCGGCGTGATGATCCTCTATGGCGAGACGATCCTCGACATCACCACGCGGGACGGGCGGTCGCTGAGCGTCGGCGATTTCTCGAACGCGATGTTTCCGATCGCGCACTATCTTCTGCCGGAAATCGACCCGATCGACATCCGGCCCGATGACACCCCCTCGACCGAACCCACCTGGAATTTCGGCACGCCGGGCGCGGACCGGCTGGTCGGCGGCGCCTCGCCCGACCTGTTCATGGCGGGGGCCGGCAACGACACGGTGTCGGGCGGCGCGGGCAATGACACGCTGCGCGGCGAGGACGGCGCGGACGTCCTTCGCGGCGGCGAGGGGCGCGACCGGTTGTTCGGCGGCAGGGGGCGCGACACGCTGTTCGGCGACGGCGGCGCCGACATCCTCAACGGCGAGGATGACGACGACCTGCTCTATGGCGCCGAGGGTGACGACACACTGGACGGCGGTGCCGGCAACGACCTGATCTATGGCGAGGGCGGTAACGACCGGCTGACGGGGGGCGGTGGCAACGACACGCTGTCGGGCGATGCCGGCGACGATTGGCTTCAGGTGCTGCTGGGCGCGAACCGCCTTCTGGGCGGCGACGGCAACGACACGCTTCTGGGCGGTGGCGGACCGGACTGGATGGATGGCGGCGCCGGCCGCGACGAGCTTCGCGGCGGAGGTGGGGCGGACACGCTCTTTGGCGGGGGCGATGCGGACACCATTCACGGCGAAGGCGGCAACGACAGGCTGGGCGGCGGCACCGGGCACGACCTGCTGGATGGCGGTGCGGGCAATGACACGATCAGCGGCTGGACCGACAACGACACGCTGAGGGGGGATGCCGGCAACGATCTCCTGTCCGGGGACGCCGGCAATGACCTTCTGCAGGGCGGCGACGGCGACGACACGCTGCACGGTGGGGCGGGCTTTGACGTCCTGCAGGGCGGCGCGGGTCGGGACAGCCTGAGGGGCGACGACGGCAACGACACCCTGTCTGGGGGAACCGAGGACGATTTCCTCTTCGGAGGGATGCATGACGACCTGCTCTATGGCGATGCAGGGAACGACCGGATGTGGGGCGAATGGGGCAACGACCTCATGTATGGTGGCGACGGCAACGACACCCTCTATGGTTCGGTCGGGAACGACCGGATGTTCGGCCAGGACGGCAACGACTATCTCAGCTCGCTTGCGGGGAACAACGGCTTCGACGGCGGCAATGGCGACGACACGCTGATCGGCGGATGGGGGCGCGACTGGCAGTCCGGAGGGGCAGGCAATGACCTGCTGATCGGCGGCGGCGGGAACGATACGCAGCACGGTGGGGCAGGCGTCGACATCCTCAGGGGCGGTGACGGCAACGACATCCTGCGCGGCAACCAGCACAACGACCTGCTGAGCGGGGACAACGGCGACGACCGCCTGTTCGGCGGGCTTGGCAACGACCGGCTGTTCGGGGGCGCGGGCAACGACCTGCTGTCTGGCGAATGGGGTGACGACCAGTTGACCGGCGGCGACGGCAACGACAGCCTCTATGGCGGGGCCGGAAACGACAGGATGTTCGGCGGCAACGGCAACGACCTGCTCAGCGCGCTGGTCGGCAACAACAGGTTCGATGGCGGCGCGGGCGACGACACCCTGACCGGTGGCAATGGCCTGGACACCCTGTTCGGCGGGCCGGGCAACGATCGGCTGCTCGGCGGCGGCGGCAACGACTACCTCAACGGGGGCGCCGGGAACGACAGGATCCACGGCGGATGGGGGAGCGACACGCTGATCGGCGGCGCCGGAGACGATGCCTTGGCCGGTAACCAGGGAGACGACCGACTTTTCGACGGGCTCGGCAACAATGCCATGTATGGCGGCTTCGGCGACGACACCCTGCAGGCGGGCAGCGGGCAGGATACGCTGCGGGGGGATGACGGGAACGACCTGCTGATCGGTGGCGCCGGCAACGACGTGCTTTTCGGTGGCAACGGCAACGACACGCTGCACGGGCAGGCCGGCTGGGACGTGTTGGACGGTGGCGGGGGGGACGACCGGCTGATCGGCGGCGCCGGACGCGACAGGCTGATGGGCGGCCATGGCAACGACTGGATCGGCGGCGGCGATCACGGCGACACGATCGACGGCGGTTGGGGCCACGACCTTCTGCGCGGCGAAGGGGGCGCAGATGTGCTGTTCGGCGGCCCCGGCAATGACACACTGGTCGGCGGCGTCGATGCCGACCGCCTGACCGGTGGCGGCGGCCGCGACGTCTTCCGCTATTCCGCCCCATTCGACAGCCGGCCCGTCGCCAGCGACATCATCACCGACTTCACGCCCGGAGAGGATCTTCTCGACCTTCGCTCCCTCGACCTCGATTGGCGCGGCAATGGCGGCCATGCCGGAGACCGCTCGGTGAGATGGGCCCATGTCGGACAGGACACGCATGTCTTCATCGACGTGGACGGCGACCTTCAGGCGGACATGCTGATCCGGCTGCAGGACAGGCTGGCGCTGGACGGAGACGACTTCCTGCTTTAGCCGCCAAGCCTCGCCACGGCCCATCTGGCCGCGTCGGATACGACAGGATCGGCATCCCCAAGCAGCGGCCGGGCAGCGGCGGCAAGCGAGACGTCACCGGAATTTCCGATCGCATAAAGAACGTTCCTCATGAAGCGATCGCGCCCGATGCGCTTGATCGGACTGCCCGAGAACCTGGCCCGGAACGCCGGATCATCCAGCGCCGCCAATTCGGCCAGCGGCGGCGCCTCGATGATCCCTCGATAGCGCATCTCGGATCCGGCCTGCGCGAACTTGTTCCAAGGGCAGACGGCGAGGCAGTCGTCACAGCCATAGATGCGGTTGCCCATCAGGGGTCGCAGATCGGGGTCGACGGGTCCCTTGTGCTCGATCGTCAGATAGGAAATGCAGCGCCGCGCATCCAGCTGATATGGGGCGGGAAAGGCGCCGGTCGGGCAGGCATCCAAGCAGGCGCGGCAGGACCCGCAATGGCCTGCACCAGGTGTGTCCTGCGGCAGCGGCATGGTGGTGAAGATCGCGCCCAGGAAGAACCAGCTGCCCAGTTCGCGCGACAGCAGGTTCGTGTGCTTGCCCTGCCATCCCAGCCCCGCCGCCTCGGCCAGCGGCTTCTCCATGACCGGCGCGGTATCGACGAACACCTTGATCTGGTGGCCAGGCTCGGGCGCCGTTTCCAGAAGCCACCGCCCCAGCCGCTTCAGCCGCTTCTTGACCAGGTCGTGGTAATCCCGCCCCTGGGCATAGACGCTGACCGCCGCCTGCCCCCGCCGCTGCAGCACCTCCAGCGGATCGCCCTCGGGCGTGTAAAGCTCGGCCAGCATGACGACCGATCGGGCCTCCGGCCACAGAGCGGCTGGATCGCCCCGCCAATGCGTCCGCTGGGCCATCCAGCCCATCTGCCCGTGCCGCCCCGCCCGAAGGAACTCGGCCAACCGCTCGGCCTGCTGGGGGACCGCATCGGGCTGCGTGATACCCATAGCCGCAAAGCCCACGGCCTTCGCCTGGGCGTCAAGCTCCGCCTTCTTCTTTGCCCAAATACCCTCGGGGGGTCCGGGGGGCGAAGCGCCTCCGGCCGTCGCGGGACGCGACGCGCCCGCCGCGCCCTTATCCGAAGTCAAGCTCGGCATAATGCGGCGCCGGGTGAATCCCCGGCATCTGGTCGGCCAGGACCGCGCGGAAAGCCGGGCGCGACTTGATCGTCGCATACCAGTCGCGCAGCGCCTCGGACCGGTCCCAGTCGACGTCCGATATGTAATCGAGGCACGAGAAATGCGCCGCGGCCGTGAAATCCGCCAGGCTCAAGGTCGCACCGGCCAGCCAGCGCCGGGTCTCCAGCAGGCTGCTCAGATAATCGATATGCTCCTTGATCGCTCGCAGCCCGTCCTTCACGACGCGGCTGTCGGGATAGCCTTGGCGGGTGATCTTCTTCCACACACGCTCGTTCATGATCGGGCGGGTGACCTCGGCGTGGAACTTGTCGTCGAACCAGGCGCAGAGGCGGCGCACCTCGTGCCGCTCCAGCGGGGTCTGCGGCATCAGCGGCGGTGTCGGGACGGCCTCGTCCAGATATTCAACGATGGCCTGGCTCTCGGCCAGGACATTGCCGCGATAGCGCAGGACGGGCAGCTTGCCTGCGGGGTTCCGGCGCTTGAGGTCGGGCGGGCCTTCCCAGTACCGCTCCTCGACCAGTTCGACCTCGATCTTCTTCTCGGCCAGAACCAGCCGCACCTTGCGGCAGAACGGGGACAGGGCGGTGTGATACAAGCGCGTGGTCTGCGTGTTCGTGGTCATGGACTGCCCGGGGCCTTCTTGTTATTCTCGACGCCGTCTTGATACGCCTCGGCCCGGTCGCTTTCAACCGCGGGGGCTATTCGAAGCAGTCCGCACGACCGTCGCGCGCGATGGTTGCGGCGCCGTCGGCAATCGACCGCGAACGGCGCGAGGCCGCGCCAGTCCCGCGCGTCAGCGGCGACGGCAGGACGGCGGCCAGCCGCGCCGCCTGCACGGGCGTCAGACGGTCGGGGGTCGTGGCGAAATGCTCGCGCGCGGCGGCGTGGATGCCGAAGATGCCCGGCCCGAACTCGGCCACGTTCAGATAGACCTCCAGGATGCGGCGCTTGGACCAGAGCGCCTCGATCATCGGGGTCAGTGCCGTCTCCGCCGCCTTCCTGGCCCAGCTGCGGGTCTGCCACAGAAAGGCGTTCTTGGCGGTCTGCTGGGTCAGCGTCGATGCGCCGCGAGACGACCCCGAGGCGACGACCTTGCGGATCTCGGCCATGTCAAAGCCCCAGTGCAGGCAAAAGTTCGCATCCTCGGCCGCAACGACCGACCTGCGCATGACCGGCGCGATGTCCTTCAACGGCACCCACTGGCGGTCCAACAGGTCGTGCTGGCGGGCGGCGGCCACCATGGTCCAGGTCATCGGCGGATTGATCACCGCATAGATCGCGACCGATCCCGCCATCACCAGCGCCATGCGCAGCAGCGTGAAGCGCAGCCAGAACCAGATCCTGGCGCGCAGGCGCGGACCGCGCCGGGGCGGGCCGCTGTCAGGGGGAAGGGGGATCGGGCGGCGGAACGGCATGCGCGCATCTCCCATGCCCTGCGCGCCTGCGTCAAGCGCGGCTGCCTTGTCTTGCCTGGCCTCGCCGGATCGGCCATCGTGGGGCCGACGTGATGCGGATGACCCGATGAAGGCCTTCCTTGCCCTGATGCCGTTCCTGCTGGCGCTGCCTGCCGTCGGCCAGCCGATCCTGTCGCTGCCCTTGCCGGGCGATGCACAGGTGATGGCGGTCAACCATTCCTGCAGCGACGGGATCGCGCGGCGGGTTAGCTATGTCACCACGGGCCGCAATTCGCTAGCGATTTTCGAGGGTGTCGAGGGGCCGTCGATCTTCGTCCAGGTCGTCGCAGCCTCTGGCGCGCGCTATGTCGCAGCCATGCAGGAATGGTGGGTCAAGGGCGGCGAGGCCACGCTACGCGACGCCACCAAGGGGGAAGGCGCCACGATCACCTGCCAGGCCCAGGGCTGAAACGCATCGCGGCCCCGCAAGGGGGCCGCGCGCAAGGTCATTCGGCGGGGACGGCGCTTGGCGCCTCGACCGCAGCGATGGGATGGGGCAGGTGGGCCAGCATCTCCATGGGGCAGACCTGCAGGAAGTTGCCCTTCTCGCGGTCCCAGTTCGACAGGATGTCGTCGGCGCGCCGCGATCCCGTCTCGCGCAGGTGGCGCTCGATCAGGCTCTTCAGCTCGCCCTCCCAGTGATCCTGCGTGACCGGGCACATCACCAGCGTCTCGGCGTTGATGTAGTCGCGCGCCAGGCCCTGCGGATCATAGAGATAGGCCATGCCGCCGGTCATGCCGGCGCCGAAGTTCGCGCCGATCCGTCCCAGGATCACCGCCACGCCGCCGGTCATGTATTCGCAGCCGTTCGACCCGCAGCCTTCGATCACCACGGTCGCGCCGCTGTTCCTGACGGCAAAGCGTTCGCCGGCCCGGCCGGCCGCGAACAGGTGACCGTCGGTCGCTCCGTAGAGGACCGTGTTGCCGATGATCGTGTTGTCGGCGGCGACCAGCGGGCTGCCCATCGGCGGGCGCACCACGATGGTGCCGCCGGACAGGCCCTTGCCGACATAGTCGTTGGCATCGCCCGACACCTCGATCTTCAGCCCTGGCGCGGCAAAGGCGCCAAGAGACTGGCCCGCGCTGCCGGTCAGCCGCACCGTCAGGTGGTCCGGCTGCAGGCTGTTCCGCATGCCGAACTTCTGCACGATCATGCTGGAGGTTCGGGTGCCGACAGTCCGCTGCGTGTTCCGCACGGCATAAGACAGCTGCATCTTCTCGCCGTCCTCGAAGAAGCGGGCGGCGTCCTTGACGATCTCGGCGTCCAGCGTGTCCATCACCGCGTTGCGCGGCTTGGAGCGATCGTAGACGATCTTCTCGGCCCCATCGACTGTGATCAGCAGCGGGTTCAGGTCCAGGTCGTCCAGGTTTGCGGCACCGCGGCTGACCTGGGTCAGCAGGTCGGCGCGGCCGATCACCTCATCCACCGAACGTGCGCCGATAGATGCCAGGATCTCGCGCACCTCCTGAGCATAGAAGGTGATGAGGTTCACCACCTTGTCCGCCGATCCGGTGAACATGGCGCGCAGCTTCTCGTCCTGGGTGCAGACGCCCACCGGGCAGGTGTTCGACTGGCACTGGCGGACCATGATGCAGCCCATCGCGATCAGGGCGGCGGTGCCGATGCCGTATTCTTCGGCCCCCATCATCGCGGCCATGACGATGTCGCGGCCCGTGCGCAGGCCCCCGTCGGTGCGCAGCGTCACGCGTTCCCGCAGGCGGTTCATGGCCAGGACCTGATGCGCCTCGGTCAGGCCCATTTCCCACGGCAGGCCCGCGAACTTGATCGAGGTCGCGGGCGATGCCCCGGTGCCGCCGTTGTGCCCCGAAATCAGGATCACGTCGGCCTTGGCCTTCGCCACCCCGGCCGCGATGGTGCCGACACCAGACGAAGCCACCAGCTTCACCGTGATCTTGGCGCGCGGGTTGATCTGCTTCAGGTCATAGATCAGCTGCGCCAGATCCTCGATCGAGTAGATGTCGTGGTGCGGCGGCGGCGAGATCAGCGTCACGCCCGGCGTCGAGTGACGCAGCCGCGCGATCAGCTTGGTGACCTTCATGCCGGGCAGCTGGCCGCCCTCGCCGGGCTTGGCGCCCTGGGCGACCTTGATCTCAAGCTCTTCGCAGGCGTTCAGGTACTCGGCGGTGACGCCGAAGCGGCCCGAGGCGACCTGCTTGATCTTGGCGCAGGGGTTGTCGCCGTTCGGCAACGGGTGGCTGTGCGCGGGATCCTCGCCACCCTCGCCCGAATCGGACTTTGCGCCGATGCGGTTCATGGCGATGTTCAGCGTCATGTGCGCCTCGGGCGACAGCGCCCCAAGCGACATGCCCGGCGTGACGAAGCGCTTGCGGATCGAGGTGATGGATTCCACCTCCTCGATCGGCACCGGCTTGCCGAGCGGCTTGATGTCCAGCAGGTCGCGAATGTGGATCGGCGGGTTCGCCCGCAAGGTCGCGCTGAACTGCTTCCAGATGTCATAGGACGCCTTTTCGCAGGCGACCTGCAAAAGCTTCATCGTGTTGGCTTCCCAGGCATGCTTTTCGCCCGACCGGCGCAGCTTGTAGAAGCCGCCGACCGGCAGCAGGTCCACGTCCGCCGTCTGGAAGGCCTTACGGTGCAGATCCTCAAGCTTGGCCTGAAGACCGTGCAGGCCGATGCCGGAAATGCGCGACTGCATGCCGGGGAAGTATTCCGCCACCATGGCCCGCGACAGGCCCACGGCCTCGAAGTTGAGGCCGCCGCGATAGGACGACAGGACCGAGATGCCCATCTTGGCCATGATCTTCAGCAGGCCGGCGTCGATGGCGTCGCGATAGCGGCGCATGTTCTCGATCAGGGTGCCTGTCAGCAGCCCGCGTTCGATGCGGTCGTTGATGCTGTCCTGCGCCAGATAGGGGTTCACCGTGGTCGCGCCGCAGCCGACCAGCACCGCGAAGTAATGCGGGTCCATGCATTCGGCGCTGCGCACGTTGACGCTGCAGAAGGTCCGCAGGCCCTTGCGGGTCAGCCAGCTATGCACCGCGCTGGTGGCCAGGATCATCGGCATGGCGACGCGGCCCTTGCCCTGACCCTCGTCCGTCAGCACCAGATGGCCGGCGCCCGAGCGCACGGCATCCTCGGCCTCGGCACGGATGCGGGCCAGGCCCTCGCCAAGCGCATCGGGACCCGCGCCTTCCGCAAAGGTGCAGTCGATGCGGGTAACGGTGTCGCCGAACATCTTCATCATCTCGGCGAATTCGCCGTTGGCGATGAAGGGGCTTTCCAGGACCACGATCTCGGTCTGGCTGCTCGATTCGTCCAGCACGTTCTTGAGGTTTCCGAAGCGCGTCTTCAGCGACATCACCCGCGTTTCCCGCAGGCTGTCGATCGGCGGGTTCGTCACCTGGCTGAAGTTCTGCCGGAAGAAGTGGCTCATCGGGCGGTACTGGTTCGACAGGACCGCGGGCGGCGTGTCGTCGCCCATCGAGGCGAGGCTTTCCTTGCCGTCCTCGGCCATCGGCGCCAGGACCTGCTCCAGCTCCTCCATCGTCAGGCCGGCGGCGGTCTGGCGGCGGCGCAGCTCGTCGCCCGAGAAATGCGACATCTCGGGCAGGTCGCGCATGATGTCGTTCAGGTCGATGACCTTCTCGATCCATTCGCCGAAGGGCTGGCTGGAGGACAGGCGGTCCTTGATGTCGGTGTCGTGGTAGAGCTTGCCCTCCCACATGTCGACGGCGATCATCTGCCCCGGCCCGAGCGCGCCCTTTTCGCGGACGTTCGCCTCGTTCACGGGGACCATGCCGACCTCGGAGCCCGCGATCAGCAGGTTGTCGTCGGTCACGACGAAGCGCATTGGCCGCAGCCCGTTGCGGTCAAGGCCGCCGCAGACCCACCGCCCGTCGGTCATCGCCAGCGCCGCGGGGCCGTCCCACGGCTCCATCACGGCGTTGCAATAGGCGTACATGTCGGCCCACGCCTTGGGCATGTCGGTCGTGGCCTTGGACCAGCTCTCCGGCACCAGCATCGTCTTGGTCATCGGCGCGCTGCGCCCGGACCGGACCAGCACCTCGAACACCGCGTCCAGTGCGGCGCTGTCGGACGATCCGGCGGGCACGATCGGCTTGATGTCCTCGGCCATGTCGCCGAAGGCACTGGAGGCCATGCGGATCTCGTGGCTGCGCAGCCAGTTCAGGTTGCCCTTCAGCGTGTTGATTTCGCCGTTATGGGCCAGCATGCGGAAGGGCTGGGCCAGCCACCACTGCGGGAAGGTGTTGGTGCTGTAGCGCTGGTGATAGATCGCGAAGGCGCTCTCGAAGCGTTCGTCCTTGAGGTCGGGATAGAACTCGGCCACCTGCTCGGCCAGCATCATGCCCTTGTAGATGATCGACCGGCAGGAGAGCGAGCAGAAGTACAGGTCGCGCACCTGCGCCAGCACCGTCGCCTTCTCGATGCGGCGGCGGATGATGTAGAGTTCGCGTTCGAACTGGACCTGGTCGATGTCCTTTTCGCAGCGGATCAGGATCTGCTCGATCTCGGGGCGGGTGGCATTGGCCTTTTCGCCCAGAACGCCGATGTTCACCGGGACGTGGCGCCAGCCATAGATATAGTGGCCCATCCGCAGGACCTCGGATTCGACGATGGTCCGGCAGGCCTCTTGCGCCGCGAAGTTGGTGCGCGGCAGGAAGACCTGGCCCACGGCGATCAGCTTGTCGTGGTCGGGCTCGTGGCCGGTGCGGCGGATCTGGTCATAGAAGAAGGGGATCGGGATCTGCACGTGGATGCCCGCGCCATCGCCTGTGCGGCCGTCGGCATCCACCGCGCCTCGGTGCCAGATCGCCTTCAGCGCATCGATGCCGGCCTGCACGACCTTGCGGCTGACCTTGCCGTCGACATTGACCACTAGGCCCACGCCGCAGGAGGAATGCTCGTCCTCTTCGCGATAGAGGCTGTGTTCGGCCATCCAGTCGCGGCGGGCCTGTTCCTGCTGTTGCCAATCCATGCTCATGATGCGGCCCTTTCCTGCAAGATCTGCGTCATCAGCTGATCGCAGTCGAATTGTGGGGTGGTGTCGCCGAAACCGGCCTCATTGGGGAATGCGAAGGTGACGGGGCTGTCGTTCGTCTCGCGCCGGGCGCCGGTCCAGTCGCTGCTGGTCTCGACCCCGCCGAAGAAGCGGCCGAAGTCGCGGCTGACGAACTGCCCGCCCTCGCGCTCGATCAGGATCTCGCCGCTTTCGCTGCGGGTGGTCAGCTGGAACCGGGTCCGCTCCAGCGGCTGGCCGTCGATCTGGACGGTCTCGCCGGTCAGGACGTCGAAGCCCTGGTGGTTCAGCAGCGTCCCGTCGTCGGACCGGGTCCAGAAGTCGAAGTCGTCGCGGCCGCTCTCGACAAGCTCGCCGAAGCTGGCGTGATCCTCGGCCTCGTCGACCAGGCGATCGGTCAGGCCGGTGACCGGATCCTGGCTTTCGATCCAGCGCGTCTCGGCGTCGATGGTGGACAGGTGGAACAAGCCGTCCTGCCCGAAGATCGCGCTGCGTTGATACCCTTCGGGATCGGCGTCGCAGCGATAGTACTGGCTGACCGTACAGCCGCGATTCTGGACGGTCATCTGCAGGCTGCAGCCCGAAGGCGGCGTGAAGTTCGCCGCCAGCGCCGGCTGCGGGGCCAACGCGGCGCCGGCCACCGGCAGCATCGCCAGCAGCATCCGCAGTCGCGGGTTGTCGGAGGCAGCGCCGTAAAGCGATCCTTGCAACATGGCGCCCACCTTATTCGGCGGCGACGCGGGCGTCGCCCGTCAGGAAGCTGGCGATGGATTCGGCGGCCTCGCGCCCGTCACGGATCGCCCAGACCACAAGGCTGGCGCCGCGGACGATGTCGCCCACCGCGAAGACCCCGGGAATCGATGTCTGGTGCGTCTGGAAGTTCGCCTTGATGGTGCCCCAGCGCGTCACCTCCAGCCCGTCGACGCCCCACAGCTTGGGCAGGTCCTCTGGCTCGAAGCCCAGGGCCTTGATGACCAGATCCGCGGGTTCGTCATAGTCGGCGCCCTCGATCAGTTCGGGCGACTGGCGGCCGGTGACGTCGGGCTGGCCCAGACGCATCTTCTGAATGCTGACGCTGGCGATCTGCGAGACGGTGCGGACCGGACCGTCGACATCGGCCTCTTGCGCGGCGGCGAAGTCCCCCGTCACATGGCCTACGAAGCCGCCGGGACCGGATAGCCAGACGAATTCAACGCCCTCTTCCTCGGCGTTCTGCACTTCGCGCTGCGAACCCGGCATGTTGGCGCGGTCGCGGCGATAGAGGCACTTGACCGACTGAGCGCCCTGACGGATCGCCGTGCGCACGCAGTCCATCGCGGTGTCGCCGCCGCCGATGACGATGACGCGCTTGCCGTTGGCGTTCAGTTCTCCGTCCTCGTAATCCGGAACCTCGTCGCCGAAATCGATCTTATTGCTGGCGGTCAGATAGTCGATGGCGCGCACGACGCCGCCGGCATCGGCGTTGTCGATATCCAGGTCGCGCGTCTTGTAGACGCCGGTCGCGATCAAGACGGCGTCGTGCTTGCCGCGGATCGCGTCGAAGCTGATGTCCTCGCCCACGTTGCAGTTCAGCACGAACTCGACGCCGCTGTCGGCCAGCCACTGGTTGCGGCGCATGACGACGTGCTTTTCCAGCTTGAAGCCGGGGATGCCATAGGTCATCAGCCCGCCCGCGCGATCATAGCGGTCATAGATCGTGACCTGGTATCCCTGGCGGCGCAGCATGTCGGCCGCCGACAGCCCGCCGGGGCCCGCACCGATGATGCCGATCGATTCGGCACGTTCCTGGGCCGGCTTGATGGGGGTGATCCAGCCTTCTTCCCAAGCGGTGTCGTTGATGTACTTCTCGACCGCACCGATGGTGACGGTGCCGTGGCCCGACTGCTCGATCACGCAGTTGCCCTCGCAGAGGCGGTCCTGCGGGCAGATGCGGCCGCAGATCTCGGGCAGGGTGCTGGTCGCCTGGCTGACCTGCCAAGCCTCTTGCAGGCGGCCTTCGGCGGTCAGTCGCAGCCAGTCGGGGATGTTGTTATGCAGCGGGCAGTGGCTCTGGCAATAGGGGACACCGCACTGGCTGCAGCGCCCCGCCTGCTCGGCCGCCTTCTGGGCGGCGAATTCGCGATAGATCTCGTGAAAGTCCTCGGACCGTTCCTGGGCCGAACGTTTCTCGGGCATCTCGCGCGGGATCGAGACGAACTTGAGCATCTTCTGCGTGGCCATGGCTGCGCTGCCTCTTCTGAAAGGACGGTCAGCGCTGGCATAAACCAAGGGTGGGCAGATGAAAAGTCAGTCAAGCTGACCTAATTTCATCTTTTCACTAAGCGAGGGCAGATTTTTTGTGCCACAAGCGCCTATTTAGGTAAGCATAGTTTACTTACCTACCAGAAGCGCCAGCAAAACCATGGTGCCGAACCCAATGCGCCACCAGGCAAACGGCGCGTAGCCGTGTTGCGACACGAAGCCCAGAAGCCAGCGCACGACCACGATGCCGCTGACCAGCGCCGCCACGAAGCCGATGGCGATCTGTGTCGCGGCGGCCGCGTCCAGGATGTCGCGATTCTGGAACAGGTCATAGGCGAAGGCGCCGAGCATCGTCGGCATCGCCAGGAAGAACGAGAACTCGGCCGCCGAGCGCTTGTCCGCGCCCAGCAGCAGCGCGCCGACGATCGTCGCCCCCGACCGCGACACGCCGGGAATCATCGCGATGCACTGGAACACTCCGATCTTCAGCGCCATCGGCAGGGGGAACTCCTCGACACGGTGGTACCTCGGCTGGGTCTGGCGGCGGTCGACCAGAAGCAGCACGATCCCGCCCAGGATCAGCATCAGGGCGATCAGCATCGGGGTTTCGAACAGCACTGTCTTGATGAAGCCATGCGCCAGCACACCGATGACAACCGCGGGCAGGAAGGCCAGCAGCACCGCACCGACGAAGCGGCGCGCGATTGGATCGTGGGGGGCGTCCTTCAGGATCTGGACGATCCGCGAGGCATAGACCCCCAGGATCGCCAGCAGCGCGCCCAGCTGGATCAGCACCTCGAACGAGCGGCCGGGCGAATCGAAGCCGAGGAAGTGACCGACCAGCAGGATATGGCCGGTGGATGAGACGGGAATGAATTCGGTCAGGCCCTCGAGAATCCCGAGGACGGCTGCAACAATCGTATTGGGTTCCATTAATGCTCGCGCAGGTTCTTGGCAGATTTCTTGATGACGTCGTACTGCCCCGACTTGCGGAACCGCCACAGGTAGCTGTCCAGAACCGCGCTGGCAGCAATGGGCTGAATGCCCAGTTCGTCGAAGCCCCGCGCTTGCGGGTTGACGACGTTGTCACGGCGCAGAAGCGCCAGCTGGTCGCGACTGATCGGATTGGTCAGAAGACCGCCCGTCAGCGTCTGCACGACCCCCAGCACCGTCGAGCCCAGGCCGGCCAGGGCGAAGGGCATGCCGACGACGATCTTGCGGCGATGCGTCGCTTCCAGCACCTGGTCCACGATCTGGCGCATGGTCAGAATATCCGGGCCGCCCAGTTCATAGATGCCGGGTTCTGCCGTTCCGTCGGCCCCCATGGCGGCGGCGCGGGCCACGTCCTCGACATGGACGGGCTGCATCCGGGTGCGACCGCCCAGAACCGGCATGATCGGCCCGAAGCGGGTCATCCCGGCCAGACGGTTGTAGAAGTTGTCGCCGGCGCCGAAGATCACCGACGGGCGCAGCACGACCGCGTCGGGGCGATGCTGCAGGACCGCCGCCTCGCCACGCGACTTCGAGGCGATATACGCGCTGGTCGAATTGACGTCGGTTCCCAAGCCCGAGATATGGACCAGCCGCGCGACCCCCATCTCGGCCGAGAGGCGGGCGATGTTGGCGGCGCCGTCCTCGAACACGGTCTTGAAGTTGCTCTTGCCCTGCGGGGTCAGGATGTTCACGCAGTTGATGGCGGCATCGGCATCCGAAAGGGCGGCGCGCACCGACAGTTCGTCGCGGATGTTGCACATCACGGGCATGACCTGGCCCACGACGCCATAGGTCCGGGTGAACAGCGCCTCGTCGGGGCGGCGCACCGCGATCCGCACGCGCCAGCCTTCCTTGGCCATCAGCCGGGCCACCTGCCGGCCGACAAAGCCCGATCCGCCGAAGATCGTGACCAGTTTCGCCATGGGCGTCTCGCCTCCTTGAATGCGCAGAATACCGGGCGATCCTTACCCAAGCCATCCGCCTGCGGCAAGGCGCAGCGGGGTTTCGCCGCGGGGGTGAACGGGGCCGGTGCGAAATCTGTCAAAAAACTTGCACGACCCCCATTGACGGCCCCCGGCAGTCACTTTAATCAGCCGCTCACACCACCTGCCCAGGTGGCGGAATTGGTAGACGCGCACGGTTCAGGTCCGTGTGCCGCAAGGCGTGGAGGTTCGAGTCCTCTCCTGGGCACCAAGAAACACCCCCGGCCGCAAGGCTCGGGGGTTTTTCTTTGGCCGCGTGCCGGACCCGTTCCGCATCGCGCGATTTTCACTGGATAGGCAGACCTCTTTCTGGTCAGAGAGGCGCCAGACAGCGCGGCACCCAAGGACAGGACAGGCGATGAGCATCCATCTGTATCCCAATGATCTTCCCGACGACCTGGACCTGGGCCAGGTCGTCGCCATCGACACCGAGACGATGGGCCTCGACCCGCGCCGCGACCGGTTGTGCCTGGTGCAGCTCTCGGGCGGCGACGGAGAGGCGCATCTGGTCCAGATCGACCGCGGCCAGACCGAGGCGCCGAACCTGACGCGCCTGCTGACCGACCCCAAGGTGCTGAAGCTGTTTCACTTTGGCCGCTTCGACATCGCGGCGCTGGAGAATGCGTTCGGCGTCGTCACCTCGCCCGTGTGGTGCACCAAGATCGCGTCGAAGCTGGTGCGGACCTTCACCGACCGGCACGGGCTGAAGTACCTGCTGAATGAGCTGGTGGGCGTCGACGTCAGCAAGCAGCAGCAGACCAGCGACTGGGGCGCGGCCGACCTGACGGACGCGCAGCTGGAATACGCGGCCTCGGACGTCCTGCACCTGCACAAGCTGAAGGACGCCCTGGAAGAGCGGCTGAAGCGAGAGAACCGGCTGGGTTTGGCCCAAGCCTGCTTTGACTTCCTGCCGGCCCGTGCCCATCTGGACCTGCTGGGCTGGGGTGACGAGAACGACATCTTCCGGCATTGAGCGGCAAGCCCGGGGGCGCTTCGCCCCCCGGACCCCCAGAGGATATTTGAGGACCAATGCAGGAGTAGGGCGTGGCGGATTACATCAAGACGGCGCGGCGGGTCATCGGCGACGAGATGGCCGGGCTTCAGGCCCTGTCGGGGGGGTTGGGGGACGAGTTCTCGCGCGCGGTCGAGATGATCCTGGCGGTGCGGGGGCGGGTGATCGTGTCGGGCATGGGCAAGTCGGGCCATGTCGGGCGCAAGATCGCGGCGACGCTGGCGTCGACCGGAACACCCGCGCAGTTCGTGCATCCGGCCGAGGCCAGCCATGGCGATCTGGGCATGGTGACCCAGGCCGATCTGGCGCTGGTCCTGTCCAACAGCGGCGAGACGCCCGAACTTGCGGACCTGATCGCCCATACGCGGCGGTTTCGCATTCCGCTGATCGGCGTGGCGGCGCGGCCGCAATCGACGCTGATGCGGCAGGCCGATCTGGCGCTGGTGCTGCCCGCTGCCCCCGAGGCCTGCGGCAACGGGATCGTGCCCACAACCTCGACCACCATGACGCTGGCCCTGGGGGACGCGCTGGCCATCGCGCTGATGGAGCATCGGCAGTTCACGCCCGAGCATTTCAGGACGTTCCACCCCGGCGGCAAGCTTGGGGCGCGTCTGGCCAAGGTCGGCGACCTGATGCATCGCGACATGCCGCTGGTGGCGGCTGACGCGCCCATGTCAGAGGCGCTTCTGGTGATCAGCCAGAAGGGCTATGGCGTCACCGGCGTCATCGATGGTGCAGGCGGGTTGGTCGGCATCATCACCGACGGCGACCTTCGGCGGCACATGGAGGGTCTGCTGGATCACCGCGCCGCCGAGGTGATGACCCGCGCGCCCCGCACCATCGACCCCGGCGCCTTGGCCGAGGCGGCTCTGGCGCAGATGCAGGAACGCAAGATCACCTGCCTGTTCGCGGTCGAGGACGGTCGCCCGTCAGGCATCCTGCACATCCACGACTGCCTGCGCGCGGGGCTTTTCTAAGCCATGACCCGCACCCGCATCGTCCGTTGGCTGAGGGTGCTTCTGCCGCTGGTGGCGCTGGCGATGCTGTCGACGATGTTCCTGTTCTCGCGCCAGTCCACGACTGAATCGCGCATCCCCTATGCCGAGGTCGATGCCGAGGCCGCCGCGCGTGAGGGGCGGATCGTCGCGCCGGAATACAGCGGCGTCACCGGCGACGGAACCACGTTGTCGCTGAGGGCCGCGCAGGCGACCCCGTCGACGGCCGGGGGCGCAGCGGGCGACCTGCGGCTGGAATGGCGGCGGCCGGACGGCTTGACCGCCGACCTCGTCGCGCCCTCGGGGACGCTGGCCGACGGCCAGGTGCGGCTGGAAGGCGGGGTCGAAATGTCCACCTCGTCGGGGTGGACGCTGCGCTCGGCTCGGGTCGAGGCCGCGACCGACCGTTCCGTCATCGCGGCCGATCAGGGCATCACGGCGGATGCGCCCTTCGGCGAGATCGAGGCAGAGCGGATGCGGCTGGCGCCCGGCGAAGGCGAGGGATCGGCGATCTTGAATTTCTCGGGCGGTGTGCGTCTGCTATATCAGCCGTGACTCACCGACCCGAACCCCGAGGCCCGATCATGCTGCGCACCCTTCTGACAGTTCTTCTGCTGACCGCCGCCGGGCCTGCCCTGGCCCAGGGCGTGGCCTTCGGCGGCATGCGCGCCGATACCTCGGCCCCGGTCGAGGTGTCGGCCGACAACCTGACGGTCGACCAGTCGGACGGCAGCGCCCTGTTCACCGGCAACGTCGTGATTGGACAGGGAGAGATGCGGCTGTCTGCCGATGAGGTCACCGTCGAATACGCCGCGGAAGGGCAGGAGCGGATCAGGTCACTGACCGCCGTCGGCAACGTGACGCTGGTATCCGGCGAGGACGCGGCCGAGGCGGGGCAGGCGGTCTATGACGTCGACGCGGGCAGCGTGGTGCTGACCGGCGACGTGCTGCTGACGCAGGGGCAGAACGTGCTGTCCGGCGACCGGGTGACGGTCGATCTGGCCAGCGGTTCGGCCCAGGTGCAGGGGCGGGTGCGGTCGGTGCTACAGCCGGGCCGCAACTGATGGCGGGTCAGGGTCTGGACGTCCGGGGGCTGCGAAAATCCTATCGCAATCGGCCCGTCATCCGCGACGTCTCCGTCAGCCTGCAGCGGGGCGAGGTCGTGGCCCTTCTGGGACCGAACGGTTCTGGCAAGACCACCTGCTTCTATTGCATCGCGGGCCTTGTCAGCCCGGATGCCGGGCAGGTGCTGATCGACGGGCAGGACGCCACCCGTCTGCCGATGTTCCGGCGCGCCCGCATGGGAATCGGCTATCTGCCGCAGGAGATGTCGATCTTCCGCGGTCTGACGGTCGAACAGAACATCATGGCCGTGCTGGAGGTCGCGCTGGATGATCCCCGCCATCGCCGCGACCGGCTGGAGGAGTTGCTGGGCGACTTCTCGATTACCCATTTGCGCGGCGCCCCGGCGCTCGCCCTTTCAGGCGGCGAGCGCAGGCGGGCCGAGATCGCGCGCTGCCTGGCCTCGGACCCCGGCTTTCTGCTGCTGGACGAGCCCTTCGCCGGCGTCGACCCCATCGCCGTGGGCGAGATCCGCACCTTGGTCCACGCGCTGAAGTCGCGCGGCATCGGCGTGCTGATCACCGACCACAACGTGCGCGAGACGCTGGGTATCGTCGACCGAGCCTATATCCTGCATGACGGCCACGTCCTGATGTCCGGCACGACCGAGCAGATCGTCGCCGATCCCAAGGTGCGCGAGGTGTATCTGGGCGAGGGCTTCCGGATGGTGTGACAACGCGCCACTCACGCAGACGTGCGCCCCGTTGACAGAACCGCCTGCCTGTCACCAAATTGATATATGCGGGCGCCGGAATGCCCCGCGAACCCCGTTCCGCCCCTGCCGGCACCTTGACGGGTCGGCGCGGTCGGACGGGCAACCGGAGAGGAAAGACGATGCGCTATACCATCAGCGGAAAACACATCGATGTCGGCGACGCGCTGAGCACCCACGTGCAGACCGAGCTGGGCGAGACGATCGAGAAGTATTCGCAGCGCCCCACGGATGCGACCGTGACCTTTTCCAAGGACGCGCATCAGTTCATGTGCGATGCGGTGGTGCACTTGTCCACAGGACTGAACGTGCAGGCGCGTGGATCGGCGACCGACATCTATGCCTCGTTCGAGGCGTGCCGCGAGAAGATGGACAAGCAGCTGCGCCGCTACAAGCGCCGTCTGAAGGATCACCACAAGGAGCGCGCCGAGCCTGTTGTCTTCGGCGAAGCCGGCAGCTATGTGCTGGCCGCCGACGAGGATGCATGGGAATCGCAGGACGACAGCCTGCAGCCCATCATCATCGCAGAGATGGCAAGCCGCGTGCCCACCCTGTCGGTGGGGGACGCGGTCATGCAGATGGAGCTTTCGGGGACCCCGCTTCTGGTGTTCCGCAATGAGAAACATGGCGGCGTCAACGTCGTCCACCGCCGCGACGACGGCAATGTGGGCTGGATCGACCCGCGCGGAAACGGCTGAACCCGCGCCGCGCCCGACGCCCCTCTTGATGTGCCGCCCCCAGGGGCCCGTTAGGGGACCCGCAGAGGGGGCGGACAGCTTTTGGAAAGACGCGACGGAAATGCAATTGAATGAAATCCTCCGGCCCGGGGCGGTGCGTTCCTTGGGGCAGGTGACCTCGAAGAAACGCCTGTTCCAGGAACTCGCCGATCTTGCGCATGCCGAATATGGGCTGAACGCGTCAGAGGTGCTGGACGCCCTGCAGGAACGCGAAAGCCTGGGCCCCACTGGCGTGGGCCAGGGAGTGGCCTTGCCCCATGCTCGCCTGCACGGGCTGGACAAGGTCGCGGGCCTGTTCCTGCGGCTGGAAAAGCCCCTGGATTTCGACGCGGTTGACCGTCAGCCGGTCGATCTGGTCTTTGCGCTGCTGGCGCCAGAGACCAGCGGCGTCGACCACCTGAAGGCGCTGGCGCTGGTGTCCCGGACGCTGCGCGATCAGGACCTGCGCGCCAAGCTGCGCGCCAACGACGATCCCGTCGCGCTGCACGCGGTCCTTTCGGCCGCGCAAGGCATCCGCGCGGCGTGACGCAAGGTTTGAAATAAGTCCGGGCCGGACTTATATTCGGCTGATCGACCAGAGGAGGCCAGACATGACCAAACATCTTGCCGATCAGCACCGGACCCGCGGAAGCGCCCGCCTGCGCGAATACCTGCGCCAAGAGCGGTCCGAGATGCCCCACCGCTCGACCCTGACCCTGCAGGCGCGACCCAAGGAGCGCGACCAGCAGGACCATAAGGCAGCCCAGTACCTACGGATCGCCCGCGGCGCCGAGGCCTGAGCCTTAACGGTCGGACGGTCCGATTCCCAAGCTCTGACATAGTAACGTCAGCCGGCCGTCCCGGGAATGCGAACTTCATGTGGAGCGGCGGCCAGTTGGCCATGCTTCGCCGTGGCGGTCGCCGTCTCGCACGGCGCAACCAGGGCTTCCGCCACGGACCCGTCATGAAATATGGCCAGCTGGCCGTGCTGCCCGGTGTTATCGGGGGGGGGCGACATCTGCGGCGCTGTTCATGAGCCCTTGCCGGCGGAGAACGTCAGGCGACAGGTGCCTGCACCGGTCGAAGAATATATGTCGTGCGGCCGGTGGCGGGTCTTCAAGTACGATATGGAAGCAACGTCTCCGGAGGCAGGCTTTCTGCTTGCCGAACCCTCATGGTCAGGCGTGCCCTCCGTCGGTGTTTCTGTTGGCGATGGGCGTTGTTGCAGAACTCTGTCTGCGAAAGATTCCCATCGCAATTCCCTGTGGTTAGACGAGGTGCATGAGCAAGCCTCCATCCGCCCGCTACCGCACGACGAACTGGTCCAGCTACAC
>NZ_JAOTBE010000046.1 GCF_026162645.1 Paracoccus rhizosphaerae
ACGGCCAACTCCCCCAATCAGTGTTGAAGGGGCAAACGCCCATCAACGCGCTCAAGGACTGGCAAAGGCAAAGGCCGGACATCTTCAAGAAGCGGCCGTATAATCACGCGGGATGTGACAGTTAGGAACAAATGAGGGTGCCTGGGCGGGCCTCTGCTAAAATGTCCGTCACCGGCTTCCTCGGTCAAGGCTTGAGCCCCGTCATACGATCAGGCTCCCCACAGGGTGCCCAGAAGGCCCTGAAAAAGTGTTTTGATATGAGCCGCCTTTGGATCGAGGGCAGCCCGTCTCGCTCCGGTTCGGGTGGGGATGTGTTCATGGCGCTGCGACGAACCGGGACCCGTGGCGCGTCTCCTCATTCGTCGAGGGAGGACGCGCCGACAGCTCGACAGCCCTAGGACAGAGTTACATCTCGGCCACGCGGGACAGCCGGTCGTGAACCATGCCGCTGATGCGCGCCAGATCCGTGGCGAGGGCATGCCCCGCCACATGGTCGCGCGCCAGCGCCGTGGCCGCCGCCTCGAGCGCAGGGTCGTGGGCCGTGCGGGCCACGCCGGCCAGGAAGCGTGCGATATAGTCGATCGCGGCGGTGTCCTGTGCCGTCGAGAGAACCTCGGCGACGTGGATAAGGTCGTCCCGCAGCCCAGACGTGTCGGGCTGGATGACGTCGTCGGGTAGGGCGCGCAGCGCCCTCGGCTCGATCGGCAGCGCAGAGAGGATCGTCTGCTGGAACAGGGCCAGACTCTCGACCGGCTTGGCGAGGAACCCGTCAGCGCCGGCAGCGAGGGCGGCCGCAACCCCGTCGGGATCGCCTGACATCCCCAGGATGACCGGCACGCGCGGTTCGGCGGCGTGCATCTGGGCGATCAGCCCGGCGCCGTCGCCGTCGGGCAGGCCCAGGTCAACAATGACGACGGCCGGGCGATAGGTCCGCAGGTGGCGTGCCGCCGAGCGCAGGCAGTCCGCGCGGCGAATCCGCGCACCGGACTTCAGGCACAGCAGGCGGACGGCCTCGCTGGCAAAGCGCGAATCCTCGATCACCAGCACCGTCAGGCCGGTCAGCGGCCGCTGCGGCAACGACAAACGCCATTGCGGCAAGGGCTTGACCGGTTCGGTTTGCGTTTCGGTCAACATGTCTTGGTTCCTGTCCTAGTCTTCGAGACCATTAGATCGCCGAATCGCTAAGAAGCGGTTAATCAGGCCTGTTTTCCTTTTCCGGCCGCGCCAAAGTCATTAGATAGACGCACGAACACGGAGGATCTGATGATCGGTCGCCTGAACCATGTCGCCATCGCCGTTCCCGACCTCAAGGCGGCCGCGGCGCAATATGCCAATACCCTGGGCGCCACTGTCGGCGCGCCGCAGGACGAACCCAACCACGGCGTCACGGTCGTCTTCATCGAACTGCCGAATACCAAGGTCGAGCTTCTGTATCCCTTGGGCGACGACAGCCCGATCCGCGGTTTTCTGGACAAGAACCCCTCGGGCGGCATGCACCACATGTGCTTCGAGGTCGATGACATCATCGCCGCCCGTGACAGGCTGAAGGCCGAAGGGGCGCGCGTGCTGGGCACGGGCGAACCCAGGATCGGCGCCCACGGCAAGCCGGTGCTGTTCCTGCACCCCAAGGACTTCAACGGCTGCCTGATCGAATTGGAGCAAGTCTGATGAACCTGACCGGCGGCATCGTCCTTTTCGCCTCGCTGTGGTTTCTGACGCTGTTCTGCGTCATGCCCATCGGGCAGAGCAGCCAGGCTGACGCCGGCAGCATCGTCCCTGGCACCCATGCCGGGGCGCCGTCCGGCGTGCCGTGGCGGCGCAAGCTGCTGTGGACGACGGCGATCACCTCGGCCATTTGGGCGGTGATCGCCTTCGTGATCCTCAGCGGGACGATCACGCGCGCGGATATCTCGCAGCTGGACCAGCTGATCCGCTGACCATCTGGAACAGGTGCGTGAATGCCGCGGCAGCCAGCAGCGGCAGCGCGATGTTGACCAGCGGGATCGTCAGCCCGATGGCCACGAGGACGCCGGTCAGCGTCACCCGCGCCGTGTTGGCGCGACGCAGCGCATGTGCCGGAGCCTCGGCCAGATGCCGGCGGGCGGCCATCTGGAAGAACTCTCGTCCCAGCAGCCAGCCGTTCGCGCCATAGAACAGGACCGGCGCCAGCGGCCCCAAGAATGGTGTCAGCACCAGCGACAGCACGGTCACCCCCAGAACCGCCGCGACCACGGCCAGCGATTCCAGCAGGCCGTCCAGGAAGTCCAGCGACCGCCCGCGGCGGTGGGGATAGTGCAGCCGCTCGACCGCGTCGGCGACGTTTTCGGCGAACAGGCCTGCGAAGCCGGCGGCCACGGGGGCCATCAGGAAGATGCCCATGACCGGGAACAGGGCCAGCGACCCCCAGGACAGCACGGCGCCAAATTCGACTTGGCCCAGCCAAGGCAGGGTCAGGCCGCCGGGCAGCCAGATCCGGATCGCCCAGAAGATCAACGCCTGCAGGGCCACGAACAACCCAATCGTCAGCGCGATCCCCAGCAGCGCCAGCCGCAGGATCGAGGGGCGCAGCAGGTCGGCCCAGCCCCGCGCCAAGGCGCGGACGGGCATCATGGCCGCCACTCGGTCTTGGTATCGATGTCGGGGCGCGGGCGCTCTGGCGGCGTGGCGCCGCGGGTGCCGATATGGATCAGGCCGGCGACGCGTTCCTGCCTTAGGAGGCCAAGATATGACCGTCCGAAATCAGGGTCCAGTGCGGCAAAACCCGTCAGCCAGGCCGCGCCCCAGCCCGCGGCGAGCGCTGCGTTCACAAGGCCCAGGCACACCGCGCCCGCGGACAGCACCTGTTCCCATTCGGGCACCTTCGGGCTCACGACCGGCGAATGTACCACCGCGACGATCACCGGCGAGGCGAAGGCAGATGCCGCCTTTTCGGCCGCCGCCTGATCCTGACCGCTCGCCAGCACCGCCTTGTGGAGCGAGGGTGCCAACGCGTCCAGCGTCTGCCGTCCCAAGACGATGAAGCGCCAGGGTTCCAGCTTGCCATGGTCGGGCACGCGTGCGGCAAGAGTCAGAAGCCTTGTCAGGTCCTCGTGGTCGGGGGCCGGGCCGGTCATCAGCTTCGGCGGATGAGAGCGGCGGGTGGCAAGGAAGCGCAGCGCGTCGTCGTTGCGATAATCCATGCGGATCTCCTTTGTGGTCGGGCCTGTGTTTCAGATGGCCCGGCCTGTCGCAAGACTTGCCCGCCGGGCGGCACTGCGCGAGGAAGGTGCCATGAGCGATCTGACCCATCTGGCCCGGCCCGGCGCCGTCCTGACCTTGCGCGTGACCCCGCGCGCCCGGCGCAATGCGGTCCAGTTGCAGGGCGACGTGCTGCGGGTCCATGTCACCGCCGTGCCCGAGGACGGCCGGGCCAACCGCGCCGTCCTGAAGCTGCTGGCGGGCGCCCTGGGCGTCGCGCCGTCGCGGCTGAGGGTGATCCGTGGCGATACGGCCCGCGACAAGCTGGTGCGGCTGGACTAGGGCTTCTTGTCGATCCGATAATTGCCCTCGGGCAGGTTCAGGGCCAGCCGCAATTCGGTCAACTGGTGCATCGACAGCGTCACGCGAACAACCTCGTCGCCGTCTGGGCTCATCTGCTCCAGCACGACGCGGTCGTCGAAGCCGAGGATGACGACGTCCTCGTTCAGCGGCCGCGTTCCGGGATCGGCCTCGTCGATCAGGGTGATCACGGTCGCGTCGAAGTCATGCTCGATGGTGAACATCCGATTCTCCTTCTGCAGATGCGACATTCGCGTGATCTTTGCGCGGCGGCAAGCAGTCGGGCTTTACGCCGTAGACATGCCAGCTAAACTGCGCAAAACGGATGCCGGGGCGGCACCCGGCGGAATGAAGGCGGAACTTATGGGCAAGCAGATCTGGCGGCAGTGGCGGGCAGCGATTGTGGCGACGGCACTGGCGCTTTCGGCCTGTGCGCCGATGCCTGTCGCGGGGCCGCAACCGCTGCCTCAGCCGATCCCGGTCCCGGTCCCGACGCTGCCGTCGCCGTCCGCCCCCCATGCCGCGACACCGGACGGCGCGGCGCGCAGCTTCGTTCAGGTGATGCGGCGCATGGAGCCGGCCGTCCAGCAGGAATGTCTGAACCGCCGCACCCGCCCGATCCGCTGCGACTTCGTCTTCGTAGTCGATGACCGTCCGGGGCTGGAACCGAACGCCTTCCAGACCATCGACCGCAGCGGCCGGCCAGTGGTGGGCTTCACGCTGTCGCTGATCGCCCAGACCGTCAATCCCGACGAGATCGCCTTTGTCGTCGGTCACGAGGCCGCGCACCACGTCCTGAACCACCTGGACCGCAAGTCGGGCGCATCGACGGCCGCCGCGGTCGTCTTGGGCAGCCTTGCCACCGCCTATGGCGGCGACGCCGCCGCGGTCGAGCGCGCGCAGCAGATCGGCGCCTCGGTCGGGTCACGCTATTATTCCAAGGAGTGGGAGCTTGAGGCGGACTACCTCGGCTCGATCATCACGCTGAACGCGGGGTATGACCCGATCAACGGGTCCCGGCTGTTCCAGCGGATCCCCGACCCCGGCAACCACATCCTGGGCACCCACCCGTCGCGGGCGCAGCGCCTGGCCCAGGTGCGCAGGGCAGTGGACGACGTGCAGGCCGGCAGGGTGCGCTGATCCGTGGCGAACCAGCCGACGATCGGCCGGCTGCGGTTTCTGATCCGCGAACTGCTGCAGAAGCTGTGGGTGCGCGTCACCTCGTTCGCGGTCCTGGGGCTGGCGACGGCCCTCGCGGCCTTCGCGCTGCGTCCGTTCATTCCCGACACTTGGGCCGGGATCGTCGGTGCGGACGCAATCATGCCGATCCTGCAGATCATCGCCTCGTCCATGCTGACGGTGACGACGTTTTCGCTGTCGATCCTGACAGCCGCCTATGCCACCGCAAGTTCCGGGTCGACACCGCGCGCGGTGCAGCTTCTGGTCAGCGACGGCGTCAGCCAGACGGTGCTGGCGACCTTCATTGGTGCCTTCGTCTTCAGCCTCGTCGGGCTGATCATGCTGCAGACCGAGCTTTACGGAGATGGCGGGCGGGTGGTGCTGTTCGCTGTCACGCTGCTGGTGATCCTGATCGTCGTCGTGTCTCTGCTGCGCTGGATCAACCGGCTGGGCGAGCTGGGGCTGGTCGGCGACAACCTGAGCCGAGTCGAGCAGGCGGCTGACGATGCGTTGGCGGCGCGGCTGGCCTCGCCTTGGCTGGGCGGCAATCCCCTGCGGGGGCCACCTCCGGCTGATAGCGTGCCGATCATGTCGCCACAGGTCGGGTATGTGCAGAATTGCGATATGCAGGCCCTGTCGGACTTGGCTGAGGAGGCAGGCATCCTTGTATATGTCGCCGCACAGCCTGGCGATCTGGTGCATCTGGCCTCTCCGCTGTTCCACGTCTCGCAGATCCCCCCGGACCCGCAGGTGCGTGACCGCCTGATCGCCTGTGTCACGCTGCGCCGGACCCGCAGCTTTGATCAGGACCCGCGCTTTGGGCTGTCGGTCCTGTCCGAGATCGGGCAGCGGGCGCTGTCGCCTGCCGTCAACGATCCCGGCACCGCGCAGGCGGTGGCGATCTGCATCCTCAGGATCCTGTCGCGCTGGTCCGACGAGGCCGGACCTGAGGTGCAGTTCCCCCGCATCTACGTCCCGGGCCTGACCGTCGGACAGCTACTGGAAGACAACCTTCTGCCGCTGGCGCGTGACGGTGCCGCCATGGTCGAGGTTCAGCGCACGCTGCAGGGCTGCCTTCTGGCCCTGGTTCAGCTTGCGCCGCAGGTCTTCAGCGAAGCCGCTGCCAATCTCAGCCAGGATATGCTGGATCATGCCCGCCAAAGCCTGACGCTTGGCACCGACCTGACCACGATTGTCGAACTCTCGGCGCAGGTGTGTCGTCAGGCCAACAAGGTTGTGCCATCGACGCCACGCAGCAACCTCGAGATGCAAAAAACTTCGAGTTACGCAGAATAATGCTGGCTTATCGGCGGATTTCTGCTTTAGTCGGGCCGAGTTCGGGCAGACAAATCAGAGCCATCACACGACGCAATGGCGTCCAACTTGTAAAGGGGCGCCCATGATCGGCGTTGTCGTTTGGAGCAACGAATCGCGTGAGAAGGCGATCATCTGGTGCGAGGATCAGGCGACGCTGGCCTATCTGCAAGGTCCTGACAACCTTGTCGACATGCCGCAATGGCCTCAGCCCGGTGATCTGGTCGAACTTGAGACGCAGACGATAGGCAACCTGCGCCACGCATTGCACGTCTCGTTGATCTCTGAACGCTGCTGCCCGCAGATTCCGCAGGCGCTGGCGCAGTCGGATACTGCGTCCCGGCAACCCAGATTGCGGCTGGTATCCACCCAAGATCTTCCGGATTCCGGAGCAAACCTGCCAGCGCAGCCCATATCGGGGCCGGGCTACGATCTGGTCAGGTCCGGCATCGCGCGCTGAAGCCGCCCCGTGAAAGGGCGGCGCCAAGCTTGATCAGATTCCGCGGGACAGTGCCGCGACACCCGTCCGCGCCAGATCGGTCAGCCCCAGAGGCCGCATCAGGTCCGCGAAGGCCTCAAGCTTGGAGGGCGGGCCCACCAGCTCGAAGACAAAGCTCTCCAGCGTCGAATCGACCACATTGGCGCGGAAGATCTCGGCGATCCTCAGAGCCTCGACGCGCTTGTCGCCATGGCCACGCACCTTGAACAGCCCCAGCTCGCGTTCGACCGCGGGTCCCTCGACAGTCAGGTCATGCACCTCGTGAACGACAACGATCCGGCCCAGCTGCGCCTTGATCTGCTCGATGACCGACGGTGTGCCGCGCGTCACCACCGTGATTCGCGACCGGTGGCCGGTATGATCCACCTCGGCCACCGTCAGGCTGTCGATGTTGTAGCCGCGGCCGGAAAACAGGCCGATGACCCGCGCAAGGACGCCGGGCTCGTTCTCGACCATCACGGCCAGCGTGTGGCTCTCTTCGATCTGCGAATGGGGGTCGCGCAGGTCATAGGCCGAATGGCTCGACATGCCCTTCTGAATGTTCAGTGCGTTCATGACTCTGCTCTCTTCTTCTTTGCAGAAATACCCCGGGGGTGCGGGGGCGGCGCCCCCGCCCGTCTCAGACCAGAACCGCACCTTCCGATTCGATCACGCCCTGCGTCTCGGCCTCGCCCAGAAGCATCTCGTTATGCGGCTTGCCCGACGGGATCATCGGGAAGCAGTTCTCGTGCTTTTCGACCAGCACATCCAGGATGAACGGGCCATCATAGTCGATCATCTGCTGGATCGCCGCATCCAGGTCCTTGGGGTCGCGCACCTGCGCGCCGGCGCAGCCGAAAGCCTCGGCCAATTTGACGAAGTCGGGCAGGCTGTCGGACCACGACTGGCTGTAGCGTTCGCCATGCAGCAGCTGCTGCCACTGGCGCACCATGCCCAGACGCTCGTTGTTCAGGATGAACTGCTTGACGGGCAGGCGGAACTGCACCGCGGTCCCCATCTCCTGCATGTTCATCAGCCAACTGGCATCGCCCGCGACATTGACGACGAGCGCATGGGGATGCGCCATCTGCACGCCGATCGACGCCGGCAGACCATAGCCCATCGTCCCCAGCCCGCCGGAGGTCATCCAGCGGTTCGGCCCTTCGAAGCCCAGGTATTGGGCCGCCCACATCTGGTGCTGTCCGACCTCGGTCGTGATATATCGGTCAAGCCCCTTGGTCAGCGCCTCCAGCCGCTGCAGCGCGTGCTGCGGCTTGATGATGGTGTCGCTGTTACGGAAGGCCAGGCAGTTGCGCGCGCGCCACTGCTCGATCTGGGCCCACCAGGCCTGCAACCCGCCGCTGTTCACCTTGCGCCCGCGCGACTTCCAGACCTTCAACAGGTCCTCCAGCACATGGCCGACATCACCGACGATCGGCACCTCGACCCGGACGACCTTGTTGATCGAACTTTCGTCGATGTCGATATGGGCCTTGACCGATCCGGGGCTGAAATCCGCGACCCGTCCAGTGATACGGTCATCGAAGCGCGCGCCGATATTGATCATCAGGTCGCAGCCGTGCATCGCCAGGTTCGACTCATAGGTCCCGTGCATGCCCAGCATGCCCAGCCACGCCTTGCCGGATGCTGGATACGCACCTAGGCCCATCAGGGTCGAGGTCACCGGAAAGCCCGTCGCGTCCGCCAGTTCGCGCAGCAGCTGGCTGGCGCCGGGGCCCGAGTTGATGACCCCGCCGCCGGTATAGAGGATCGGCCGCTCGGCCTGTTCCATCAACTCGACCAGCCGGGTGATCGCGGCGATGTCGCCCTTCTTCGCCGGCTGATAGCTGCCGGTGTCGACCTGCTTCGGCCCGACATAGGTGCCGGTGGCGAACTGCACGTCCTTCGGGATGTCGATCAGCACAGGCCCAGGCCGCCCCGAGGTCGCCACATGGAACCCCTTGTGGATCGTGGCCGACAGCTTATCCGTGTCCTTCACCAGCCAGTTGTGCTTGGTACAGGGGCGGGTGATGCCGACCGTATCGGCCTCCTGAAAACCGTCGGTGCCGATCATGAAGGTCGGCACCTGGCCCGATAGCACGACCAGCGGGATTGAATCCAGCAGCGCGTCGGTTAGACCGGTGACCGCATTCGTGGCGCCGGGACCCGAAGTGACCAGAACGACCCCCGGCTTGCCCGTCGCGCGGGCATATCCTTCTGCCATGTGGACAGCACCCTGTTCGTGGCGCACAAGAACATGGGTGATGTCGTTCTGCTGGAAAATCTCGTCATAAATGGGTAGCACCGCCCCGCCCGGATAGCCGAATACGGTATCGACGCCCTGATCGCGCAGTGCCTCGACCACCATCCTCGCACCCGTCATCGTTCGGGACATTGCCTTGCTCCATCCTATGTATTAGGCGCCGGATACCTGACCCGGCGTCGGCGCAAACTATTTGCACCACCGGGCATGGTCAATGGGGATCGGCGGATAAAGTGACGCAGGCGCGCAGGAAATTGAAACTTTGTTTCGCGCCCTAGCGGTCGAACTGCGGCAAGGCGATCCGGGCGACCTGCTCGACGATCGGATCGACCGACAGGGGATGCGCTTCGTTCGAATGTGCCCGCGGATCGCCGATGTCCTGCCAGACGCCACCCTTGTAGATCTCGAGCGCGTCGAACCGCGCCTTGTAGTCCATCTTGCGGCTGCCCGGCACCCAATAGCCCAGGTACACATAGGGAAGGCCTGCGGCGCGGGCGATCTCGATATGGTCGAGGATGATATAGGTGCCCAGGCTGGAGGGCCTCAGGACCGGGTCATAGAAGCTGTACACCAGGCTGAGGCCGTCATCCAGCACGTCGGTCAGGCAGACGCCAGCCAGATGATCGTCGCCCGGCCTGATCTGAGACAGGTCGTCGCCCTTGCAGCGATACTCGATCACGCGGGTCTTGACGGGCGTCTCCTCGACCATGGCAGCGAATTCGAAGATATCCATGTCGGCCATGCCGCCATCCGCATGACGGCTGTCCAGATAGCGGCGGAACAGCTCGAACTGCTCCTCGGTCGCCCAGGCACTGGTGGCCAGGCGGCGGATCGCGCCATTGCGCGTCTGGATGCGACGTTGGGTGCGCGAGGGCTTGAAGTCGGCCACCCGGATCCGCGCGGACATGCAGGCCACGCAGCTTTCGCAACTAGGGCGGTACAGCACGTTCTGGGACCGCCTGAAGCCCTGCCGCGACAGCGCATTATTCAGGTCCGACGCATTGTCGCCCTGAAGTGCCGTGAACAGCTTGCGTTCGGCCCGGCCGTGCAGGTAAGGGCACGGCTGCGGCGCCGTCACATAGAATTGCGGCGCATGGGGCAGGGTGTGGCGCATCAGGCGGCCCCCCTGCGGCATCTGTTCAGATAAGGCCTGGTCATGCGCGCGCTGCGGATTCCGTTTCGCCGATCGGTGGGATATCGCCGCAAGCCTAGCAATGATTCCCTGACAGGCCAAGTCGGGAAACACCGGCCATGCGGCCGCTGTTCGGCCCCCGGCTGTGCGCGTTGACTGCGCCATGGCGGCGGCTAAGGTGACGTCCATGAGCTTCGTGTCCCGCATCACCCGCCTTCCGCGTCCCATGGATCACGCCCGCGCGGCCGACGTTGCGGGGCTTTTTCCCGGCATTTCGGACCGGCTGCGAGACCTGATTGCAGGCACGGCGGGCAGCAGCCCCTTCCTGGCCGGACTGGTGCGGCAAGAGGCCGAGTGGCTGATCCCGGCGCTGGATCATGACGATGTCGTTGCGCGGGAAACCGCCGGTCTGGATGATCTGGACGCGGATGCGCTGTCGGTTGCGCTGCGGCGGGCCAAGCGGCGCGTGGCGCTGCAGGCGGCGCTGGCCGATCTGGGTGGCGTCTGGTCACTGGAACAGGTGACCGGCGCGCTGTCCGATCTGGCCGACCGTGCGGTGGATCTGGCTCTGCGCGCTCATGTCGCGACCGAGGCCAGGCGCGGCAAGCTGCCCCCGACCGACGCCGATGCGGGGGGCATCTTCGCGCTAGCCATGGGCAAGGGCGGCGCCAGGGAACTGAACTACAGCTCTGACATCGACCTGATCGTGCTCTTCGATGAGACTGCCTACCCCGAGGACGCTCAGGCCGAGGCGCGGGCGGCGCTGATCCGCGCCACCCGGCGGATGGCCGCGACCCTGTCCGATGCCACAGCGCATGGATATGTGTTCCGCACCGACCTGCGGCTGCGGCCGGATGCCGCCGTCACCCCGGTCTGCATCTCGACTGCCGCGGCGCTGGCCTATTACGAGGCCGAGGGTCGCACCTGGGAACGCGCGGCCTTCATCAAGGCCCGTGCCGCCGCCGGAGACATCGCCGCGGGCGAGCGTTTCCTGCGCGAGCTGCGCCCCTTCGTCTGGCGCAAGCACCTCGATTTCGCCGCGATCCAGGACGCCCACGACATGCGGCTGCGCATCCGCGACCACAAGGGTCTGAGCGGACGCCTGGACGTGCCGGGCCACAACCTGAAGCTGGGGCAGGGCGGCATCCGAGAGATCGAGTTCTTCACCCAGACCCGGCAGCTGATCGCCGGCGGCCGCGACCGCGACCTGCGGCTTCGGGACACGGTCGGCGGGCTGGCGGCCTTGGCCGCGAAGGGCTGGATCCCCCCCGATGTCGCGCAGGAGCTGACCGACCACTACCGGGAGCACCGCGAGATCGAGCACCGCATCCAGATGGTGAACGACGCCCAGACCCACAGCCTGCCCAAGGATGCCGAAGGGCTGGAGACCGTCGCCGCCCTGATGGGCGAGGACGACACCGGCGCCTGGTCGGCGCGGCTGAAGGAACGCCTTGCCCGCGTCCACGCGCTGACAGAACGCTTCTTCGCCCCGGACGAGCCCGCGGCCGAACGCCCGCCCCTGTCCGAGGAGTCGCGGGCGATCATCCAGCGTTGGCAGGGCTATCCCGCGCTGCGGTCCAGCCGCGCGCAGCAGATCTTCCGCCGGATCGAGGCGCCGCTTCTGGACCGCATGTCCCGTGCCGGCCACCCGACCGAGGCGCTCATGCGCTTCGACAGCTTCCTGTCAGGACTGCCCGCCGGTGTGCAGCTGTTTTCGCTGTTCGAGGCCAACCCGCAGCTGATCGACCTGATCGTCGACATCTGCGGCACCGCGCCGGGCCTTGCCGGCTATCTGGCGCAGCACCCGGCCGTCCTCGACGCGGTCCTGGGCGGCAGCTTTTTCGCGCCTTGGCCTGGAGAGGCGGTGCTGAGGTCGGATCTGCAGGCGGTGCTGCAGCGGGCGCTGGACGCGCCGGGCGGCGGGTACGAACGTGCGTTGGACGCGGCGCGGCGGTGGGCGCATGAATGGCAGTTCCGCATCGGCGTTCATCACCTGCGCGGACTGATCGGCGCCGAGGAGGCGGGGAGCCAATACGCCGACCTTGCCGGCGCCTGCCTGGCTGCGCTCTGTCCCGTGACGGCCGAGGATTTCGCGGCCCGCCACGGTCCGCCCCCGGGTCGTGGTGCGGTCGTTTTGGGGATGGGGTCCCTCGGGGCGCGGGTCTTGAACGCGGGCTCGGATCTGGACCTGATCGTCATCTATGACGCCGACGGCGCCGAGGCCTCTGACGGGCCGCGCCCGCTGTCGGCGCGGCCCTATTACGCGCGGCTGACGCAGGCAATGGTCACGGCCATCTCGGCGCCCACAGCCGAGGGGCGGCTCTACGAGGTCGACATGCGCCTGCGCCCTTCAGGCCGGCAGGGGCCGGTCGCCACATCGGTCCAAAGCTTCGAGACCTATCAGATGTCAGAGGCGTGGACGTGGGAACACCTGGCGCTGACCCGCGCCAGGCCGGTCGCGCATGTCGGCCCCGACGCGGCCGCGCTGTCGGACCGGATCGAGGCGCTGCGGATGAAGGTTCTGGGTGCGCGGGGGCAGGACATGCGGGTGATGCCGGACCTTGCGGCGATGCGGAGGCGGCTGTTTTCGGCAAAGGGGCCGGACGGGCAGTGGGATGCCAGGCAGGGGCCGGGCCGGCTGCAGGACATCGACCTGCTGGCCCAGGCCTGCGCCCTGCGCGCCGCGGCCCCCGCACGGGCCACCGCGGCCCAGCTGCGGGCGGGCCGCCGCGCGGAATTGCTGCCCGACGCCCAGGCCGACCGGCTGGTCGCGATCTGGCGCAGCCTCTGGCGGCTTCACGCCTCGGCGCGGCTCTTGACTGACCGCCCGCTGGACATGGAGGAAATCGGGCTCGGTGGACAGGAATTCCTGCTGCGCGAGACCGGCGCCGAGTCACCGGAGGCCCTGATGGACATGGTCGCGTCGCAGGTCGCGAAATCCGCGGCGATGATCGAGGCCATGCTTCCCGCCGAGGATCAGCCCGAGGCCAGCAGCCGAGAAACCTCGTCCTCCTGACGCAAGCTTCCGGGGCTGGCCTGTCCGGCGGCCTCCTGCAGGTCGGCCGCCACCTCGGTCAGGTTCCTGCCGCCGATCCGGCCCAGCACCGGGATCGACACCAGCCCCTCGGGCAGCGCGGGCGGCTCGGGCGTGACTTCGGCTTCCGAGAAGAGGCCGTGGGCGGTCTTGTTCCAGTAGAAGGGCTTGGCGGCCACCTCGTAGAGCGCCTTCCAGCCAGCCAGGCAGCCGAGCGGAAAGTAGAAATGCAGGCTCGCTACCCACGGCAGAAGATGCCGATGCCGCTTGCGCCTGACGGCATAGAGGCCAACCAGGATGTTCAGCGCCTCGGCCCCGACGAACGGCACGAACAGCATCGGCGCGGCCCAGGGCCCGACCAGATCGTCCAGCGGCGCGCCGAGCGGATGGGGCAGGCCGAACGTCAGCAGCCAGAAGCTCCACAGTACCGGGGCCAGCAGGTATTGCGACAGGGTTCCCAGGAACTGCACCTGGAAACCCCAGAAGCGCCAGGCGCCCAGGTCGCGGTGCAGCGCGACCGGGTCGCGCATGTGTACCGCCCAGGTCATCGCATATCCCTTGAGCCAGCGGGATCGCTGGTTGATCCAGGGAAGCGCGCGGCAGTTCGCCTCCTCCTCGGTCGTTGTCGCCAGAAGCTCGGTTCGGAAGCCGCGGCGGGCCAGGCGGACACCCAGATCGGCGTCTTCGGTCACGCTCCAGGCGTCCCAGGCACCGACGCGTTCCAGGATGTCGCGGCGAAAGAACAGCGTGGTCCCGCCAAGCGGCACGACCAGCCCCAGCCGCGCCACGCCCGGCAGCAGCACCCTGAACCAGGCGGCATATTCAACCGTGAAGCAGCGCGCCAGCCAGTTCGTCCGGGGGTTGTAGTAGTCCAGCACACCCTGCAGGCAGGCGACATCCGCGGGGGCGTCGGCGAACCGCCGGGCGACCTTGTGCAACTGGTCGGGGTCCGGGCGATCCTCGGCGTCCCAGATCCCGACGATGTCGCCCCGGCAGAAGTTCAGCGCATAGTTCAGCGCCCGTGGCTTGGTCTTGATAGGCCCCTCCGGCACACGCACCACGCGGATCCAGTGCGGCAGACGGGCGTCCCTCAGGGCGGCCTCGGTCACGTTGTCGCTGGCCTCGATCACCAGCAGGATGTCGCTTAGTTCTCTTGGGTAGGCCAGGCGCGACAGGCGCGCGACCAGCCGCCCCGCGACGTCGCTTTCCCTGAACAGCGGCACCATCACGGAAATGGTCGGCAATGGTATCTCTGGCTCTTCACCTTCAGGCGTCATCCGGGCCGGGTCGCCGATGCGCCAGGCCGCGATGAACGACGCCAGCTTCAGCATCGCCTGGGTGACCAGGGTCAGCACCGCCCATGCCGTCAGCGCCCCGACGACCGCGGCGGGGGCCACGGCCGAGCCCAGGATGACGGCCGCGGCCAGCATGACGAGGATCACGGCGCTGCGCTGCTGGTTCCCGGCGCGGCAGCTTTCGCGGGCGGCGACGCGGCTTTCAGCCTCTCGGACAAGGCGGGTGCGGCGATGGGCCAGCAAGCCCGCGGCCGCCTGGTCGCCGCTGCAGAGCAGCATGCGGACATGGCCGAAGCCCGGCGGCAGCAGGGCCAAGCAATCTGCGAAATCCTCGGGGCGGGCGGTGGCGATCCAGGTGACGCCGCCGATCCGCCGCCAGGGAAGGATGCCGTGCCGCAGGCAGAAGCCTGCGCCTGCCGCATCGATCAGACGTGGATCTGCCGGCGTCACGTCGGGGTCGATCGCCGACGTCCGCCACTGTCGCGCAAGCCCCTTGGCCAGGGCGACCGGCGTCACCATCCCCTGCGACAGCAGGACCTTTGGCCAGCGGCAGGTCGCGCCGCTGCCCGATCACCGTTGCCTTCAGCAGGTCGCTGGGGTCCAGCGCCCCATCCTCGAGCAGGATCTGCCCAAGGGGAAGCGGCGCCTTGGTGCCAAGCGTCGGGCCGCGAAGGATGATGCCGCCACCGACCTGCGGGTCGGGCAGGTTCGCTGGCCGAGGCAGCGGGGCAGGCGGGGCCATGGACGATTCCCTTCTGGATCGCCCATTCCTGCCACGGATATGATTAACAAGGCGTTAAGGTTGACCCACCAAGGGGGAGGTCAGCCTCGGCGCGCCTGCATTGAATCCGCGAAACGCTTGAACAGGTAGAGGCTGTCCTGCGGACCGGGCGCCGCCTCGGGGTGGTACTGAACCGAAAAGACCGGCCGGTCCTGCATCCGCAACCCACAATTGCTGCCGTCGAACAGGCTGACATGCGTTTCGATCACGCCCTGCGGCAGCGATTGCGTGTCCACGGCAAAACCGTGGTTCATCGAGGTGATCTCGACCTTGCCCGTCTCCACGTCGCGCACCGGATGGTTGGCGCCGTGATGGCCGTGGCCCATCTTGACCGTCTTTGCACCAAGCGCCAGCGCCAGCATCTGGTGGCCCAGGCAGATGCCGAAGATGGGCAAGTCCTTCCCCAGCAGCCCCTGGATCATCGGGACGGCATAAGCGCCGGTCGCCGCCGGATCGCCAGGGCCGTTCGACAGGAACACCCCCTCGGGCTCATGCGCCAGAACCTCTTCCGCGGTAGCGGTCGCCGGCAGCACCGTCACATCCGCACCGAAGGCCACCAGAGAGCGCAGGATGTTCCGCTTGGCGCCGTAATCCAGCGCCACCACCTTGAATGGCTTGTCCTCGGGCGATGACCCGAAGCCCTTTCCCCATTCCCAGGCACCTTGATCCCAACGATAGCTCTGGGCGCAGCTGACGTCCTTGGCGAGGTCCAGCCCGACTAGGCCCTGCCAGCTGCGGGCGCGGGCGACCATCGCCTCGATGTCGAAATTTCCGTCGGGATCGTGGGCCAGGACCACGTGGGGCGCGCCCTGCTGGCGGATCGCCCGCGTCAGGCGGCGGGTGTCGACGCCGCCAATGCCGACGCGGCCGCGGCGCGACATCCATTCGGTCAGCTCGGACGCGGCGCGCCAGTTGGACGGGTCCGTCGGATCCCACCGCACGACGATGCCGCTGGCGACGGGGTCCTGCGCCTCGTCATCCTCGGGCGTGACGCCGGTGTTGCCGATATGGGGGAAGGTGAAGGTCACGATCTGGCTGGCATAGGACGGATCGGTCATGATCTCCTGATAGCCGGTCATCGCCGTGTTGAAGACCAGTTCGGCCACCACCTCGCCCGGGGCGCCGAACCCCTGGCCATAGAAGACTGTTCCGTCGGCTAGCGCCAGGCAGGCGGTCGGTTTCTTGGCCATCTCGGCACCTCTGGTCTGAAATCAGCCGGTGAATAGGGGGCGCGCGCCCCAAGGTCAACCCGCCGCCGTCGCCCGCCGGTGCTTGATAAGCCAGTGCCGGGGGACTAGATCGCAGTCTTTCCCGGCGCACCCTGCGCCCACAGTCACGGAGACGGGATTATGGAATTGCGCACCAGGCTGCAGGCGTCCACAAAGGAGGCGATGAAGGCCAAGGACAGCGCCCGGCTGTCCACGCTGCGCCTGATCGGCGCCGCCATCAAGGACCGAGAGATCGCGGCGCGCGGCGGCGAAGGCGACGAGACGCTGAACGAAGGCGACCTCGTGCTGATCTTGTCGCGGATGGTGAAGCAGCGCCAGGAATCGGCCAAGGCCTATGAAGAGGGCGGCCGCCTGGAACTGGCGGCCAAGGAAGAGGAAGAAATCCGGATCATCCAGGAGTTCCTGCCCCGCCAGATGAACGAGGAAGAGACCCGTGCCGCCATCGACGCGGCCATCGCCGAGATCGGCGCCGAGGGCATCCGCGATATGGGTCGCGTGATGGCGGTGCTGAAGGACCGTCATGCGGGGCAGATGGATTTCGGCGCCGTGGGACCGGCCGTGAAGGCGCGGCTGCTGGCCTGAACCGCGGTCAACGTGAAGGAAGGGCGGCAGGATCTCCTGCCGCCCTTTGTCGTGGCTTAAGCCTGATCCCTCTGACGAATTCTCAGGATCGTGCCCGGCCGATCGCGCGGGTGAGTTCCTCGCGTAGCGCCCGACGTTCCTCGGGCGTCAGGAACGCGCCCAGCTCGATCTCTCGCTGCCCGTCGGTTAGGGTCAGGTAATCCTCGACAGGGCCGGTTCGGATGCTGGCACGCACCCAATAGCTGTTCGTCTGCCATTCCCTGACCGGGCGCCCCGGATCGCTGCGCCTGACCTGCAGCCTGTCACGGTCCAGCAGCAATTCCTCTCGGGTCTGGCCGGTGCGGTAGGTCTGCTGGATGGCGATCCAGACGCCGCCGATGACAATCAGCATGAAGGGCAGGATGCCCCACATGACATGCGTCCCCAGCACCGCGAGGATCGGCAGCAGCAGCAGCCCGGCCGTTGTGCCAATGAACCAGACGAAGCCCTTGCGCGGCAGCGACCGGTGTGGCCACAGGGTCAGCCTTTGCAAAACGGCCCCGGATGCATCCGGGGCCGTTGTTTCTGTCCAGCGGTAAGGCATGGCCCTCAGTGCGCCGGGGTGCGGTCCCAGTCCTCGCGCTTGGGCAGCTGCTCGAACGTGTGTTCGGGCGGGGGCGAGGGCAGGGTCCATTCCAACGTGTCGGCGTATTCGTTCCAGTAGTTGTTCTGGGTCACGCGCTTGCCGGCGAAGAGGGTGTAGGCCATCACGCCGAAGAAGAACAGGAACGACGCGAAGGACAGGTAGGCGCCCCACGAACTGATCGCGTTCCACTGCGCAAACTCGACCGGATAGTCGATATAGCGGCGCGGCATGCCCTGACGGCCCAGGAAGTGCTGCGGGAAGAAGGTCAGGTTCGCGCCGATGAACATCATCCAGAAGTGCAGCTTGCCCGCCCATTCCGGATACTGGCGGCCCGACATCTTGCCGATCCAGTAATAGATGCCGGCGAAGATCGCAAAGACCGCACCAAGCGACATCACGTAGTGGAAGTGCGCCACGACATAGTAGGTGTCGTGATAGACGCGGTCCAGCGGGGCCTGGGACAGGACGACGCCGGTGACGCCGCCCACGGTGAACAGGAACAGGAAGCCGAAGGCCCAGAGCATCGGCGTCTTGAATTCGACCGAGCCGCCCCACATCGTCGCGATCCACGAGAAGACCTTGATGCCCGTGGGCACCGCGATCGTCATGGTGGCCAGCATGAAGTAGCTCTGCTGGGTCAGCGACATGCCGACGGTGTACATGTGGTGCGCCCAGACGACGAAGCCCAGGATGCCGATCGCGGCCATGGCGAGGACCATCGGCAGATAGCCGAAGATCGGCTTCTTCGAGAAGGTCGCGATGACGTGGCTGATGATGCCGAAGCCGGGAAGGATGATGATGTACACTTCCGGGTGGCCGAAGAACCACAGGATGTGCTGGTAGAGGACCGGGTCGCCGCCGCCGGCCGGATTGAAGAAGTTGGTGCCGAAGTTGCGGTCCATCAGCAGCATGGTGATGGCGCCGGCCAGCACCGGCAGGGCCAGCAGGATCAGCCAGGCGGTGATGAAGACCGACCACGCGAACAGCGGCACCTTGAACAGCGTCATGCCGGGGGCGCGCATGTTCAGGAAGGTGGTGATGATGTTGATCGCACCGACGATGGACGAAGCACCCGAGACGTGGACGGCGAAGATCGCGAGATCCATCGAATAGCCGCCCTCGCTGGTCGACAGCGGCGGATAGAGCACCCAGCCCACGCCCGAGCCCAGCTGCTGCGAGCCGCCCGGCGTCAGCAGCGACGCCACGCCCAGGCACAGGCCCGCGACATAGAGCCAGTAGCTGAGGTTGTTCATGCGCGGGAAGCTCATGTCCGGGGCGCCGATCTGCAGCGGCATGAAGTAGTTGCCGAAGCCGCCGAACAACGCGGGAATCACCACGAAGAACATCATCAGCACGCCGTGATACGTGATCATCACGTTCCAAAGGTGGCCGTTCGGCGTGCATTCCGCCGTGGCGTCGGCGATGAACCGCGCGCCTTCAAGGCACATGTACTGCACGCCCGGCTCGTGCAGTTCCAGCCGCATGTAGACGGTGAAGCTGACCGAGATCAGGCCCGCGATGGCGGCCGTGAACAGGTACAGGATGCCGATGTCTTTGTGATTGGTGGACATGAACCAGCGGGTGAAGAACCCGCGTTGGTCATGATGGTCGTCGTGGCCGTGTGCGGCTGCGTCTGCCATACCCGAACTCCCTCAAGATGTCGTCGAGCCGGCCTGGCAGACCGGCGTAATCACGCGGTGTTTAGACCACGGGCGCGAACCGGGCAATGCGTCACAGTGGTCTTGAATGAAATGCCCCCGCCAGAATAACACATCGGGCGGGGGCGGCTGCCATCAGGGCTGCGGCGCATCGCCGCAGCGCGATTATTCGGCAGGTGCGTCAGGCGAGACGCTGGCCAGATAGGCCGCGACATCGGCCTGACCGCGGTTCAGCTTGAAGGTCATCTTGCTGCGCACCGAATCGTCGCCCGCTTTTTCTTCGACCCAGGCAGTGGGATCGGTGACATAGGCGGCCAGTTCCTCCTCGGTCCAGACGAAGTCGGGGTTCGCCTCCTTGGCTGCCAGGATGCCGTCGCCGTAGTTATAGCCCTCCATGTGGGCGATGGGGGCGCCGATGATGTTCCACAGGTTCGGGCCGACGCCGCCGCCCTTGACGATGTCAGTCCCGCTGTCGTCCTGGATCATGTGGCAGGCCCGGCACTTGCGGAACTCTTTTTCCCCGGCGGCGGGGTCTCCGGCCTCTTGGGCTGTGGCGGGAATGGCTAGGGTCGCGCCCAGGAGGGCGCCCACGATGGCTGATTTCATGCGTCTTTTTCCTCACTCAACCCGGACGGGCTATGTCTCCGGATCCAGCCTACATGCAAGATCTGCAAGAAATCCAGCTACCGAAAGGTCGCAAGACGAAATTTGATCAAGCCGGATCGAAGACCGTGCCGAAGGCCTGGCGCAGCGCCACGTCCAGATCGGCCATCGCGACCGGCAGCCCCAGGTCGACCAGCGACGTGACGCCATGGCCGCTGATCCCGCAGGGAACGATGCCACCATAATGCCCAAGGTCCGGATCGACATTGACCGAGATGCCGTGGAAGCTGACCCAGCGGCGCAGCTTGACGCCGATCGCGGCGATCTTGTCCTCGCGCAGCGTGCCGTCTGGCAGGGGCGCCTTGTCCGGGCGCGGCACCCAGACGCCCACGCGGCCCTCGCTGATCTGGCCGGTGATGCCGAATTGCGCCAGCGCCTCGATCACCCAGTCCTCGAGCCGGGCAACGAAGGCGCGCACGTCGCGGCCGCGCCGGTTCAGGTCCAGCATCACATAAGCGACGCGCTGCCCCGGCCCGTGATAGGTGTACTGCCCGCCCCGACCGGACGGATGCACCGGGAAGCGCGCGTCCAGCAGGTCCTGCGCCCGTGCGCTGGTCCCCGCGCTATAAAGCGGCGGATGCTCGACCAGCCAGATCGCCTCGTCTGCGGTTCTGGAATGGATCGCGGCCACCCGCGCCTCCATGAAGGCCACGGCGTCGTCATAGGGCGTCAGGCCGTCGCTGATGATCCACTCAACCATCAGCGGGATGTGGCGTGGGGCGGGGCGCGCGTCAATGACGATAATTCCGCCATGCATGGCAAGAATGCCTCTTTTCATCTGCCTGCGGCTCGGCTATCAGGCGCGAACTGCCCGGATGCGGTCGTGGCGGAATTGGTAGACGCGCAGCGTTGAGGTCGCTGTTCCTTAACCGGAGTGGAAGTTCGAGTCTTCTCGACCGCACCAACAACCTTCCTAGAGACATTGATGTCAGCCCGGCTGTCGCCTTCCGGCGGACGGCGCCTGTTGCCGATCCGCCCTGGTCCGTGATCGCGACGCGGACTTCGGGAACGATCCACCGGCAGAGGTGTTCAAGAAGGCATGACAACCGCCGCGCCGTTCCAGTCACGAGCCTGCGTCGCCATCCCCGGCCCCCTGCCGGAAGGCGCGCTGAGGATCGTGATGATCTGTCCGCCGTTCCTCAGTCACCTGCGCGCGTTCGAGGCGATCGGCAAGGAACTGCTGGCCCGCGGCCATCAGGTCATCTTCCTGGCCGAACCAGATGCCGAGATTTCTGCGAACCACGTTGTGCATGCCCTTCCCCCAGACGACGCCCCCCGATCCGAGCGGGGGTTCATCCGCAACATCCGGGCAGGGGCGCAGCGGACCGACCGGCTCTGCCGCTTCGGCTTGTCGATTCTGCGAGCGCTGTCGCCGGACCTGATCCTGGGTGACCAGACCGAGCCTGCGGCGGGGCTGCTGGCAGATGCAATGAGGGTGCCGATGCTGTCGGTCGCCTGTGCGCTGCCCTTTGATCCCGAACCCGGCATCCCGTTGCCCTTCGTGGGCTGGTCTTACGACCCATCCGATGAGGGTCTGCGGCGCAACGACGGTGGAGAGATGGTCACCAATTGGCTGATGACGCCGCACCGCCGGGTCATCCTGTCATGGGCGGCACGCTGGGGCCTGGGCAGGCGGGACAGCTTTGCCGACTGCCTGTCCCGCCTGGGAACGCTGGCGCAGACGGTGCCGGGCTTCGACTTTCCTCGGCCGGTCAACGGTGCCGGCCTGACTCAGGTCGGCCCCTTCCGCCGGGATCCTCCGGGGCTGTTTCCGGCCGACATCCGGCCCGATCCGGGGCGGCCGCTGGTCTATGTCTCGCTGGGGACGCTGCAGGGGCACCGCTGGCGCCTGCTGGCGTGCATCGCGCAGGCCTGCCGCAATCTGGGGGCGCAGGTGATCGTGTCACATGGAAACGCGCTGGACCCTGCGACGGCGGACCGGATCGGCGCCAACTGGGTCCGCAGCTTCGTGCCGCAGCGCGCGGTTCTGGCGCGGGCGGATCTCTGCGTGACGCATGGCGGGTTGAACACGACGCTGGAATGCCTGGCGCAGGGCGTGCCGATGCTGGCCATCCCCCTGGCCCACGACCAGCCGGGGGTGGCGGCCCGGATCGAGCGCTGCGGTGTCGGCCTCCGCTTAGGGCGGATGTCGCGGCGGCAGTCGCAGATCGAGGCGGCGCTGTCGCGGCTGCTGTCGGAGCCAGTTTACGCCGCGAACGCCCGGCGCATGGCGGCGGCCACGGCGCAGCTGCCCGGCGCCGCCGGCGTCGTCCAGCGGATCGAGCGGCTTGTCGGCGCGTCACCTCGGGGCAAGGATGCGGCCCGTGCAGTCTGACCCCCCGCCGGCGCCCCGCGACGCCCGCGGCGCGATGGTCCGCGGCACCTTGAACCGCTGCCCGTCCTGCGGCGACGGGCGCGTCTTCGACGGCTATCTGAAGGTCAAGGACCGCTGCGAGGCCTGCAGCGCGCCCTTGGGGGCCTATCCCGCAGCAGATGGCCCGGCGTTCTTCACCATCACCATCATGATGCTTCTGCTGATCCCGATGATCGGCTTCGGCTGGACGGTCTTCAGGTCGGACCCGGTCGTCCTGCTGGTCGGCCTGATCATCGTGACGACGATCATGACACTGGTGCTGCTGCGGTTCGTGAAGGGCGCCTTCCTAGGCTATCTCTGGGCGCATGACGAACGCGACCGCGGGTCCTAGGGGGCGGCGAAGACCTCGGGCTGGTCGATGCGCAGGCGCGCGACGATATGCTCGATGTGGCTCAGGTGCGTGCGCAGGGCACTGGCGGCCGCATCGGGGTTTCGGTCGCGCAGGGCCTGCAGGATCTGCCGATGCTCATCGAAGGCGTTCGAGGCGGTGAAGGACAGCGACAGATAGCGTGCCCGGTCCATGTGGCCCTTGTTTTCCTTGACCAGCGCCCAGACGAAATCCAGCCCCGCCGCATGGCAGATGTCGCGGTGGAACCGCTCGTCCAGTGCATGGAACTCGTTCCGGCGGTCGCCCCGGATCGCATCTTCCTGAAGGTCGATCAGCGCGTCCAGACCGTCAAGGTCGGCGTTTGTCAGCGCCGTCGCCGCGACCCGCATCGCGGCCTCCTCCAGCGCGCTGCGGATGAAATAGGCCTGCATTACGGCCTCTTCCGAAATTGCCGTCACCGTGGTCGCCCGCTGCGGGCGGATCTGGATGAAGCCCAGTTGCGACAGGCGGTAGAACGCGTCCCGCACCGGCTGGCGCGAGACGCCCATCTGTGCGGCGACCTCGGCCTCTGACAGCTTGGTTCCCGGTGTCAGCGTCAGGTTGACCACCCGTGAATAGAGCGCCTCGAACACCTGGTCGGTGACGGTCCTGGGGCGCAGGTCCGCAGGCGCCGGGGGCGATCGGAATTCGGGTTGCGGCATGACGAGGCCTCGGTTGACGCGTCTCGTAAACTAGCATATTACCAGACCAGTTAGAGGGCAAGCGAGTCGGAGGAGGACCGCGTGGCGCTGCTGGCAGAAGATCGTTTGTTTCCCGTTGAACCCAAGGTTCGCGTCATGGCGCGCGACCTTTACGACGGGGTGCACGACCTGCCGATCCTGTCGCCCCATGGTCACACGGATCCGCGCTGGTTCGCCGAGGATCAGCCGTTCCCGGACCCGGCGCAGCTGTTCGTGACGCCGGACCACTACGTGTTCCGCATGCTCTGTTCGCAGGGCGTGCCGCTGACCGACCTGGGCGTGCCCCGCGTCGATGGCGGACCGACCGAAACAGACGGCCGCAGGATCTGGCGCCTGTTCGCGAATAACTATCACCTGCTGCGCGGCACGCCGTCGCGGTTGTGGCTGGACCACAGCTTTCAGCACGTCTTCGGCATCGACCGCCGCCTGTCGGCCAAGACCGCCGACTGGTACTACGACCACATCGCCGATTGCCTGTCGCGTCCCGAATTCCGGCCCCGCGCGCTGTTCGAGCGTTTCAACATCGAGGCCATCGCCACGACTGAGGCCGCGACTGACGATCTGCGCTGGCATCGGATGATCCGCGAGAGCGGCTGGCAGGGCAGGGTCATCACGGCCTACCGTCCCGACGGCGTGATCGATCCTGAAATGGCGGGTTTCGCCGACAACGTCGCCCTGATGGGTCAGCAGACCGGCTTCGATACCACGACCTGGGAGGGCTATCTGGACGCGCACCGGGCGCGGCGGGCGTTCTTCATCGAGCACGGCGCGACCTCCAGCGACCACGGCCACTCCTCGGCCCGGACCGAGGATCTGCCTCAGGCCGATGCGGCGGCGCTGTTCCAGAAGGCGCTGCGTGGCGCCGGCACGCCCGAGGACGCCGACGCCTTCCGCGGCCAGATGCTGACCGAGATGGCGCGGATGAGCCTTGATGACGGGCTGGTCATGCAGATCCACCCCGGATCGCGGCGCAACCACTCCGACGACGTGCTGGCGACCTTCGGCCGCGACAAGGGCTTCGACATCCCCGGCCGCACCGACTATGTCACCGCGCTGCGTCCGCTGCTGAACGCGGTCGGCATGGACCCGCGCCTGACGGTGATCCTGTTCACCCTGGACGAGACCTCCTATGCGCGCGAATTGGCCCCGCTGGCCGGCGTCTGGCCCTGCCTGCGCCTCGGGCCGCCCTGGTGGTTCCACGACAGCGCCGAAGGCATGCGCCGCTTCCGTGAAATGACGACGGAAACGGCGGGCTTCTACAACACCGTGGGGTTCAACGACGACACCCGCGCCTTCTGCTCGATCCCGGCGCGGCACGATGTCGCCCGGCGGGTGGACTGTTCCTATCTGGCGACCCTGGTCGCCACGGGCCGTCTTGCGGAAGACGAGGCGCCCGAGGTCGCGCGCGACCTGACCTATGGCCTGGCGAAACGGGCCTACAAGCTGTGAACTTCATACTGGGAGGATAAGATGAAGTTTCTGACAACAACTGCACTGGCCCTTTTGGCCTCGGCCGGCATCGCCGGCGCCTGCGAGATGACGCTGCGTTCGTCCGACACCCATCCCGACGGCTATCCGACGGTCGAGGGCGTCAAGGCCATGGCCGCCGAGGTCGAGGAGAAGACCGACGGCCGCATCTGCATCGAGGTCTTCCCGTCGTCCCAGCTGGGCGAGGAGAAGGACACGATCGAGCAGACCCAGTTCGGCGTGATCGACATGGTCCGCGCCAGCTTCGGGTCGTTCAACGACATCGTGCCGGTTACGCAGCTGATGTCGCTGCCCTACCTGTTCCGGTCGGTCGATCACATGCACAACGTCATGGACGGCCCCATCGGCGAGGAGATCGCGGCGGGCTTCGAGGAAAACGACCTGATCGCGTTGGCCTATTACGACGGCGGTTCGCGCAGCTTCTACAATTCACAAAAGCCGATCCAGTCGATCGAAGACCTGGAAGGCATGAAGTTCCGCGTCATGCAGAACGACGTCTTCGTCGACATGATGAGCGCGCTTGGCGCCAACGCCACGCCGATGCCCTATGGCGAGGTCTATTCCTCGATCCAGACCGGCGTCATCGACGGGGCCGAGAACAACTTCCCCAGCTATGACAGCTCGGGCCATGCCGAGGTCGCCAAGTACTTCACGCTGGACGAACACCTGATGGTGCCGGAACTGGTTGCCATGTCGAAATCGACCTGGGAAAAGCTGTCGCCCGAGGATCAGCAGATCATCCGCGAGGCGGCGCGGAATTCGGCCACCGTCCAGCGCGAGCTCTGGGCCGAGCAGGAGCGGGCGTCCGAGGAGAAGGTCGTCGAGGCGGGCGCCGAAATCATCCGCGACATCGACAAGACCCCGTTCATCGAGGCGATGGCCCCGGTCTACGAGAAATACGTGACAACCCCGGAATCGCAGGACCTGGTCAAGCGCATTCAGGAAACCGAGTGATCCGGTGGCCGCCTGCAGTTCCGCAGGCGGCCTTTCTTCTTTCTGGGGGCGCAATATGCGCGACACGTTGATCCGATTGGCGGCCGTGACCGGTGCCGTTGCCAAGGCCGGGCTGTGGCTTGCGGGGGCGGGGCTGGTTCTGATGACCGCTTTCGTCTTTGCGCAGGTCTTCTATCGTTACGTCATCGGCACCAGCCTGTTCTGGGCCGAGCCCGCAGCCGTCATGCTGATGGGCTGGTTCATCTTCCTGGGCGCAGCGGTCGGCGTGAAGGAGGGCTATCACCTGTCCTTCGACGTGGGGCTGATGGTGGTGCCGGAAAGCTGGCGCCCCTGGTTTCACAGTTTGTCGGACCTGGTCGTGACGGCCTTCGGCGGGGGAATGGCCTGGTATGGCTGGCAGTTGGCGGCGCGGGCGGCGTCGGGCGTGGTGCCGGGGCTCGGCATCTCTCGGCTGTGGGATTTCGCGCCTGTCATCGCGGGTGGCATCCTTCTGATCCTGTTCTCGGTCGAGCGTATCCTGCGCCGGGCAGCCGGGCTGAAGACGATGCGCTTTGGTGACATGGACGATGCCGCCGACGGAGAGGTCGATGCCGGCGCCCATGGCGCGCAGGCGCGGGACGTGCTGCAGGGGCAAGCCCCGCAGCGCACGGTCAAGGAGTAGGCCGATGGAATACTGGATCCTTTTCGGCAGCTTCGCCGCCCTTCTGCTGATCGGCACGCCGGTCGCCTTCTGCCTGGGCGCGGCCAGCTTCGCGACGGTCGCCTATCTGGGCCTGCCGCCGGTCGTCGTCTTCCAGCGCCTGAACAGCGGCGTGTCGGTCTTTGCGCTGATGGCGATTCCCTTCTTCATCTTCGCGGGCGACCTGATGGTGCGCGGCGACATCGCCCGGCGCCTTGTTGCCTTGGCGGGCGCAATGGTCGGCCACCTGCGCGGCGGCTTGGGGCAGGTCAACATCATGGCCTCGCTGATGTTCGGCGGGGTGTCGGGCTCGGCCGCGGCCGATGCCAGCGCCGTCGGTGGCTTGATGGTGCCGCAGATGAAGGCGCGCGGCTATGACGTCGATTTCGCCGTGAACATCACCGTCGTCAGCTCGATCATCGCGCTGATGATCCCGCCCAGCCACAACATGATCATCTATTCTATCGCGGCGGGCGGGCGGCTCTCCATCGCCGACCTGTTCACCGCCGGCATCATCCCGGGCCTTCTGCTGGCGCTGATGCTGATGGGCGCCAGCTGGTGGGTCGCCCGCAAGAAGGGCTATCCGACCGAACCGTTCCCCGGCCTGCACATGCTGGGGGCGCTGTTCGTCTCGGCCCTGCCGGGGCTGATCCTGATCGCGATCATCTTCGGCGGTGTCCGCTCCGGCATCTTCACCGCCTCTGAGAGCAGCAACATCGCGGTCGTCTATGCCCTGCTGGTGACGGCGCTGGTCTATCGTAGCCTGCCCTGGTCCGAATTCGTCGAGGCGACGAAGGGTGCGGTGCGTACGACGGCGATGGTCCTGCTGGTCATCGGCACCGCCGCCTGCTTCGGCTGGCTGCTGGCCTATCTGCGCGTGCCGGCCCAGCTGGTCGAGATGCTGCAGAACGTGTCCGACAACCCGCTGGTCATCCTGCTCCTGATGAACCTGATCCTGCTGGTGCTGGGCACGTTCATGGACATGTCGCCGCTGATCGTGATCACCACGCCGATCTTCCTGCCCGTCGCCACCGCCTTCGGCGTCGATCCGGTGCATTTCGGCGTCATCCTGATCCTGAACCTGGGGATCGGGCTCTGCACACCGCCGGTGGGAGCGGTGCTGTTTGTCGGCTGCGCGGTGGGCCGCATCAGCATCTGGCAGGCGATGCGGACGATCTGGCCCTTCTATGGCGCCGCATTCCTGACGCTGATGCTGGTAACCTATATTCCTGCCCTGTCGCTCTGGCTGCCTTCGGTGTTCAGATGAGCGATCCCACCCGCACCGTCCTGGCCCATTCGCCAGACCTCATGGTCGTCCGCTTCGAGTTCGAGACCGGCGACCGGGGCGCGCTGCACAGCCATCCGCACGTGCAATCGACCTTCGTGCAGTCGGGACGGTACCGCTTCACCGTCGACGGCCAGACATCCGAGGTCGGGCCGGGCGACGCGTTCATCATCCCATCGGGCGCCGAACATGGCTGCCTGTGTCTTGAAAAGGGCGTCCTGATCGACAGCTTCACGCCCCGCCGCGACGATTTTCTGTGAAAGGACCCTATCCATGACCCATGTCGAGACCCGCCACGCGATCCACCCGGAGCACGCCAAGGGCATGGACACCGAGACGCTGCGCCGGCACTTCCTGGCGCAGGGGCTGTTCGCGGAAGGGCAGATCCGGCTGGTCTATACGCATTACGACCGCTTCGTCGTGGGCG
>NZ_JAOTBE010000047.1 GCF_026162645.1 Paracoccus rhizosphaerae
GACGCTCTTGATGTAGAAGTGTTCGCTTGGGGGGACGAAATCGGCTACGGGCTCTTCGGTCGATGTAGGTTCCGGAGCATGCTGCAGAAAGTAGCTATGCAAATGGGCTGCAATCAGACAACAAGTTACAGATCTGGAGAGTTCCCTCTTGTCACCATTGCACCGGACTCCCACTCAACCGCTGCTCGCAGCTGTCCAGGTACGCGAGCCGTCCGTCAGTTGCAGTCGCGCCTCTCGTAACCCGCACGCTCTGCTCAATTCACCTCGACCACGTACAGCATCAGGTACGCGGTGCCAAAAACCGTTGCCGCACCGAGCGCCATCATCACGAGGGTCTGCAGAAAAATATAGCGATTTTCCTGACGCAGGCCGCGAAGCTCCTCAGCGCCGCGCTTGCGATCTTCGGCCATGAGCTTGGCGGTCTCGGCTTCCATCCTGCGCGTCTCGGCCCAGAGGCGGTCGACCTCACTGCTGTCTTCCACTGCCGAACGTCCTGCGGCGAAGTCCTGCTGCTGCTTTTCGGAGCGGGCCTGGAGGAACGAAGCCATTTGCTCCTTCATCTCGCGCAACTCGGAACCTGTGCGCGCCATTTCGGACTTCATGTCCGCGAGGTCTCGCTGCATCTCCTCCAGGCACTTCAGCACCATGTCACTGGTGACAGGATCCGTCATCGGCTGAACCTCCCTCAAGATGCCCGCTAAACGTAATCGGGGCGGAGCAGTTGCGTCCAGTGTTGGCAGGAGTGTCCGCCGCGGTTCAGGCCTGCCTTCGGGTCGCCGCCCACATCGCCGTCAATGGAGATGGTCGGATGACGCGAGAGATTGCTTGCCACATCTGCGAGAAGAACCATAATGGTTTCCTTTAGATAATCAGCTTGGAACATGATGGTGATCAGGCTCTTCTGCTCTTTAACAGGTAGGAGGGTATTGCGTTCACCCTCTTGGGTGGGATCCGCACTGTTCACCTCCTGAAGGAATAACCTGCGTGTCGATCCACGCCTCGCGAGGGGGGCGACCCGCGACAGCGCCGTCTCGGCCAAGGACGACGCGGTTTCAATCCATGCCCCCGCGAGGGGAACGACCGGCGCGTTCGGCGTGCTTGCCCTTCCGGGTGCCGTTTCAATCCACGCCCACGCAAGGGGGGCGACGCCGCGATTGCAGGCCTCAAGTCGATGGGAGAGCCGGTTTCAATCCACGCCCCCGCGAAGGGGGGCGACTTCCGGGGTGCAGTATCGCTATTGGGTGCGCGCCGCGTTTCGATCCACGCCCCCGCGAGGGGGGCGACACGCAGGGCTCTGAGGGGACACCCTGGTCGATCATGTTTCGATCCACGCCCCGCGAGGGGGGCGACCTTCATCTCGACCGTATGCGCAGCCTTACTATCCGTTTTCGATCCACGCCCCCGCGAGGGGGGCGACGTAGTAGGCGTCCAGCGAATTCTCGCGGATGAAGTTTCGATCCACGCCCCCGCGAGAGGGGCGACTGACGGACTGCATGGCTGCGCCGAACGCCTGCAGGTTTCGATCCACGCCCCCGCGAGGGGGGCGACGTTCCTGCCCCTGGATCATCACGGCCTGGTGCGGGTTTCGATCCACGCCCCCGCGAGGGGGGCGACGCTAGGGAGTATAAGCCTCTGCACGCTAGAGATAAATCGTCCTCCAGTTGCGAACGCCACGATATCTTTGGCGCCCGGACTGGCATGCGGCCAGGATGCACATGCATTGTTCAACAGTTTCAAACAGCTGTTCCGGCTGCGAACCTCCTGCCGAAGTCGGGCACGCTCAGAGTTCGCAGAACCGAGGTAGGTCAGATGATCAGCGGACCGTTCAGATCGACGGCGGGTTTGGCGCCGACATGTTCGACGCGGCGGGACCAGTTGGCGCCGAGATAATAGTAACGCAGGCTGTCATGAGTAGGCTTGATGATCGCCTCCATCCGCGCCTTCAGTTTGGCCCACTGGCCCGGGTCGACCTCGATCTCGAAGACCGAGAACTGCACGCGCTGGCCGAAGTCAGAGCAGGCGCGGGCGATCTGACGCAAGCGCTTCTTGCCCCCCTCCTCCAGCGTGTTCACATCGTAGGTGACCAAAACCAGCATGTCAGCTCCAGAACCAAGGTGGATAGGCGTCGATGTCACCCCGCAGGTGGCGGGCAAGCATTTGCGCCTGCAGATAGGGCACGAGGCCGAAGGGTGCCTTCTCGGCAAGAAAGGGATGCATCCGTTCCTCTTTCTTGCGCTCCTGCCAGGCGGTCAGGACCAGCTTGCGCGCATCGTCGGTCAAGAGAACTGCTCCGCCGTCCATGGGGCGGAAGTCACCGGCACGCAACTGGCGACGATTGACCAGCGACAGCGCGAGCCGGTTTCGCTCCAGGTGGATCAGCGCCGCCTGCCGCAGACAATAGACGGCATGTTGCACCGCCGAGAGGGGGATGGGCTCCGTCTCGGCGGGGCGGGACGACATGGTCAGAGCAGCTCGAGGATGTCGACGCCCTTGGGCAAGCCCTCGTGGTCGATCTCGACCATGTAGTCGCTGAACCGGCGTGCCGGACCAAGGTTGCCCAGGCCAGGATCAGACAGATCACGGAAGGCGCCATCGACATTGCGGCCGATCTTCACGCGCTCAAACAGCGCATGTGCCGGTGCGTTGCCGAGGGCGTTGGCGTGGCGGAAGGCAATCAGCTTGCGCGTCGTCATCTCGCCTCGTGCAGCCGAGCGGTCATGCTCGAACATGTTTGACATGGCTTCGAACAGCAAATCCAGATCTGCCTCGGTGAACCCGCTGCGTTCGGCGAACTTGGCCGAGATGAAGCCGTGCGCGACGTAGAGACCGTAAGGCACGATATGCTTGCGGCCCATGGTGCGGTTGTCCGTGCGTCCATCAACCTCCTCAGAGCCTTCGGCACGCTTCTTCTGTTCAGCCTCGTTGGTCGCGGCCATGCGGGTGATCGAGATCTCCACGGGCAGCACCGGCTCGACGGACCTCGCGAAGGTCATCTGGACCGGGCCCTTCACTTGCCCGCAGTTGATGCCGGTGGACATGACGGCGCCAAAGGTTCGGACATCGAAGAAATTCGCGCACATCCAGTCGCGCAGGGCCTTGGCCTCGGCATCGTCCCTGGGGTTCAGCTTGGCGTCCTTTTCAGCTTTCGGATCACCTGGCCGCACGGCGACATAGGCCTGCCGGTGCTTCTGGTTCAGGATCGCGCCCTCCTGAACATAGATGTGGTGCCCGCTTTCGCCGCTCCGGGCCAGGTCCACGTAGTTGCGGATCTTGCGCTTGAGGCTGACATCGGTGACGAGGCCATGGTTGGTTTCCGGGTCGAGCCGCGGCAGGTTTCCGGGGCCTGTAGCTCTCCCAAGAAGCACAGCCGCTCCGGCCGTGGAATGATCGACATTTGCAGGATCGCCTTTGAGCCGCCGCTGGAAGGCCGGGTCATGCTTTCCGAAATCATGCCAGGCACCGGCCATGCTGGCCAGTTGCTCAAGACCGATCGGCCTGCCACGATCAGCAGCAAGGCGTGACGTTTCTGAAAGGTGATCTGCAAGGGTTTGCCAGTCGCCTTGATCATCTGCTGATCCGGAATGGGCAAAAGGACCTTCTGTCATAGGTGATGCTGTTCTACGATCCACAAGAGGCCGTCTACTCGCCTTGCTTGCGCGCCTGAAGGAACGAGACCATCTCCTTGTTCAATGCGCGCGCGTCGAAAGCCGTGGTCTCCAACTCGGCTTCCAGCTTGCAGAACCGTCGCTCCATGTCTTGAAACCGCCGCTCCATGCCCTCGAGGCACTCCAGCAGCATTTCCGTGGTGACAGTCGTGGGCATGAGCCGGCCTCCTCCGCGGTGCAGGCTCGATGTTAGGACTGACAGGACGGTTGCGTCTACTGCACAACGGTCCCTCTTCGCGGCCAGAGTACCGGATCAGACCCATGTGGATTGATCCCGCCCTCCCCATCGCTGTCGACGTTCAGGTCCGGCTGGACGTTACCGACGTGACACCGTGCAGGCGAAACGATCTCCAGGCGCCTGCAGATCCAAGCACCACCGCGGAGGCTCTTTTCGAGGATCTGAACCACGGCGGTTCCCGAGCCCCCTCCCCGGCCGTTGTTCGTGTCTGGTTCACTCTGGTGCGCCTGAAAATCCAAAAATTTCCGGGAGCAGGCGCGGGTGTTGTCGCGGCTTTCCGTCTCACATGCGCCTAAAAATGGTCCCACCCTTCCGATCCAGATCCGGCAATGATCCGCGCTCGGGCAGGATTTGAAACCTGGTGCAAAGGGTTTGGAATGTGGAGATCCGGGGAGCGAGGAAATCTCGCCATTGGCGCGTCTCAATGACCGAACCTGCTGCAGGTGCCGAGCCGGATGCAGGCTCTGATATCCGGACGGCCGAGATGTCTAGATCCGGCAGGCATGGCGGTCGAACAGGTGGCGAAGGTCCACGGGTGATGCAGATCGCCGAGAGCGAGACCACGCACCAGGTGTCGTTATTTGGGGTTCTATCCGCCTACCTCGTTTTCGTGCCCGTAGAGGTGTCGGGTCAGCTCCAGAAACGGCAAGGTCGGGTTTCCGGGGATCACCCTACCTGAAATGCGACTTGCGCCTGTGAGGCCTTACGCAACCGCGGGATCGACATTCCGCATTTCGCGCCAGTTCCCGCTCCTCCGAAGCCACGACCAGTCCCGCGTCATGAGCCAAGCCGCCTGAACCTCGAACCAGGTCCGGCCAACTCCGCAGGTTCTGATATCCGGGCGGGAAGGACCACGGCAAGGTTCAGGGGCGGGCTGATCAGTTAATGGCCCAGAAGCCGCCGGGGAGGCCGCGAAAGCCGCCAGATCGGGAGCCGTTCTCGTTTGCGCGCGCGGGTGCCCCTGGGAGTGGATTGGGGTGCCCTAGAAAGCGCGAGGTCGAAGAATTTGGGATCACCCTACCGGGAGAGCCAGAACCCGATCCTGAACCTGATGCTGGTTCTGGTTCGGAGATCCTAGAAACTCGGGCCTGGACCGGGTTCGGCCAGTAGGGTCTCGCTTTTCGGCGAAATGGCCCCGAAATGCCTTCGAACTTCGCGAACTTCTGTCCTAAGTGACTGAAATCGCTTGATAATTTAGGGATTTCTATAAGTATTTCTTTCTTTTTTCTTCTTTAGAAGAAGTCAAGGAGAAGAAAAATAGAGTTAGTTCTTTATCTTTTTGAAGTTCAAGAAGTTAAAAATACTATAGTCAAAATTTTCGACGTCTTCTCCCTGACCACTTTTTCCCTGTGCCCGTCAACAGTTTTCTGCTGCACCACCGGCCCAGAACCCGATCCCGCGCCCGCAACCCATTCACAACGTAAGCTTATTCATAAGTTCGCGAACTGGAGCATGTCCATGTGCTATCTCATCGACCCCGATTTCGATGCCCTTGGCGAGACCGCTCTTTTCTGGTTTGCGACGTTCCAGAATGCCTGAACCCCCACCCAGTCTGACGAGAATGGCCCCGCTCCGGCTCTCCGCCTGCTGGCACCATTGGTCATCAGACCCCGCAGGTGTGGAGCCGACGTCTTGCAGAAGGCCGAACGACGCCCGCCATGTCGATGCAGGACGCGCGGCGAACGATGATCGAGTGATGCACTTTGGCAAAGGCAGAAGATGTCCGGTCATTTGCCTGCTTCAATAGCATGGTCTCAGGCAGGCAGCCCAACGCTTTGTTGATTATCTTCCGGGTCCCAGGCCGGTGCCATTTTCGTCCTCAGGTTTGGCAACACATTTTTAAGAATTAACCGGCAGAAAGGTGCCGTAGCCGAGGACCTCGATAAAATACCCCCAATGAACAAGATGATCCTTGCCTTCTTCGCTGCCGTCATCGCGGCCATGATCGCCTTGCAGGCACATGCAGGGGCAAGGCACGAAGCGCCGACGATGCCTCAGGTCCACCACCACAGCCTTTCCGGCACAGATGGCAGCCTCGGTGGTGCATCCGCGCATATGCAAGGCAAGGCGAGGATCGCCGTTGCCGGTACTCGGGGCCTGGCGCGTATGCCCCAGATGGACCGCGACAATCCTCCTCTCGCCACCTGCGTCTCCGAAGGTGAAACTGAGGGCTGTTGTCTAGCCTCCGCACAGCCGGAGGGATCGGGGATGCAATTGCTTCTCCGGGAGGCACCTGTGGTGCGGAGGAAAGAGGGCACGGCAGGTGCGAAGGATGATGCCGTAGCGACTGTTGCCACGACCCTGAATGCGCGCGACCGGGAGCTGCGCGCTCAATGGCGCCTTGACGAGGCATCAGGGTTTCACGTGCCGAGTTCCAGGGAATACGAGCTTGCCGTTCAGACGGTGTCTCTCGGCGAGAGCCAGTTAATGATGCCGAAGGTCCACGCGGCTGCTGGCGATGCGGGAATGAGCGCGCTGCAGCTGGCTCAGGCGAGTCTGCCGCTCGACCGGGTGATCCATCTTGAGGCGGGCGACGATCGCATGGTCCTTGCCTCGATAGAGGAGGGCCTGCGCCATGGTGGCCTAGCGGCGGTGGTGGGCGATGTGGGGCACCTGTCGATGACCGCCTCGCGGCAGCTGCACTTGGCAGCAGAGGGCACGGGGACCATGGGCATCGTGCTGCGTCGCTGGCGGCGGCAGGCAGATGCCAGCGACTTAGGCCTGCCCACGGCGGCGATGACGCGATGGCGGATCTCGGTCCCACCCTCGGCGCCCCTGCCGGTGCCGGGGGTGGGCCGCGCCCGCTGGCTGATCGAACTGATCCGTGCGCGGGCGGGGGAATGTCTGGATATCGAACTGGAGGCTTGCAATGGCTCGGGTCGTCTCGGTTTCCCTGCCGATGTGGCCGATCGACCGGCTGCGGCGGCAGGAGGACGCATCAGCGCGCTCAGCTGATCTGCCGCTGATCCTGGCAGGACGCGTCGGCAACCGCCGCCTTGTCACCGCCGCCTGCTTTGCCGCACAGGCCCTGGGGCTCCGGACCGGCATGCCGGTGAGCAAGGCGCAGGCGCTGGTCCTGGATCTGCGGGTCGAACCTGCGGATCCGGAGGCCGATGTCGAGAGCCTGGAACGGCTGGCGCTGTGGATCCTGCAGCGCATCTCGCCAATCGTCGCCGCCGATCCGCCGGACGGGGTGGTGATCGACTCCACCGGCGCCGAGCACCTCCATGGCGGCGAGGCGGCGATGCTGGAGGCGCTCCTCGGCCGCCTGACCATGTCCGGCATCACCGTCCGCGCCGCCGTTGCCGACAGCTGGGGTGCCGCCCATGCGCCGGCACGGTATTGTGCGGATCCCGTCGCCATGGCAGCGCCCGGCAGTTCCGAGGCTGTAATGAGCCCCTGCCCCTCGAGGCCCTTGCGGCTGCCGCCGGCCACGGCCTCCGTGCTGCGCATCTTGGGCTTTGCCACGATCGGTGACCTGATCGGCCAGCCACGGGCCCCGCTGACCCGCCGCTTCGGCCCAGGGCTCTGCCAGCGCCTCGACCAGGCCCCGGAGGACTTGGCGGAGCCGATCGAACCGCTGCGCCCGGAGGGCGTGATCGAGGTGCGCCGCGCCTTCGCCGAACCCATCGGGGCGGCCGAGACCATCGCCCGCTATATCGGCAAGCTGGTGCGGCAGCTCTGCACGCCCCTAGCGGAGAAGGCGCTCGGGGCGCGACGGCTGGATCTGCTGTGCTTCCAGGTCGACAACCGGATCGAAACGGTGCGCGGGGGCTTGGCCGTCCCGCAGCGGGAGCCCTAGCGCCTGACCCGCCTGCTTTGCGACCGGATCGAGACCATCGCTCCGGGCTTCGGGATCGAGATCATGACGCTGACGGCAACCATTGCCGAGCCGCTGGAACCGCTGCAGGCGGCCACCTCGCTGCTGGAGTAGCCCGCGCGGGACATCTCCGGCCTGATCGACACGCTGGTGAACCGCGTCGGCGCCCGCTCCGTCTATCGCTATGCCCCGGTCGCCAGCGACGTGCCGGAGCGGGCCGTCACCCGCATCCCTGCCCTGGCAGAGCCGGTGGGCGCCGGCTGGCCGAACCACTGGCGGCGCCCGTCACGGCTCCTGCCCCGCCCCGAGCCCATCGACACGATGGCGCTGCTGCCCGACCAGCCGCCGCACTGGATCTCCTGGCGCGGCATCCCCCGCCGGGTGCGCTGCGCCGACGATCCGGAGCGGGTCTTTGGCGAATGGTGGAAGCGCGCTGCGGAGACGCAGGCCATGCACGACTACTTCCGCGTCGAGGACGAGGCCAGCGAACGCTTCTGGATCTTCCGCGCCGGTGACGGTGAGGATGCCGGCGCCGGCTCGCACCTCTGGTTCCTCCATGGGGTCTTCGGATGAGTGGCTACGTCGAGCTGCAGTTGACATCGCACTTCTCCTTCCTGCGCGGTGCGTCTTCGGCCGAGGAGCTCTTTGCCACCGCCGCCCTGATGGGGATGGAGGCACTGGCCGTCACCGACCGCAACAGCCTTGCCGGATCGTGCGCGCGCACGAGGCGGCCAGGGGCACAGGCGTGCACGATGTTGCTCCGTATGCTGGCCTCCGCTGATGCCAACCAAGCGAACGGGCTTCTGACATAGCAAACTTGAACGCATTCAAGATCATTCCATACAGGATCTTTTAGCCCTATATCGAACTCCTGAGGACGATAGGCGAATGGTATCTTCCACATCGGGAAGTAATAGTGCTACTATGCCATTGAAACGAGTCGTACTCGGAACCAGCCGAAGTCGGGGCAGCAACATGAGCGGTAATCTAGAGCAATTTTTGACCGACCTGTCCCGTGGGTTGGAGCGCACAATGGTCACCGTCAACAAGGAATTGACTCTGCGTCACCGCATTAAGCGGACCTGGTCGATGCGCCAGTGCGCGCGCTTCCTCAACGTGAGCATTCAGTATCTGACCAAGTTTGCGAACGCCAATGCAGACTTTCCGAAAGGGGAATACGTTGGTCGCGAACGCGTCTTTACGCTCCACGAGCTGATGCATATGCGGGCGCTACTTGCCGCATCGGCCAAGCGACCGTTCGATTACCTTGCATGGCGGAAACCTAACGATCCGCTCCCTGTGATCTCGTTCGCCAGCCAGAAGGGCGGCACTGCCAAAAGCCTCAGCGCAGCACATTTCGCGCAGTATCTGAGCCTGCACTATGGCATGCGCGTTGGTGTCATGGATGCAGATCCTCAAAGCACGATTACGCTCTATTTTGTGGGGGGTGAAGCTCTATCAAGAATGCCTACGGAAGAGACTCCGTCGATGGTGGACTTCGCGGGGTTGTTCCCATCCGATAGTGCCCCTTACACAGATCATTCTGCAGATATGTTGGACAGCTTCTTCCTAAGGACGTCGTGGCCTGGTCTGCGGTTAGTGCCCGCCCATGGCGAGACCTCTGAGGGCGAGATTCAGATTGCGCGCTTGGTGCGCGAGGCGCCGGTCGGAAAGAGTTTCTACCGCTACCTCAGAGACGCGATCGATCGCTGGAAGAGCGCATATCCGCCGGTAACGGCCCCTAACGAGTTAGTGATGGATGGTAAGGTTAACAGAGTCCGGATGGAGCAAGCGTTGAATGAAACGCTGGACTGCATCATCATCGACTACCAGCCAGCCCTTACACTCTTCCAACTCAACAACGTGATCGCGTCTTCGTCCTTGGTCATTCCGCAAACCATGAAAGGATTCGATATCGCCACGCTGTCAACGTTCGTTACAGGGTTGCTTGGCATGCTGCAGCATATCCTGGCGCATGAGCGTATCGATATCGGGTCTGGTGCTAACATGTTACTACCCACCATTGTGCAGCGATCCAACGCGCAAGACCTCAACCATATCGGTAACCTGCTTGAGCACTGCCCGACAGAAATTTTGCCCGTGTTCTACTTAAGGTCAGATGCCATCTCCAACGCATCTGATGTCTATCAGTCTGTATACGAATACGAGCCGGACACTCCCGGGAAACGCAAGGGCATCAACCGGTTCATCGAAAATGCGGATGCGGTCAATGACGCGATCGTTTCTCGACTTTGGCCCGGCCTCGAGCGCGGATACGCAAGTACTTGGATGGATAATTTCTACGATGATGGTGGGGACAATGGGGAGAATGCAGCATGAAGCGAAGCATCCCCAGATCACTGGTTTCGAAAGCAATGAGCCGGTCGCCTGAGCCAAATGACGACGAGAAAAATGAAGAAGCCGCAACCGCTCCAGCTCCCGCCGCCTTCAAGGGTGCTGGGAGCGCTTGGAAGGCCGGTGCTCTTGCGCAATCACAAGCCGCGGTAGAGCACGGGAGGGCTCAGCTGGCAAATGATATCCTGAACGGTCGCCATGAGCTTCAGCTTTTGCCCGATCAGGTCGAAGATCCGGTTGGGTCGGATCGACGCGAAGATTGGATGAAGCAGGAAGCTTTCCGGAAGCTGCTCAGCAGTATTGAGGCGAACGGTCAGGACACGCCGATTTTAGTTTGGCCGGAAGACCCCAACTGGAAACCAGATCCGCTGAACCCGACCGACGTTGAGGGTGTTCGCTTCATCATGCTGACGGGCCGACGGCGTCATGCAGCGGCGCAGATGCTTGGGCTGAAGCTTCGTTCAATCCTGGCGCCGCCAGATAAGCGAAGCGCCAATAATTCTCAGTTCGAGATGCTCTTCCTCCGGTTTCGGGAGAACGAGGAGAGGGAGAACCTGAGCGCCTTCGAGCGCCTTCTGGCGATTGGGGAAATGTACGAGGCTTTGCGCGAACCTGGAGAGAAGTTCACTGCGGTGGCTTTCGCCACGCGAATTGGCGTCCATGAAAGCATAGTGTCGCGTGCTCGAGCCGTTTTCGCGGCCCGAGATGAAATCTTGAATGCGTTCAAGAACGTCTACGAGATGAGCTTTGGAGATCTGCAGAACGCGATGGCGAGCCTCGAAAGCAGGCCGAAAAAACAAGCTAGGAGAACGCTCTCAAAGATTACGGCGAAGCGGAAGATTGGCAGTCGGAACCTCTCCCTCACGTCCACGAATGGCAATCTTTCAATCAAAGCCGCAAGCGTGCCGCTGAGCCAGGATAAACTCGAGGAGTTGAGTGATCTTATCGCCGACTTCCTGAAGAAGAATAAGGAGCCGTCGCCGGCGAGCTAAGGCTCCGAGAACGGCGCGCTTCCCCAAGTTAGGCAATGATCATGAAGGAACGATTGTGATCTAAAGGCAAAAGAAAAGCCCCCAAGCTGAGGGCCTGAGAGCTGATCTTAACGGTTTGGTCGCCTTAAAGATAAGTCTCTCCAGAATCCCTGTCAACGAGAAACGCCAATTTGGCGAACGGCTTTCTTTTGCCTCCACATAGGCGGAGGTGAGACACAGACATGAGAAATACAGGTTGGCGCAAGCCGACACCGGGTCTTGAAGTTGCACAGCAGCTTGCACAAGCCGGTGAACAGGTAGCTGTACCCAAAACGCGCGCTTTTGTGGCAGTCAAACGCGTGGGCGTACATATCGGTCTCAAGGCGCCGGACATAATGCTCCTCGACACGCTTGCCGCCTTCACGCAGGCTCAAGACTGGGAAGAAGGGCAACGTCCCATCGTTTGGCCGTCAAATGGATATCTGATGGAGCAGACTGGGTTTTCGCTTTCGGCGCTTAAGCGTCATGCACGGCGCTTGGCCGAGAAGGGAGTGATCGCGTTCAAGGACAGTCCCAACGGCAAGAGGTGGGGCCGCAGGAATGCCGCTGGCGTGATCATCGAAGCATATGGTTTCGATCTCTCTCCACTCTCGGCTCGAACCGAAGAGTTCGAAGCCCTACACGCCGATCTGCAAGCTGAACGGGAGCTTTGTCGCCGCTTGAAACGCCAGATCACCGTCGCACGCCGGATGATCCGCGCTCGGATCGACGCGGCCCTTAGTGGAAATCTGGGAGGGTCATGGGGTCAGTTTGAAGAATTTTTTGCAGACCTTCTGGAACGTCTGCCCAAAACGATCAACGTCTCTGAGAAACTCGAACAGCTTCTGGCTTGCTTCCAGCAGCTTCAGGAGCGTGTCGAGACTGCCTACCTCGAGGCCGCGATTGCTGACCCGGTCAGGGATAGATGCACGCAGAGCAGCGTTCAAATGGCGATAGATTGTGAGAGAATGAACCCTAAGGAGGCCATTTTTGAACCTCATATAAAAACTACAATTAGACTTAATCCTGTAGCTAGTAATTCCCCAGGGAACGACGAAGTGTCAAAGTCCACGTCCAGTGCCACCACGCAAAACTGCACCGATGCGGCCATAGACGCTTGGGTTGCAGAGATCCGCGAGAAACGCAGAGCATTGGACCTCCCAACGATCATGCAGGCATGTCCTGAGTTCGCGTCTTGGGCCCGCGATATGGGAGGATTCGTCAAGGACTGGAGCGATCTCCACCGCATTGCAGGACAACTGAGACCAATGATCGGCATCTCCGCCCGGGCATGGGAGCTTGCGCAGGACCGGTTGGGGAGCCAGATCGCAACAGCGGCTTTTGTACTGGTCTTTGAAAAGCACTCTGCAGGCGAGATCGTGTCACCGAGTGGATACCTGCGTGGTATGGTGGTGAAAGCCGGGTCAGGCGCCTTGCATCTCGAGCGGAGTTTCTATGGCAGGTTAGGCGCACGAGCGGCTTGAAGTATTGATCGAATGGCGCCATTGGCATATATTGCCAATATTGAAGGAGGTCTGACCCATGGTGACACGCAACGTCGTCCTGACCGATACCCAGGATCAGCTCGTCCAGGCTCTGGTCGCATCCGGGCGGTATCAGAATGTGAGCGAAGCGATGCGCGCCGGCCTCAGGTTGCTTGAGCGGGAAGAGGCACAGCTGACCACGATCCGGCAAGGACTCATGGAGGGGCTGGCACAGGCGACAGCGGGCGATCTGGCCGAGGGGAGCGGAGAAGATGCCATCCGCCGGGCATTCGGGCGCGCACGTTCGGTCACATGACACGCTCCCTGCGGCTGACGCAGCGCGCGGAGGCGAGCCTCGTTGAGATCGCCAGATGGACAATCGATAGCTTCGGGCCTGCGCAGGCGGATCTCTACGAGGAAGAGCTTCTCGAGCGTTGCACGGCAATCCTGAGCGGTGAGGTCCACAGCAGAAGTTGCGCCGTTCTGGTTGATGACGCCGCCGACCTCCGGTTCACGAGGGCAGGGGAACATTTCCTGGTGTTCCTGGACCGGCCGGACGAGGTCATCATCGTCGACATCCTGCATGGCCGCAGCGATCTGCCGCGCCATGTCGCCATCCTGACGAAACTCAAGGGTTGCGATTGCTGATCTTCACAGCCCCACAGCCCTGGTGAGGTTGACCCTGAACCTGTCGCGGCGGCGCTGGTAGCGGCGGGTCATCTCGGCGGAGGCGTGGCCGAGCTGCTTCTGGACATGGCGCTCCTCGACCTCGGCCGAGGAGGCGAGGCCGGCGCGCAGGGAGTGGCCGGCATAGAGCCGGAGCCGCTCGGCCTCCGGCAGGTCGGGGCGCAGGCCGGCATCCCGGACCGTCTGCTTGACGAGGCGGGCGACGTGCTTGTCGCCGAGCCGGCGGGACGTGGCGGTGCGCCCGTCGCGGGAGACCGCCACGAAGAGCGGCCCGAAGGTGATCCTGGCGTAGTGCAGCCACTGCTCCAGGGCCTGGACCGGGCAGGTCCGCTCGGACGAGCCCCGGGCGATCTCCACCCCGCGCCAGCCGGTCTTGCCGCGCAGGGTGACGATGAGGCCGCCCTCGAGGATCTCGATCCAGCCGCCGGCGTCGAGCGTGTCGTCCTTGGCCCGGTCCAGACCGACGATCTCGCTGCGCCTGAGCCCGCCGGCGAAGCCCACCAGCAGGATCGCCCGGTCTCGTAACCCGCGCAGGTCGTGGGGCAGGGTGGCGAGCATCGCCAGCAGGTCCTCGGGGAGGATCGCCGCCTTCTGCACCGGCGGCCGGGCGTGCCGGCGGCGGATGCCGGCCAGGACGGTGGCGATGTGGCGGTCGCCGCGGTCGAGCCGCGCGCCACGTTGCGCGTATCCCCAGGCGAGGCCGGACAGCCGCCGCTCAATGGAGGCCACCGAGAGGGCCGGGGCCTTGCCGCCGGGCGCCGCCAGGTCGGCGATGTAGAGCCCGAGCAGCTCCGGCGACGGGGGCAGGGGATCCGTGCCGCGCATCCGGCACCAGCGCGCGAAGCTGGCCCAGTCCCGGGCGTAGGCCTTGAGCGTATTCTCCGACAGGGCGCCGCGGGCGTAGTCGCGGGCGGTCTCGACCAGCCGGTCGAGGGATCCGGAGCCGGCCATTCCGGCGGGCAGGGCGAGGGCGCCCTCCGCCGCGTCTGTGGCCGCGCCGGCAGGGTCGGCGTCCGGGCGGGCAGGGGCCGTCGAGGGCGCCGGGGCGGTCGGTTCATCCATGTCCGGGGGTCTTTTTCCAGAGTGTCCGATAATTGAACATTACCGGACATAGAAAAGCCCCGCAAGCTGCGGCGGTTGCGGCGCTTTCGGCTGGTCATAACCGCCGCCGGCATCCAGGCTGCCCGCCATGTGCACCCCTGCCGCCCGTCCCGCCGACCGCCCCGATCCGCCGCCGCCGCCGGACGGGCCGCCGCAGACAAGCTGCGCGCCCGCGGTGCCGAGTAGGCCGTGGCGCTGTTTCTCGCCCGCGATGCGCTGGCTCCCTCCGCGCTCACCGGCCTCATGTCGGGGTTGTGTCGCGAATGTGGTGGAAATTGCCGAGCAGCGCGCTCCGGGCATGTAACGTTGGCTCCAGTCAGGACGCGAGGTCAAGGGACATCGGCACGAGAGGCTGAGAGAGGGTTTCCCAGCCATCGACTTTTCGCATCTGGATCTGTCCTGACGCCAGGAGCGCCCAGAGCAGCATCGGCACGGTTTCAGCGCAAGACAGCACGGTCTGGGTCTTGATCCGGCGCCGGAATTCCTCGTTCAAGCGCTCGATGGCATTGGTGGTCCGTGCGGATTTCCATTGCGAGGGATCAAGGCGGGTGAAGCTGAAGAGCCGGTCTCCCGCTTCTTCAAGGCTGTCTGCCACGGCCCGGCACTTGAGCCGCCACTTGCGGAGGAAAGCCTTGCGGCGGGTTTCGACCTCGGCTGCAGTATCGGCGTAGATCATGTCGCGGTAATCTTCGCTCAGTTCGTCGTGCAGGCGCTTGGACGCGTGGCCGAGCAGGTTGCGGTGCTTGTGAACTGTGGGGCTGTTGAAAAACCCTCCCTTTGCTGATTCCATAGCTTCAGGATTTTGTCGCGGGGGCCAGCATGATTGGTCATCAGAACCGGGATCAGCTCGAGTTTTTCATCTGCGGATCGCTGCGCGACCTTGTGCCGGATGATCATGTCCTTGCCCGCGTCGACCAGGTGCTCGATCTCGGCTGGCTGGCCGAGGACGTTGCCGATCTCTACTCCGCTGGAACCGGCCGGCCAGGGATTGCACCGAAGGCAGCCGTCCGTCTCATGCTGGCCGGCTTTCTTCTCGGGATCGTCCATGACCGGCGTCTCCTGCGAGAAGCGCAGGTCAATCTCGCGATCCGCTGGTTTGCAGGTTACGGCCTCCACGAGCGGCTTCCGGATCATTCTTCGCTGACCCGTATTCGACAACGCTGGGGCGCCGAACGGTTTCGGCGCATCTTTGAGCGGACGGTTCAGAGCTGTGTGGCAGCCGGGCTCGCCAAGGGCGAGGTCGTGCATGTCGACGCCTCTCTGATCCGAGCCAATGTCAGCTGGGAAAGCCTCGCGGTGCGCCATGTTGATGCAATGTCCGACGCGAATGGCGATGTGCCGGAGGACCCCGAGGCCGATCTCCAGGTCAAGCATTCGAAGAAGACCGGGCGCTACAAGAAGGTCTGCGTCACCGATCCGGACGCCAGCATGGCGACCAGCGGGCGTAACCGGCGCCTCGAGCCATGCTACAAGCAGCATGGCGTGGTCGACGATCTCTGCGGGGTCATCGTCGAGGTGGAGGTCACGACCGGGGAGGCGAACGAGGGCGATCATATCCTTGACAGGCTCGATACGGCTGCCGCGACCTTGGGCGGACCGATCAAAGTGGCGACGGCAGATGCGGGCTATGCCTACGCCAAAGCGTTTGGTGGATTAGAGGAGCGCAAGATCGACGCCATCATCCCGACCAAGGCCGAACCGATCAGGAGCAAGGTCCCGCTTCGCCGGTTCAAGTTCGATCCCCGCCATGATCTCGTGAAATGTCCGCGCAGCAAGATCCTTCGGCCAAAGAAAGCCAAGATCAGTCACGGCAGGTTCTTCGTCACCAGGGTGCATGACTGTGCAGGGTGCAATCTTGCGGCTCTGTGTCTTTCACCGTCACGAAAGACCCGGGCAGTCGTGATCGTCCACGACTATCCGGCCCTGCTGCGGGCACGCCGGCGAAGGGAGCGGTGGGGCGAGAAGGAGAACCGGCTTTATCGGCGCCATCGCTGGCGCTCGGAAGGCTTCCACGGCGAGGCCAAGACATGGCACGGCCCTGCCCGTGCAGTGCGTCGCGGGCTCGAAAACATGCGCATTCAGGCCTTCCTCACCGCCGCGGCCGTAAATCTGAAGCGGTTGGCGGCCGCATTCCTTGCGCTTTTGCTGCATTTCCTGGCGGCCAGCCGTCAAGGAAAGCTATTCTCACCCTCTTCTGCCCTCCTGCGCTACCTGAAAAGGAGGGTGGTGGCCTCAATCTTCCATCCGATGGCGCAAAGCATCGGCAGCGTCCCATAGGACTTCTTCAACAGCCCCACCATGCAGCGCTGGATGGGCAGATCCTCGCCCCAGAGCGCCACGAGCGCGGCCTCAAGTCCGGGAGCGCCGTCAACGATCACGAACTCCGGGCGCCTCAGGCCCCGCGCGTCCAGGTCGGCAAGGAAGCTGCCCCAGGCAGCCGTGCTTTCGCCGCCCATGTTCCTGATGGCGAGGAGCACCTTTTGTCCGTCGCGCCGAACACCGATTGCGGCCAGCACCGAGATGTGGGTGGCCTTGCGGTCCAGCCAGGTCTTGATGACGGTGCCGTCGAGAATGAGCCGAACGATCTCTTCGCCGGACAGATCACGGGCCGACCAGGCGTCCCAGTCGACCTTCACCTTGCGCTAAGCGCGGCTGACCACATCCTTGCTCACCGCGCCTTCGAACAGCTCGAAGAGCGCCCGCTTGACGCGCCGGGTATTGGTCCCGGCCAGATAGACTGCTGCGATCAGCGCCTCGGCCTTCTTCGTCAGCCGCTTGTAACGGGGCAGTGCCTTCGAGCGCCATTCGCTGAGCTTGCCGGTCTCGTTCTCGATCCGGGCGCGCGGCACACGCACCGTCTCAGTCCCAAACGTGCCGGTGAGTTGCCGTTCGCGGTGCCCATGGCGGTAACCCTTGGCCCGCTCGTTGCCGCGGCCGTAACGAAGCCGACCAAGAAAGACGGCCAGTTCCTCTTCGAACATGGCCTCGATGGTGGCACGGACATTCGCCCGCAGGCGATCCTCGATCGGATCATACCCACTTGCGTCGGGCAGTAGCGAAAAGGACGAGCTATCGGTATTCTGCTTCATGGCGTGATCTCCCTGGCAGTTGCAGCCGCCGGTTGGGTGGGTGTTGGTTCACCCGGAGATTACGCCGCCAGACAATTTCTACCACTTCCGAGACACGACCCCCGGCCAGCTCCCGAAGCAGTGCTGCGATGTCTGTGTTGCCGAGGCGGTCGATGCGCATCACGATCGGTATGACGAGCCCTTGAACGTCAGGTCGCTCTGCCGCATCCATCACGTGAAGCTCCACCATTACGGCGAGGACATGTTCCGATCGGTGGTCGAGCGGATCGGCAGTAGAAATTTCCGCGGTCGTGCATACCGAAGCAAACCGCCGGATCCAGCATCCACACTGCCACAACCATGAAGATACCCGGCAGCACTTTGATATGGACGAAACGGCCGGACTTGCGTCGGTCGACGCGCTCGACCCGAAACTGCCGGCTGAAAATCGCATGCCAGCGATAATGCACTTCAACGAACTGCCCGACTTGGACGGAATGAACGGGTGATAGTCCTGATCTGAAAGAATGCGCTCTTTGCCGAGCATGACGTGGGCGGGCGATCTTGGACCCGCATCGCATCGGCCTTCATGCTCTTTGCGCATTAGAGCCAGACAGACACTGCCAAGAATGCCCAGAGGTTGCTATCGTGGAGTAACACGGGATCAAGTAACTGCTATTGGGGACCCGCCATGTCCAACAACAGACCCGCTTCCACGGAGCAGTCCACGGCCGACCCGGCCACAATGCCTCTCGTCGACATCCTCAGGGGTTTCACGACCAAGGAGGTTCTGGCTGTCGGCACAGTCTTGGTGACCATCATCACGGCGTCAGCAGGAACAGGAGCTTGGTATGAAGGCAGACTACGAGAGGAGGCGGTCGCTACGGCGGAAAAGGCAAAAGATCTCGAGATTGGAAAACTCACGGACCAACTCGGGGAACTCGTCCCAGCATTCGACAGCCTGAGCCAAGATCATAGAGCCACGAAGGCGACTCTGGCTGACGCCCGACGCTTCATAGCCTTTGCCGATAAATACATCACCTATCTTGTGTCGGAGAACGAACCTGCACTCGGCATTCTTGGCGACCATGTCTGCATGCTTTATCGCCAGAGCCAGGAACAGGATGTTGGGATAACGATCGACACAACGACTATCGCAGGCGCGCTGAACAACCGTTCCGGCCCTGAACTAAGACAAGAGCTGATTGCGATGGGCATAGATCCAGAGCTGGCGAACGAGATCGCCGAAGTTCATGCCGTAGGGGTCCAGCGTAATCTGCCAAATGTTTCGCGGCTGGTCGGCTATTCCGTCGCACCGTCTTCTGTCGTGTCCCCCTTCAATGGGAAGGATCTGATAACCGATCCGCGGCGCGTCAAAGCCGATGTGATGAAAAGGCTCTCAGGCCGGCCAGGCGAGCTGGTAAAAATCGTTTCTTTCCATGTTGGCAACAAAGTTTACAGCTACACGATGCCATCCGGGATTGCCCGCTATGTTCACGAGAAGCCGGATTGTCGACTACGATGACGGCGCAGGTGTCACGCGCCGGTCTTGGCCTCCGACCTACTCGTAAACGGAGCGCCGGATCGCATCAAGGAAACCTGTCTCGGTTTGATTGGCTGAGCCGGGTACCGAAATCACCGGCATACCTGTACAGCACCATGTCCGTGCAGTGGGGCGCTTGCGTTCACACCGAAGGGGTAGCCGAGTAAGATAGCAAGGCGGAATAGACTTCCGGAAGTGAAGGTGGTAACAAGAAAGCGACAGGTATCCCGAAATGGGGAACTGCTTCCTAGTGCTACTTATGCATTGCAGATGGAGGTATAGTGTCAGAACTACCCAAGCAGAGTTACCTGGCGGCGGTAGCTGGACAATTCGCGCAAGAAATTCAAAATCTTCTTACCGATGAAGAGTATTACAAAAAGAGCAGTCAGTCTTACAGAAGATGCGCTTGGATCATTCGTGGAATGTCCATTTCGCTCTTTTCGTTTGGCACTGTGGCACCGTTCATCAGTCAAATTAAAACTGATCTTTTCGGCGTTAACGCTCTCGCGATCGGATATCTAAGTCTCGCATTAGCTGCTGCACTTCTGATCATAGACCGTCTTAGTTTATTCACAGAGAACCATATAACAGCAAAAACTCTGAGGTCGCTATCTACTTATTGAAGCAACGTCTCATACTTGAGAGAGATGCGACGTTGCCAGCGGCAGTGAGTGAAGATGCTGCAAAAGCTATTCTTCCGTTGGTTGCAAAGACAGTTGGCCAATTCGCGAGTGAACGAGCCAGTTTGATAAGAAGTCAGACCGATGCGTGGGGGGGAGCTCGAAGAGCAGCTCAGGATGAATTCACGCAGCTTGTGAGTAAAGTTCGTGATGAAGCACGTGATGAACTGGCTCAGAAGCGGCTGGAGCAAGCTGAAGAAACCCGTCGTGGGGGATTAACGATTGCAGTTTCTTACCCTCCAAACTACATCGAGAATCTTTTTATTAATATTGATCAAGACGATGTAGACGCTATCGACATTTCCGAGACTTATGATGGAGCGCCCACTCAGGTGGCTTTCCCGCGTTTAGTACCTGGGTTTGCTCGCGTTGTAGCACGCTTAGTTTCCGGTGCAACCGTTCAAGATATCGCAGTTATTAAAGCCGACGAACTATCATCGCTAAAGATAAATTTCAATGGCAACGCGAAAACCTCTTAATTTTGACACTTCAAGGCGAGATTGGCTCAGTGGCCCTCATGTTAATTGATAAAGGACACAGTGGCCCGTCACCTTTCGACGCTTCGAAGGTTGTTCCATAAATATTTTCCTTTTTAACCTGCTTTCTAAATTTGACTAGATAGCAGAGGCACATCGCATCATCGCATTCGCGATAGTAGTTGCATGGGTTCTGCTGGATTCGTCTGAGACAAGAGGTTTGATAGCTGGGACCGTCATCTTGCGATGGCGCGTATATGAATCTCAGCTTGAAATTTACCAGTCGCCATAGCTAGTCCGACTGTGTTAACCTTGTCTAGGCCGATACTCAACGAAGGAAAAGTGTGGAATCACCTGTTCCCGTAAATCAAGCTGATGGCTTCTCGTAGCATCAGCTTCACGGCGAGCATTTGGTCATTTTACCAACTGTCTTCGGACAGATTGGACGACGGAAGTGGGTTCGTTCATGTGTAGGCGTTTAAATGTTTTCTGTAACGATTCCCGGCGTAAAAATTCCCGAAGATCCTGTTCCTCAAGCTGACGGACCGTCGCAACAGCCCTTCGCAAGTGTCCTTGTTTCCTCGCAACGCGGGACGTTGCCCGGCGCGGTGACGGTCGATCTACCTGACGAACATGTCGTCGAGGTCACTCTTGAGAATGGCATCGTCCTCTACCGTCACGCTGAAGCTCTGCTATCCAAGGGAGGACCGATCGTCCTGCCGGCTTCGTTTCCGGCGCCGAATGGTACTCGAGGTGTGGGGGAGCATATTGTCCGCCTCTATCGGTTCTTCGATGGCGGGGCCGTGAGCAAGGCTGCAGTTAGACTAGCGATGGAGAGGATCGAGAGCAAGCTTCAGGAGCCCGATGCATTACTGCGCTGCCGAACCCCCTCCGATCTTGAGGCGGCCGGCGCCATAGCAGACGGCCAGAAGATGCTGATCCTATTGCACGGTACGTTTTCAAGCACCGCCGGCAGCTTCGGCAACCTCGCGCTCGGAACGGGAGTCACTTCTGCCAGCCCTTGGGAGCGGCTGATGGATGCGTATCGCGGCAATAAAGTACCCGAGCGCCAGGTCTTTGCCTTCGAGCACCGGTCCTTATCCAAAAGCCCGATCGAGAACGCCATCGATCTTGTCGGCCATCTCCCCCGTGGTGCGGAAGTCGACCTTTTGAGCCATTCCCGAGGCGGGCTAGTGGGCGAGCTTCTCTGCCGGGCCGCGCGAACAGGTGCGAAGGGTGCGGGCGCGCTCTTCGACAAGACCGATCGACTCATCCTGGAAGCCAAGCATTCAGGTGGTGAACTCGATACGCTGGTCGAGCAGATCACGGAACTCGACCGGAAGCTGGTCGAACGGGACCTGCGCATCGGCTCATTTGTTCGGGTTGCATGTCCGACGCGGGGTACCCTTCTGGCCTCAGAACGGCTCGACCTCTACCTTTCGGTGTTATTAAATCTCCTTTCGCTGACACCTGGACCCCAACAAGCCTTCGTTACGGTGATGTCAGAATTCGTCCGCGCCGTGGTGGGATCGCGGACGAACATTGAGGCGCTGCCAGGCCTACAGGCGATGATGCCGACCGCGGCCCTTATCGCCATGCTAAATCGCAAGGACCTCACGCTTGAGACGAGCCTTGACATCGTCGGGGGCGACATCAAGGCAGGCGGTGTTCTGCGTGCGCTTGCCGTTTTTGCCACCGACCTGTTTTACAGGGAGGACCATGACCTCGTCGTCAACACCGGCGCGATGTTCGGGGGCGCCCCCCGCACCACGCAACCGCGGGCACTGATAAGCCGTGGCAACCAGATCGCGCACTTCAACTACTTCCGCAACCGCGACAGCGTTGACCGGATAGTCCAGGTGTTGAGCGGGAAGCTCCCGGCTCCCCCACGCAGCGCGTCTCCTGAGCTCGCCTCAGTCCTGCGTAGCAGCCGGGGGGCGGGCGACAGGCCGGTGGCAATCATGCTGCCGGGAATTATGGGAAGCACGCTTGCCAAGGGTGACGACCTGATCTGGATCGACCCACTCGACCTGATGCGCGGCGGGCTGCGCAAGGTTGGTGCAGATGCCGACGGTGTTCCGGCGCCTGGCGTGAGGCCCGTGGGCGCGGTCGAGCGCTACTACCTAGGTCTGGCGCAACATGTGGCGAAGACGCACCACACGATGATCCGGCAGTACGACTGGCGCCTATCACTCGATCTAGCCGCCGACACGCTCGCTGCCACGATCAACGACGCACTAGACGCCACTGAGCAGACCAAGCAGCCGATCCGGCTGATCTGCCACTCCATGGGGGGACTGGTAGCCCGCCGGCTGATCGTGAAGCACTCTACCACATGGCAGCGGATGCACGAGGGGCGCTCAGGCTCCCGTGTGCTTATGCTGGGGACCCCGAATGGTGGCTCTGCAGCTATGGCGGCCGGGCTTATCGGGCGCGATAAGCTGATCAAGCAGCTTGCGCTTATTGATTTGAAGAACTCACCACAGGAGATCCTGTCGGCCATTGTGCCACTGCCGGGGATCTTGGAGCTTCTGCCGACGGACGCAGATTTCACCTACTTCCGAGCGTCAACTTGGGAGAAGCTGGCGGCCGCCGCACCAAAAGACTGGGTACCGCCCAGTCAAGACGCCCTAAATCGCGCCCGCGAAACATGGGAAGGCATGGAACTTGACCCGCGTGACGCCCGGTACATGCTCTACATCGCCGGACAGGCCCCCGCCACCGTCACCGCTATCCGGGAGGAGCCCTTCGCGCTTCTTGCAACTCCCCATGGTGACGGGCGTGTTACATGGGCCACGGGAGTGCTGCCGGGGGTAGCCACTTGGTACGCGCCAAACGTGCAGCACGGCGATCTGGCACGAGACAGGAGCCTCTTCCAACCGATAACGGATCTGCTCCTGCACGGCATGACGAACCGGCTGCCTCAGACTCCCCCAGTTTCTCGTGATGCCGAAGCGGTGTTCGAGTTGGATGAAGAGCCGGTAATATACCCTGCAGGCGACGACTTCGACCTACTGCCGATGGGCGGCAAGTCCGACGCGGTGCTAGCCGAGGACTTGGAGCCATTCCGCGCCCGCGTCACTATTGAGCACGGAGATCTTCGCCTGCAAGCGGGTGCGGTCGTCGTCGGGCATTACGATGGCGCGCCGCTAATCTCAGCCGAAAAGGTGCTGGACGATATCTTCGGAGGCGCGCTCCGCCTCCACCGCGAGGCGGGGATCTACCCTGGACTGATCGGATCCTCGGAGATGTTCTATGACAGCAACAGCAACCCAGTTGGTCCGGACGCGGCGCTGGTAGTCGGGCTGGGACCGTTTGGGCAGTTGACGCCGCAATCCCTCAAATCTACCTTGACGCAGGGTCTTGTGCGTTTTGCGCTGAGACAGCCGGTGGAGCCCGGCCGCAAACGCTTACTGACGAGCTTGCTCATCGGCCATCTCGACAGCCGCATCAGCGTCCGCGAGAGTCTGCGCGCCCTGCTTGAAGCCCTCGAAGCTGCAAACCGAAACGTGCCACGCAGGATGCGGATCGACGAACTTAGAATCCTCGAGGTCTTCGAAGATCGCGCCATCGAGGCCTCCGAGGCGCTCGCGGCCTTCGCTGGCGTCGGCAGGTTTGATCGCCTTGATATCGACCCCCGACTGCGCGAAGGCCAGGAGGGGCGAAGGCGGCACAGCTTCGGTCGCAATACGGAATGGGAGATGATCGTCGAGATCACCTGCCCAGAGGAGACGCCGGACAAGCTCTGTTTCCGCGTAATGAACCGTACTGCGCTCGTAGATTCTCACGAGGCGCCCTTGAACCGGCACGCCCTCGACCACCTGATGACCGGCATTGAGACATCTCGCCGAACCGACTCTACCGTTGGACGCCTGCTGTTTCGTCGCCTGATCCCTCCAATGGTCCGCCGCGTCCTGTCCGAGGGATCGAACGTCACCCTGGTGCTCGACGAAACAGCGGCTGCCTATCCATGGGAACTGGCGATAGATAAGGTTGACGAGAAGCCCATCGCCATTCGCACCAAGCTGGTGCGCCAATTGATCCGCCCCCTCCGGCCTGAGGGCCCGCGGCTGCCTGCAACCTCTGCCTCGCTCGTAATCGGTGATCCGAAGAGCTACTATGCTGCGCTGCCCCAAGCCGAGAAAGAAGCGCGGTCGGTCGAGAAACGATTGAGGTCGGCAGCCATCGGCACGGTCGAAACGTCCTACGGAGATGATCCGGCGATCGAAGAGAAGTTGTTCCTGACTGAGCCGCGCCTGTTGCACTTTGCAGGACATGGGGTCGTGAACGGCGGCCCGGATAAGGAAACAACCGGCCTCGTCATCGGGCGGGACAACTACCTCACTGCCGACGACATCCGACAATTGGAAAGCGTACCGGAATTTGTCTTCCTCAATTGCTGCCATGTTGCGCGGATCGGGCAAACAGTTAGCGGCGACGCGAACCCGGTGCAGGATGCGCCAGAGGCGGTGACCAAGCGATCCGACCTCGCGGCGAACATCGCCATTGCTTTCATGGAGAGGGGCAGCAAAGCTGTTATTGCGGCAGGGTGGGCCATCGACGATGGCCACGCGCGAGCCTTTGCTGACACGTTCTACGATCGCTTCCTGGCCGGAGATTCTTTTGCCCAAGCGGTCCAGGCGGCTCGCGACAAAGCTCATGAAGCAGGTTGCGAAACTGACGGTAAAACGGAAAGCTCTGATCCGACTTGGGGTGCCTACCAGTGCTACGGCGATTCGCAGTACCAATTGCGGTCCCTTGGGGGGCTACCGCCACAATCGGTAAAATTCACTAAATTTACCGCCCGGTCGCAGGTCCTTGCGGCGCTGCAGGTTGTGCGCGCCGATGCCCGCTTCGCAAGAAACCAGGCCGATGCAGATCGATTGTTCGAAACTGTCGAGAATGTCGAGGCCGCCGTATCCGATCAGCCTGAGTGGGCACGTTCGCCTGATGTCTTGGAAGCCTTAGGTCGGGCGCTTGCCGAGATAGGTTATCGCGACCATGCCCTCGCATATCTCGACGAGGCTATCCGCACCAGTCCGCCGACCGTCTCCGTCGAAACGCTGGAGCTGCGCGACATGCTGAGAGTACGAAAAGCCTCCGAGGCACGGTGGCTGGCAGGCGACGGGTACGATGTCAAAGCGCTGCAGGAAATAGAACGGTCGCAGCACGAGAACGCTATTCAATGCCTACAACAGCACGAGTTCCACGCTCGAACGGTTGCCGGCGAGACGCCCGCCGCTAGCGGGGCAATCCGGCGGCTCTTGCGGCTAGGCGACACCCATCTGCGCTTCGCCGCTGCTCTGGCGTCCGAACGAGCTAAAACCGCGTTCGTAAACCAACTGGAGAAGGCCAAGCAATCATATGGTGCTGCGGAAGGTCTGATAGGCGGAGATGCCGTTTTAGAGTTGGCCTATGCCCGCTTGCGAAGGACCGCCGCGACGTACTTTATCATGCGAGAAGAGAAGCGATCAGCCGTCAATCTCCTATCCGACTTAGATTTCGTGGTAGCATCTCTGGGGACTGTGACAACCGGGGGCCCAGTCTTTGAACGGGATTTGCGCCTTGCCGAGGCGCAGCTCCTGTTGCTTTTGGTCGAGCGACGCAAGAGCGAGCCCCACGACAGCAACTCGACGGTGGCGCATACTGTCGAAGCTTTCAGCCGAGCATTTTTAGGCGGTGCAACCATCGGGCAGCGCGAGGAGACCGTCGCTGATCTGGAGGCGCTCGCGCGGCTTCTGGCGCGCGGCGGGTCCAACAAAGATGAAGCCCACCACATCAAGATGATTGCTAAGGAACTGAGACATCGATCGTTAGCACCGCGGCACGGCGGGCCAGAGAAAAACAATCTTCAGCGAGAAAGGTAGGACCATGTCCAACGACAACTATGAAGGTGCAGAATCCGATGCAGTCGGCTTCGAGGAAGCAGGCAAACTACTGAGCAACTTACGCAGCGGCGACGAGCCGCAAGAGCTTAAAGATTTTCGCAAATTCTTTGACCAACTGGAGTATAAGCCCCAGCATTTCCATGCTGATGAGTTCATGGTGATGGGGCCGTCGAACTCCAACCCCGGCAGCAACTGTCGCGGAAAAAACAGTCTTCCGCCACAACCTATTTGGAATAACGTAATTCCGCTGGTCATCGCCTTGGACGCGATCCGTGAGGAGTTAGGCTATTCTGTGCGCATCACAAACTGCTTTCGTGCATCACCTTATAATCAGTGCGTGGGTGGAGCGTCATCGAGCCAACATGTGGTATTCAAAGCTGCAGATTTTGTAGGTGAACAGGAGAACAGTGCAGCGTGGGCCGATGCGGCTAAAGCGGTACGGGGACGGGGCATATTTGCGGGTGGCGTCGGCATCTATTCCGGCTTTGTCCATGTGGACGTCCGCGGGTCTGAAGCGAATTGGGACAATCGTTAATCTAACGCATAACCACAGCACCCGATCATCGCCTGCGACCCGCTCTGGGTGCTCAGTCGGCGTTGTTGCAAAACTCCAGCCTGCCGCGGGATTCACGCGGGCTGGCTGGTAGGGTAAGCGTCCTGGCATGAGCAAACCCAAGCCTGCGCGCTGCCGCACGACGAACTGGAAGTCCTACAATGACGCGCTGAGACGGCGTGGGTTGCTGCTGATCTGGCTGGACAAGGACATGGTGTGGCTGGCGGACAGGGCGGGGCGACCGCCGGTGTTCTCTGATGCGGCCATTCAGTTCTGCCTGATGGTGAAGGTGCTCTTCGGCCTGCCGCTGCGGCAAAGCACAGGGATGGTGGCCAGCATCCTGGAGATGGCAGGGCTGGACTTCTCCACCTTGAGCCGCAGGCAGAAGATCCTTCCTGTGCAGATACCCCACCGCCGCGCGCTTTCTGCGGGACTCTTTGAGTGATCGAAACTTGCCGAGGCCGTTCAGCAGGTGCACGGGGCCATCGCCGCTGTTGGCCGGGCGTATTACGGGCAGGGTGTTCCTTCGCCAGAAGGGATCCTCCCACCGCGTCTACCCATGTTCAAGTAAGAGTCCTCATTAGCGACATTCTCCGTAAGCGGCGTCTGAACCCCACATTGTTCAGCTGACGCCCTGCTGCGAAGTCTTTTCCATCGACCGGTGGGAGTGCGTTTCGCAATGTGTGCCAAGAATTCGTTTCTCACTTCACTGGG
>NZ_JAOTBE010000048.1 GCF_026162645.1 Paracoccus rhizosphaerae
GTTATAGCTGGACCAGTTCGTCGTGCGGTAGCGGGCGGGTGGAGGCTTACTCATGCGACCCGTCTAACCGCACGGGTTCGCGATGTGAATCGTCCCACGTCAGAGTTACGCAACAACGCCTGTCAGACGTGTCGAGCAGCGTTCATAAACCTAGGGGCTCATATCTTGCCTGCGATTATCGCGGGTACAATCGATTTCTCGGGTCCGATTATTAAGAATTGCCCCGGACTCCAGCGCCGACACTGCGTCTTCTGGGAGTTTGGTGGTGCGGGTGGAGGGACTTGAACCCCCACGCCTTGCGGCGCCAGAACCTAAATCTGGTGCGTCTGCCAATTTCGCCACACCCGCATCGAGCGTCTTCTAGCAGAGCCTTTCCGCCTGCGCGAGGGGCAATCTCAGCGATCCGGCCAATCCCGCAGGACGGCAGGCAGGGCGTCCGGAAGATCATCGGCGATCAGGCCCGAACCGTGATGCCGAGCGGCCGCCGCATGGAGCGAGACGGCCACACAGGCTGCGTTGAAGGCGGGCAAACCCCGCGCCAGAAGCCCCGCGATCATGCCCGCCAAAACGTCGCCGGCCCCCGCCGTGGCCAGCCACGGGATATTGGCGTCCGAATGAATGGCCGCCTGTCCCTCTGGCCCCGCAATGACCGTGTCCGGGCCTTTCAGCAGGACGATGGCCTTGCTTCGTTGCGCCGCAAGACGGAGAACGGACACCTTGTCCGGCCCGCCGAGCCGCGACAGCTCCTTTGCCAGGTCGGGGAAAACGCGCGCGAACTCGCCTTGGTGCGGCGTCAGCACGCAGTCTTTTGGCAAAGGCAAAGGCGCCTCGGCGAAAGCTGTCAGCGCGTCTGCGTCCAGCACCATCGGCCGGTCGGCCGCGCAGGCGGCTGGCAGCAACGCCTTGGCCCGAGGAACGCCGCAACCTGGGCCGATGCACAGCCCCCGCAGGCGTTGGTCTGACAGCATCTCCGTCAGGGCGTCGGCATCGACGATCGGGCGGCGCATCAACGCATCCGGGGGCAGGGCGTGCTCGGCCAAGGCATCCGGCGTGGGACCCAGGGTGACCAGCCCCGCACCCACGCGCAAAGCTGCGCGGGCCGCAAGCCGCGCCGCGCCGCCCGTTCCCGGCCCGCCCGCGATGACCAGCGCCGATCCGTGGCTGTACTTGTGCCCGGCACCGACGTTCTTCTTGCGAAGCCAATCCCCATTAGCCGACGCGCGCAGCCGCCTGTCTGGGATCTGGAACCGCGGCCAGAGGGCCGTCAACGTAGCAGCCTGGGTCGTCCGGAACGGCTCCAGGCCGATATCCGCGACGACGAGCTTGCCGCAGACGGTCGGGCCATGCTCCAGCAGGTGGCCGGGACGCGGGCTGTCGAAGGTGACGGTGATCGCGACGCGCAGGGCGTCCGGCGGCAGGATACCTCGCCCGACGCCCAGCACCTGGCCGCTGTCGAGGCACAGCCCGCTTGGCGCATCGACAGCCACCAGCCGCGGCCGATAGAAGCCTGCGTCACCGCCCAGGTGACGAAGCACCGCGGCGACTTCACCCTCGGGCGGCCGCGTCAGGCCTGTGCCTAAGATCGCGTCCACATAGATATCGGATGATGGGCCAGCGCGCAGGTTGGCGTAGGTCAGGGGCAGCACCGGGCCGTCCCAAGCCGCCCGTGCGGCTGCGGCATCGCTGCCGGTCCGCGTCGGGTCGCCCAGCACGCGCACGTCCCACCCCGCATCGGACAGCGCTACCGCAATGACATAGCCGTCCCCGCCGTTGTTGCCTTGGCCGCAAAGGACCGTTGCCCGTCCGGGCCTCGGCCAGCGCAGCCGGATCTGCCCGGCAACCGCCCTCCCAGCCCGCATCATCAGCTCCAGTCCGGTGACCGCGCCGCTGCCCATTGCGGCGGATTCGATGGCGCGCATTTGGGCGCAGGTGATGATTTCGGTGTCCTGCATCATCGAAACTGTTCAATCCTTGTGCTGCATGATCAAAAATTGTGCAGTTGCGCCTGGTGATGCGCAACATGACTTCCAAGATCATTCTGGCTCATTTACGCCACCAACCAAACGCGCCAATCAGACTTCAGGCAAGCCGCGAGGAAGGATCAATTGCGATGAAGAAGATCGAGGCGATCATCAAGCCGTTCAAGCTGGACGACGTGAAGGAGGCGCTGCAGGAAGTCGGCGTGCAGGGTCTTTCCGTCACCGAGGTCAAGGGCTTCGGTCGCCAGAAGGGCCATACCGAGCTGTATCGCGGCGCCGAATACGTCGTCGACTTCCTGCCCAAGGTGAAGATCGAGATGGTGCTGCCCGACGACCAGGTCGATGCCGCCATCGAGGCCATCATTGGCGCCGCCCGGACCGAGAAGATCGGCGACGGCAAGATCTTCGTCCTGCCCGTTGAACAGGCGATCCGCATCCGTACGGGCGAAACGGGCGACGACGCGGTCTGACCGCGACTGGCCACACACAGCAATCTCTGCGCCCGGCCGCCAAGGCCGCCGGGTCGCAACTACGAAGAGAGGGAAGAGATGGAAATCAAGGACGTCTTGAAGCTGATCGAGAAGGAGGAGGTCGCCTATGTCGACGTCCGCTTCACCGATCCCAAAGGCAAGCTTCAGCATGTGACGCTGGACGTTGACCTGATCGATGAGGACTTCTTCGAGGAAGGCTTCATGTTCGACGGCAGCTCGATCGCTGGCTGGAAGTCGATCGACCAGTCGGACATGAAACTGATCCTGGATCCTGCATCGGTCTATATCGATCCGTTCTACGCGGAAAAGACGCTCTGCGTGCATTGCAACGTGGTCGAGCCTGACACGGGCGAACCCTACAGCCGTGACCCGCGCGGCACCGCCGCCAAGGCCGAGGCCTATCTGAAGGCGTCGGGCATCGGCGACACCGCCTATTTCGGGCCCGAGGCCGAGTTCTTCATCTTTGACGACGTGCGCTATTCCGTCACGCCACAGAAGGTGTCGTTCCAGATCGACTCGACCGATGCCGCCTGGAACACCGACACCGAATACGAGATGGGCAACCAGGCCCACCGTGCCGGCCACAAGGGCGGCTACTTCCCGGTGAACCCGATCGACGCCGCCCAGGACATCCGCGGCGAGATGCTGTCCACCATGAAGCGCATGGGCATGAAAGTCGACAAGCACCATCACGAGGTAGCCACTGCGCAGCACGAATTGGGCCTGATCTTCGGCGGGCTGGTCGAGCAGGCCGACAACATCCAGAAATACAAGTACGTCATCCACAACGTGGCCCATGCCTATGGCAAGTCGGTCACGTTCATGCCCAAGCCCATGAAGGGCGACAACGGGTCGGGGATGCACGTCAACATGTCGATCTGGAAGGACGGCAAACCGCTCTTCGCGGGCGACAAGTATGCCGACCTGTCGCAGGAAGCCCTGTGGTTCATCGGCGGTATCCTGAAGCATGCCAAGGCGTTGAACGCGCTCACGAACCCCTCGACCAACAGCTACAAGCGCCTGATCCCCGGCTTCGAGGCCCCGGTGCTGCGGGCGTACTCGGCCCGCAACCGCTCGGGCTGTGTCCGCATTCCGTGGACGGAGTCGCCGAAGGCCAAGCGTGTCGAGGCCCGCTTCCCCGATCCGGCGGCGAACCCCTACCTGGCGTTCTCGGCGCTGCTGATGGCAGGCCTCGACGGCATCAGGAACAAGATCGATCCGGGTCCCGCATCGGACAAGGACCTCTACGACCTGCCGCCGGAGGAGCTGGCAGAAATCCCGACCGTCTGCGGTTCGCTGCGCGAGGCGCTGGAAGAGCTGGAGAAGGACATGGACTTCCTGCTGGCGGGGGACGTCTTCACCCGCGACCAGCTGCAGGGCTATATCGCGCTGAAGTGGGAAGAGGTCTACGCCTACGAGCACACGCCCCATCCGGTCGAATACCAGATGTACTACAGCTGCTGATCAGATCGGCAGAAACGGGAAGGGCGGTCGCAAGACCGCCCTTTTCGCTTATTCGGCCGCGATCCGGGTCGTGGCCGGATAGTCGGTATAGCCTTCAGCACCGCCGGCATAGAAGGTCGACGGGTCCTGTTCGTTCAGGGGCAGGCCCTGACGGAAGCGTTCGGGAAGATCGGGCGTCGCGATGAAGTCACGGCCGAAGGCCACGGCATCGGCGCGGCCGTCGTCCAGCAGCGCCTGCGCCGTGTCGCGGGTCAGGCCTTCGTTGGCGATGACGGGGCCGCCGAAGGAGTCACGGATCGCGTCCAGCAGGCTGTCGTCGGCCACCTTTTCGCGCAGGCACAGGAACGCCAGCCCGCGGCGGCCCATCTGACGGGCGACCTGCGTGAACAGGGCGCGCGGATCGCTGTCGCCCATGTCGTGCTCGTCGCCGCGCGGCGCCAGGTGCACGCCAACGCGATCAGCACCCCAGACGCCGATGACCGCATCCGCGATCTCCTCCAGCAGGCGCGTGCGGTTCTCGATGCTGCCGCCATAGGCGTCGCCGCGCTGGTTGGCGCGGTCCTGCAGGAACTGGTCGATCAGATAGCCGTTCGCGGCATGGATCTCGACCCCGTCGAAACCTGCGCGGCGCGCGTTCTCGGCGCCCTTGCGGAACGCCTCGACGATGTCCGGGATCTCGTCGGTCTCCAAAGCGCGAGGTGTCGCGTAGGGACGCTTGGGGCGCAGAAGGCTGACATGGCCGCCGGGCTTGATAGCCGACGGCGCCACCGGCAGCTGCCCGTCCAGAAGCTGCGGGTCAGAGATGCGCCCGACATGCCACAGCTGCAGGAAGATCAGCCCGCCTTGGCTGTGGACAGCCTCGGTCACGCGCGACCAGCCCTTGACCTGCTCATCGTTCCAGATGCCCGGCGTCGCCTCATATCCGACGCCCATCGGCGAGACGCTGGTCGCCTCGGTCAGGATCATCCCGGCGCCCGCACGCTGGCGATAATATTCGACCATCAGGTCGTTCGGAACGCGCGCTTCGCCAGCACGGCTGCGGGTCAGCGGCGCCATGACGATGCGGTTGCGCAGCGTCACCGCGCCAAGTGTCACGGGCTCGAACATCGACGGCATGTGAAAGACCTTTCTCTTACAATCAATGCGTCAGCAGCTGTATGCAGAGTCTGCAGATTTCAAGACGGCAGCCATGCATCACAACGGCGTCAGCCATGCAAAAGAGGCAGCCCCAAGGTTTCCCGCCGCTTCCCTCATCCGTGAAGTGCCGGTATCCGATGGGAATGGATATCGTTTTGCTGACCACCTTCACGGCCGTCCTCTTCCTGCTGATCGCGGCGGCCGAGCCGCTTGCGGCCCGCCTGTCGCTGCCCTTCAGCGTGATGCTGGCGGCGATCGGCATCCTGATCGGCGGCGGCGCGATCTTCCTGCTGCGGACCGAACTGACCGACACGCTGAACCCGATTGCCGAGAGCGTGCTGTCCCTGCCGATCAGGTCCAGCGTCTTCATGTATGTCTTCCTGCCGACGCTGATCTTCCAGGCCACGCTGGAGATGAACATCCGCCGGATGCTGGACGACTGGGTGCCGATCCTGACGCTGGCCGTGGTCGCCGTGGTGGTGGCGACCTTGACCATCGGCTTTGCGCTGTCATGGATCAGCGGCTTGCCGTTGATGGTGTGCCTGCTGATCGGGTCGATCGTGTCCACAACGGACCCCTCGGCGGTGGTCAGCATCTTCCGGTCGCTCTCCGCGCCCAAGCGGCTGGCCCGGATTATCGAGGGCGAAAGCCTGCTGAACGATGCCGCCGCCATCGCGCTCTTCGGGCTGTTCATGGGCTTTGTCATGCTGGGCGTGCCGAACCCCGACCTGGGCGAGGCCGTGGGGCGCTTTCCCGGCCTGATCATCGGCGGCGCACTGGCAGGCTGGCTGGTGGCGCGGCTGGCGTTGATCCTGATGAGCCTGTTTTCCCGGTTCGAGACCGCGCAGATCTCGGTTTCGGTGGCGGTCCCCTATCTGGCCTATATCGGCGCGGAACAGTTGGCCGGCGCGTCGGGCGTGGTGGCCGTCGTGGGGGCGGGCCTGACGCTGAACTTCATCGGGCCGGGCCGACTGGCCCCCGGCTTCTGGATCAACCTGAGAGAGGTTTGGGGCTTACTGGCGCATTGGGCCGGGGCGCTGATCTTCATTCTGGCTGCCCTGCTGATCCCGCGCCTGCTGGTCGAACTGCGGCTGAGCGACCTTGGCCTTGTGGTCGTGGTCGTCCTTGCGGCCTTTGTGGCGCGGGCGATCATCCTCTTCGGGCTGCTGCCGCTGCTGACCGGGTTGCGACTGTCGCCGCGCATCCAGCGCCCCTACCGCGTGGCGATCATGTGGGGCGGGCTTCGCGGCGCGGTGACGCTGGCGCTGGCCCTGGCCGTCACCGAAAGCCTGCGCGTGCCGGTCGAAACCAAGCGGCTGGTCGGGATCGTCGCCACGGGCTTCACGCTGTTCACGCTGATCGTCCAGGGGACGACGCTGCGGTGGGTGATCGGGCTTCTGGGGCTGGACAGGCTGTCGCCGCTGGACCGGGCGCTGTCAAACCAGGTGGTCGCCGTGGCGCTTCAGTCGGTGCGCGAAGGCGTGGCCAGCGCGACCGAGAACTATGACCTGACCCGAGAGACCGTCAGATCCGAGGCCAAGCGCTTTGGCACCCGCCTCGACGAGGCGGTCGAGCGTGCCGAGGCCGAGGACAACGCCGAGATCCTGGACCGCGACCGCATCACCCTGGGGCTGATCGCGCTGGCGGGCCATGAGCGCGAGGTGATCCTGCAGCGCTTTCGCGAACGCGCCATCTCGGCCAGGCTGTCGGAACAGGCGCTGTTCGACGCCGACCGCCTGATCGAGGGGGCGCGCTCGGGCGGCAGGACGGGATACCAGCGGGCGGCGCGGTCAAGCCTGCGCTATGGCGCGGCCTTCCGGTTCGCCGCCTTCCTGCGCAATCGACTGGGAATGCCGGGCCAGCTGGCCCGCATGACCGCCGACCGATTCGAGATGTTGCTGGCAAAGCGCCTGATCCTTCGTGATCTTCACAGCTTCATCGACGGCCGTATTCGCCGCATCCACGGCCGCCGCGTGGCCGAACTGCTGCACGAACTGCTCAACCGCCGGATCGAGGCCGTGGACACCGCGCTTGAAGGGCTGCGACTGCAGTATCCGGGCTATGCTGAAGAGCTCGAGCGTCGCTTCATCCGCCGCACCGCCCTGCGCCTTGAAGAACGCGAATACGCCGCCATGAGAGAGGATGGCCTGATCGGGTCAGAGGTCCATACCGAACTGATGGCCGACATCAACCGCAGGCGTGCCGCGACCGAGGGACGGCCGAAGCTTGACCTGGCCTTGCGCAAGAACGACCTGGTCCGACAGTTCCCCCTGTTCACCGACCTCGACGATGCCGAGATGCGGCGGCTGGCCCGAGCGATCCGCACCCGCTATGTCAACGCAGGCCACGTGATCACGCGCAAGGACACCCCGGCGCGGTCGGTCTTCTTCGTCGCCTCCGGCGCGGTCGAGCAGGAGGTCGCGGGCCAGTCCATGCGCCTGGGACGTGGTGAGATGTTCGGTCAGATGGGCGTCCTGACCAGCCGCATGAGGCGCGCCGACGTCCGCGCGATCACGCCCACCAGCCTTCTGGTCCTGGATGAGACGGACTTCCGCCGGGTGCTGAAGCGCTCTGCCGCGCTGCGCGAGGCGGTCCGCACCAGCCTGACCGGAAAGGCCGCCGGGCAAGAGGTCCTGCGCCTGCCCGAACTTCAGATTGACGCCCCGCTTGGCGAGACGCGGGCGGCGGGCTAGACAGGCGCTTTGAAGAACACGATCGAAGGGTTTCCCATGGACGCCGCCCAGACCGCCAGCCGCATCGCCCGGCAGATCGCCAACGAAATCGCGGCGACGCCCGCGCAGGTCAGTGCCGCCGCAGGCCTGCTGGATGGCGGCGCCACCGTCCCCTTCGTCGCACGCTATCGCAAGGAGGTCACGGGCGGGCTTGACGACACGCAGCTGCGCACGCTTTCGGAGCGGCTGACCTATCTGCGAGAGATGGAGGCCCGCCGCACGGCGATCCTGGGATCGATCCGGGATCAGGGCAAGCTGACCGACGATCTGATCCGCGCCATCGCGACGGCCGATACCAAGGCGGCACTGGAAGACATTTATCTTCCCTTCAAGTCCAAGCGCCGCACAAAGGCGATGATCGCGCGCGAAAACGGGCTGGAGCCGCTGCTGCGCGCGATCCAGGCGGATCCTGCGCGCGACCCGGCGGGGCTGGCCCCGGACTTCGTTCAGGGCGCCGTCGAAACCCCCAAGGCGGCCTTGGAAGGCGCGCGCGACATCCTGGTCGAGGAGCTGTCCGAGAACGCCGGAGTGCTGGGCCGGCTGCGCGACTTCATGCGGCGCGAAGCGCTGATCGCCGCCCGCGTCGTCGCCGGGAAAGAGGAGGCGGGCGCCAAGTTTAACGACTATTTCGACCATCGCGAAACCTGGGCGGGCATCCCCGGCCATCGCGCCCTGGCGATTCTGCGCGCCGCCAAGGAAGAGGTCGTGACGATCGACATCTCTCCGGACCCGGAAACCGGCACGGCGCGGGCCGAGGGGATCGTGGCGCAGGGGCTGGGGCCGCTTGGGCAGGGACCGGGTGCCGACTGGCTGCGTGGCGTGGCAGGCTGGACCTGGCGGGTGCGGCTGTCGAGCACGATGTATATCGACCTGCTGACTGAACTGCGCAAGCGGGCCCATGACGAAGCGATCCAGGTCTTCGCCCGCAACCTGCGTGACCTTCTGCTGGCTGCGCCGGCCGGGCCGCGCGCGACACTGGGGATCGATCCGGGCATCCGCACCGGCTGCAAGATCGCCGTCGTGGACCAGACCGGCAAGCTGCTGGAAACGGCGACCATCTATCCGTTCCAGCCCAGGAACGACCTGCGCGGGGCCGAGGCCACGCTGCTGGCGCTGATCGCGCGCCACGGCATCGACCTGATCGCCATCGGCAACGGCACCGCCAGCCGCGAAACCGAACGCCTGGTCGCCGACGTGCTGAAGCGCCTGCCCAAGGGCACCAAGGCGCCGACCAAGGTAATCGTGTCCGAGGCCGGGGCCTCGGTCTATTCGGCATCCGAGTTGGCCGCGAAAGAGTTTCCGGACCTTGATGTTTCGCTGCGCGGTGCGGTGTCGATTGCCCGGCGCCTGCAGGACCCGCTGGCGGAGCTGGTCAAGGTGCCGCCACAGTCCATCGGCGTCGGCCAGTACCAGCACGACGTCGACCAGCGGCAGCTGGCCAAGTCGCTGGAGGCCGTGGTTGAGGATGCCGTCAACGCCGTCGGCGTCGATCTGAACACGGCTTCCGCGCCGCTTCTGGCGCATGTGGCGGGGTTGGGGCCGTCGCTGGCGCAGGCCATTGTCGCGCATCGCGATGCGCAGGGCGCCTTCCGGTCCCGGACGGCGCTGAAGAAGGTCGCGGGCCTCGGGCCGCGCGCGTTTGAACAATGCGCCGGTTTCCTGCGCATCCGCGACGGGGACGAGGCGCTGGACGCCTCGGCCGTCCACCCCGAGGCTTATGGCATCGCGCGCCGGATCGTCGCCGCCTGCGGGCGCGATCTGCGGACGCTCATGGGCGATGGTGCGGCGCTGAAGCGCCTGAACCCTGCGGATTTTGTGACCGGCGACTTCGGCCTGCCGACCGTGCGCGACATTCTGGCCGAACTGGAGAAGCCCGGCCGCGACCCGCGCCCAGGCTTCGTTACCGCCAGCTTTGCCGAAGGGGTCGAGGACATCAAGGACCTGCGTCCCGGCATGTCGCTGGAAGGCACGGTCACCAACGTCGCGGCCTTCGGCGCCTTCGTCGACATCGGCGTCCATCAAGACGGCCTCGTCCATGTCAGCCAGCTGGCCGACCGCTTCGTCAAGGACCCGCACGAGGTGGTGAGGGCGGGCGACGTGGTCCGCGTCCGCGTGACCGAGGTGGACGTCACCCGCAAGCGGATCGGCCTGACCATGCGCAAGGACGGCGGACAGGCGGCGTCCGACCCACGGCCGAAGCCGCAGCACAAGGGCCGCGCCGTGAAGGCCGCGCCGCAGGCCGCGGGGCAGGGCGCTTTCGGCTCGGCCCTGGCCGATGCCTTGCGCAAACGATAAGGGATGACAATGCCGATCATACTTGACGATGCCGATCATCGCGCCTTCCTGATCCGGGATGCCCACCGGGCGCTGGATTTCTTTGACAACAGCGTGGCCGCTGACGGGTTCAGGACGCTGGACCACGATGGTCAACCGCTGCCCGGCACCCTGCAAGAGCTGCACACGACAACGCGGCTGGTCCATTCTTATGCGCTGGCGCAGCTGGCCGGCCGGCCGGACCGCGCCGGCGTCATCGACCGCGGCATGGAGGATCTGTGGCGTCGGCACCGCGACGCCCATCACGGCGGATATATGTGGTCGATCACGGGTGAGGGTCCCGCCGACGCCACCAAGCTGGCCTATGGCCACGTCTTCGTCCTGCTGGCGGCGTCGTCGGCACGGATGGCCGGACACCCGGATGCGGACCGGCTGCTGGACGACATCCGCGACGTTCTGGAACGCCACTTCTGGGACGAGGATGCAGGGCGTTTCCGGGACGAGCTCACACGCGACTGGCAGCCCTTCTCGACCTATCGCGGCATGAACGCCAACATGCACGGTGTCGAGGCGTTGCTGGCCGCGCACGAGGCGACGGGCGACCCGCTGTTCCTGTCCCGTGCCGGGCGCATCCTGGACTTCTTCATCGGCGGTCAGGCGGCGGCACACGGCTGGCGTATCCCGGAACATTACGATCAGGACTGGCGGCCCGACCCTGATTATGCTGGCAACCCGGTGTTCAGGCCGGCAGGCACCACGCCTGGGCACAGCTTCGAAATGGCGCGCCTGCTGCTGCACTGGTGGGACCTTGGCGGCCGGCAGTCGGACACCGCGCCGCAGCAGGCCCGCGCGCTTGTCGCGACCGCCTTGGCCGACGGATGGGACCAGGCGCGGGGCGGTCTGGTCTATACGGTCCGCGACGGCCGCGTCGACCGCGCATCACGCTACTGGTGGCCGGTGACCGAGGCCATCGGCGCGGTCGCCGCGCTGATCAAGCTGGACCCGCGGCCCGCGGACGCCGAGTGGTATCGCAGGCTCTGGGCCTTCGCCGAGCGGCACCTGATCGACCCCCGGCGCGGCGGTTGGTACCCCGAGCTTGACGATGCCGGCCAGCCGTCGGAGTCGCAGTTCGCGGGCAAGCCCGAAATCTATCACGCGCTTCAGGCGGACCTGTTGCCGCTGGTGCCCGATCTCTCGCATCACGGGGCGGCGCTGTCGCGGCTTCAACCGCTGCGGCAGGCTGACGCTCCGTCCATCAGCGGGCACCCTTGACAGGTTCGGCCAAGATTGCGAACGGTGGACGATCCGGCGAACCCGCCGCCCCGCCTTCGAGGTAGCTTCCTTGCCGAACGATACCGCGCCTGCCCAACCGCGCAGCGCCAACCCGGACCTTCGCGCCCTTGACCTGCTTGCAGGTTCGGAGGGCGCGTTCGCCCTGTCGATCTTGAACAGCTCGCCCGACTGCATCAAGCTGATCGAGCTTGATGGCCGGGTCAGCTTCATGAACAGCAACGGCGTCACCGCGATGGAGATTGCCGACGCCCGCGGCGTCGAAGACCGCCAGTGGACCGCGATGTGGCCCGAGGAGCAGCGCCCGATGATCGAGGCCGCCATCGCCGCCGCACGCCGCGGCGAGGTCAGCACCTTCGAGGCCTTCCGCGCGACCTTCGCCGGAACCCCGCGCTGGTGGCACGTTACCACCGGGCCGGTCCGGGGCGCGACGGGACAGATCGAGCGCATCGTCTCGCTGTCGCGCGACGTCACGGCCACTGTGACCGCGCGCCAGCGCCTGCAGGACGAGATCGCGCAGAAGGACGCCGCGCTGGCCCGTCAGAAGATCCTGATGGGAGAGATCGACCACCGCGTGAAAAACAGCTTTGCCGCCGTCATCGGGCTTCTGCGCCTGCAGGCGCGAAACCACGCCGGCAGCGAGGCCGGGGGCCTGCTGGCCGAGGCCGCCAGCCGCATCGTCACGCTGGCCCGTGTGCACGAGCAGCTGCACCTGGACCCCGGCGCGGGCCGGCTTGACCTGTCCGAGTATCTGCACGCGTTGGCCAAGGATCTTTGCGGCGCGCTGAACTGCCAGCTGGACGTCCAGATCGAACTGTCCGAACCGCTCCATGCCAGCCCCTCGCAGGCCGCCGCCATCGGCCAGATCCTGGCCGAGCTGATGGGTAATGCCGTCAAGCATGGCGGCACCGACCACCAGACGCGCATCGTCCTGCGCCTGACCCGGCCCGACGAGAGGCTGGTGATCTCGGTCGAGGATGACGGGCCGGGGCTGCCCGATGGTTTCGATCCCGCCCGTTCGCACGGGCTTGGTATGCAGATCTGCCGGATCTATTCCTCGGAAATGGGCGGTGACATCACGTTTCGCGCCTCGGCGCTTGGGGGTGCGGCGGTCGACGTGTCGCTGCTGATCGAGACGCCCGCCGCCCAGACCGCGGTATAAGCTGATAAACGCGCTTTGTCAGCGCAGGACACCCGGAAGACAGGAGCCGCCGATGCGGATGAAGATAGACGTGGCCCTCGACTATCGTCTGGCGTCGCCAGGCGCGGCCATCCTCGTGGTCGAGGCGGCCGGCGTCGAGGGGCAGGTGCTGTCCGACACGCGGATCGACGTGCAGGAACCCAGCCACTTCGCCCGCGTCGCAGCCGAGGAAGGCATCGGAGAGCGGATCGTCATGCGGCTCGGGGATCGCATGACCTGTACCTATTCCGCAGTTGTGCAGGTGACCCGGACGCGCCCTGACCTTGCGGAACTGGACGCCGTCCAGGTCGAGCATATGCCGGGCGATGCCCTGCGCTATCTGCTTCCCTCACGCTATTGCGAGGCCGATCGGTTCACAAACCTCGCGACCTCGCGGTTCGGGGGCCTGTCGGGCGGGGCGAAGGTGGCGGCGATGCGGGATTGGGTCGAGGCTCATCTGGACTATGTGGCTGGCGTCAGCGACGGCAACACGACAGCCGCGGACACCTACATTGAGGGACGCGGCGTGTGCCGCGATTATGCCCACCTGCTGATCGCGCTGTGCCGGGCTGCCCAGATCCCCGCGCGGATCGCCAGCGTCTATGCCCCGGCCGTCGAGCCGCAGGACTTCCACGCCGTCGTGCAGGTCTTTCTGTCCGGCGACTGGCACCTGGTCGACCCCACCGGCATGGCCCAGGCCGATGAGATGGCGCTGGTTGCCGTGGGCCGGGACGCGACCGACGTGGCGTTCCTGACGACCATCCCCGCGGCGGAACTGCTGACCCAGACGGTCGCCGTCACGCGGCTGGACTGATCAGCGCCAGCGTCAGCAGCAGAGCGCCTGCAAGGGCGACCGCGCGCCGATAGATCGCGATGCCGCGCCACAGGTGATGCACGTCCGGGTCCGGGGCTTGGCCGTTCAGCCAGGGCTCACGCGCGATGTGGTCGGCATAGACGCGGGGCCCCGACAGCCTGACCCCCAAGGCGCCCGCCATCGCGCCCTCGGGCCAGCCGGCATTGGGTGAGCGGTGCGCGGATGCGTCGCGCCAGGCGCAGCGCAGCGCCGCACCGGCGCTGCGACCTGCCGCCAAGGCGATCAGCACCGCCGACATCCGCGCCGGCACTAGGTTCGCCAGATCGTCCAGCCGCGCGGCCAACATGCCGAACGCCTCGTGCCGGGGCGTCCGATGGCCAATCATCGAATCGAGCGTGTTGATCGCCTTGTAGGCTGCGATGCCCGGCAGCCCCGCCACTGCCGCCCAAAACAGCGGCGCAAAGACGCCGTCGCTGGAGTTCTCGGCAAGGCTTTCGAGGCTGGCGCGGGTCAGCGCAGGTTCCTCTGCCTGGCTGACGTCGCGCCCGACGATCATCGCCGTGGCCTGCCGCGCCTGCGCGAGGTCCGCGCGACCAAGCGGTTCCGCGACGGCGCGTAGATGCTCGTCCAGCGACCGCGCCGCCACCAGGGGCCAGGCCAGCACGCCGGCGGCCCACGGCCCGAGCCACGCCTGCAGCGCCACGGCCGGAACGAGGGCAGCCGTCAGGACGACGGCGACGGCAACCGCGCCCTTGGCACGTCTCGCCCTGCCGATGTTCAGCGCCCGGTCCAGCGCCGATATCAGCAGGCCCAGCCAGGTTACCGGATGCCCGATCCGGCGGAACAGCGGGTCGGGCCAGCCCACCGCAGCGTCGAGGATCAGCGCCAGCACCGCCACCAGTGCCATCAAAGGTCGCCCCGGATGTTGACCGCCTCGACCGCCCAGTCGTCGTCATGCCGGGATAGTATGGTCAGCGACAGGGGCGCGACGGCAAAGGAGAGCGCGGCAGGGCCGACGACCATCGACAGCGCCGCTCGGACGGTGCCCGCGTGCGCGATCAGCAGGCTGTCGCGGTCCAGCGATCGCAGCACGGGGATCACCCGCGCCGCCATGTCGTCAAAGCTCTCGCCTTTTTCGGGGCGGTGGCGGGCAAGTTGCGCGGGCGTCAGCCTGCCCAAGTCCGGCAGCCGGTCCGGCGCCAAGTCCTCCCACCTTCCGAAATCCTGTTCCCACAGCAGCGGCTCGAACCTGTCGGGGGACAGGCCGAGGGCCTTTGCCGTCTGCCGGCAGCGCAGGGCGGGGCTGGCGATCACCTGCGACGGCGCGCCAATCCGGCCGCGCTGCCGCTCCAGTGCGGGAAAGTCGCCGCAATCAGCTGCGACGTCGCGACGTCCGACCATGCGGCCGTCCGGTATGCAGGGCGCGTGGCGCAGGATCGTCAGCCGCATCGATGCCTTGTCGGTCAGGTTCGGGGACTTCTTGGCGATCATTGCCGTCCAGGGCAAGCCCCGGCGCTTGACGCAATGCCGGCAGGCGCGCAGCCTGTGCTTGACGGGCGGGCCGGACCTGCTCTATGGAAATGAACAAGCGTTCAATAAACCGGGGAGGGGGGATCGCGATGTTCACGCGTGGCATGGAGTTCGATCTGGGCGAGGACGTGAATGCGCTGCGCGACATGGTCCACCGGTGGGCGCAGGACCGCGTCGCGCCTTTGGCGGCCGGTGTCGACAGCTCGAACGCTTTCCCCAACGACCTGTGGCCTGAGATGGGCGAGCTTGGCCTTCTTGGCATCACCGTCCCCGAAGAGTGGGGCGGCGCGGGCATGGGATACCTGGCCCACGTCATCGCGGTCGAAGAGATTGCGCGCGCCAGCGCCAGCGTCAGCCTGTCCTATGGCGCGCATTCGAACCTCTGCGTGAACCAGATCAAGCTGAACGGCTCTGACGCGCAGAAGGCGAAGTACCTGCCCGACCTCTGCAGCGGCAAGGCGGTTGGCGCGCTGGCCATGTCCGAGGAGGGCGCCGGCAGCGACGTCGTCGGCATGAAACTGCGGGCCGAAAAGCGTAATGATCGCTATGTCCTGAACGGCAATAAATACTGGATCACCAATGCGCCCGACGCGCAGACGCTGGTGGTCTATGCCAAGACCGACCCGGAAGCCGGGTCGAAGGGCATCACGGCCTTCATCGTCGAACGCGGGATGTCCGGTTTCTCGACCGGGCCGCATTTCGACAAGCTGGGGATGCGCGGATCGAATACGGGCGAGTTGATCTTCGAGAATTGCGAGATCCCGTTCGAGAACGTCCTGGGCGAGGAGGGCCGGGGCGTTCGGGTGCTGATGTCGGGGCTGGATTACGAACGCGTGGTCCTCTCGGGCATCGGCACCGGAATCATGGCGGCGTGCCTTGATGCGGTGATGCCCTATGTGGCGGAACGGCGGCAGTTCGGGCAGCCGATCGGGTCGTTCCAGCTGATGCAGGGCAAGATCGCCGACATGTATGTCGCGTTGAATACCGCCCGCGCCTATGTCTATGAGGTGGCGCGCGCCTGCGACGCCGGCAAGGTGACCCGGCAGGATGCGGCGGGCGCTGTGCTTTACGCCAGCGAACAGGCGATGGTACAGGCGCACCAGGCGGTGCAGGCGCTTGGCGGGGCCGGCTTCCTGAACGACAGCGCTGTCAGCCGCCTCTTCCGCGATGCCAAGCTGATGGAGATCGGCGCCGGCACCAGCGAGATCCGCCGCATGCTCATCGGTCGGGAACTGATGGGGCTGGTCTGATGCGCGTCCTGATCGTGCTTGCACTGTCGGCCGCGCCCGCGTTTGCGCAGGATGGCCCGGAGTTCGATCCAGCGCCCGTGACCGATTGTCTGGCGGCCGATGGTGGTCATGACTGCATCGGAGTGGCAGCAAGCGCCTGCATGGAGGGCGAGGGCGGCCACACGACGCTTGGCATGAACACGTGTCTGGCCGAGGAGCGGGATTTCTGGGACGGGCGGTTGAACGACGCCTACCGGTTTGGGATGGAAAACGCGACGCCGGACCGCGCCGACGCGCTGCGGCAGATGCAGCGCGCCTGGATCGGCTTCCGCGACGCCGCCTGCGACTATGAAGCCGCGCGCTATGAGGGCGGCAGCCTGGCAGGCACCGTTCGGGTTCAGTGCCAGATGGAACTGACCGCTATGCAGGCGATGCGGCTGGAAGCCTCGGCCAGAGAGGGGGGCTGATGGACCGGCTGCTGACCCACGCCGATTACGACCGCCTGCGCGCCGAGTTCCGGTGGCAGTTCCCGGCACGCCTCAACATGGCGGACCAATGCCTTGACCACGACCCGGTCGGCATTGCGATCATCGAACATGACGGTCAGCCGCGTCCTGTCACGATAGGTGAGCTGACCGCCATGACCGATCGGCTGGCCCACGCGCTGGCGGCCGCGCCGGGCGACCGCATCGGTATCCTCCGTACGCAGTCGGCCTGGACCGCGGCGGCTCATCTGGCGGTCTGGAAATCGGCCGCGATCTCGGTCCCGCTCTTCAAGCTGTTCGGGCCCGAGGCACTGGCGTTGCGGCTGCAGGATGCGGGCATCGCCACCGTTATCGCCGACCCGGAAGGGAGGGAGATGCTGCGGCCGTTCCCGGAACTGCGGGTCGTCGTCCCCGAGGACGGGCTGCCGGAGACCGCTGGTTTTCCCACACGGTCAACGGGACCGGACGATCCTGCGGTGATCATCTATACATCGGGGACCACCGGAGCACCAAAGGGGGCGCTGCATGGCCACCGCGTGTTGACCGGCCATCTGCCCGGCGTCGAGATGAGCCACGATCTGCTGGGCCAGCCCGGTGACGTGATCTGGACCCCTGCCGACTGGGCCTGGATCGGCGGGCTGTTCGACGTGGCGATGCCGGCCCTTGCACTAGGCGTGCCGGTCGTGGCGGCGCGAATGCCCAAGTTCGATCCGGCCGCGGTGTCGCGGCTGATCGACGATTGCGCGATCCGGAACGTCTTCTTCCCGCCGACGGCGCTGAAGATGCTGAAGGCCGCCGACGTCAGGGTGCCGGGGCTGCGCAGCGTGGCGTCGGGGGGCGAGACACTGGGCGCCGAGATGCTCAACTGGGGGCGTGATGCCTTTGGGCTGACGATCAACGAATTCTACGGCCAGACAGAGTGCAACATGGTCGCCTCGGGCAGCGGGGCGATGTTTGCCGAACGCCCCGGCGCGATCGGCCGCGCGGTGCCAGGCTTCGACGTCCAGGTCGTCGACAGCGACGGGCGGCCCACCGATGGCGAGGGCGACATCGCGGTCAGGCGCGGCGCCGGCAGCATGATGCTGGGCTACTGGCAGAAGCCTGATGAGACGGCGGCCAAGTTCCGCGGCGACTGGATGATCACTGGCGACAGGGGCATCATCGAGGACGGCCATATCCGCTTCGTCGGGCGCGACGACGACGTCATCACCTCGGCCGGCTATCGCATCGGCCCGTCCGAAATCGAGGACTGCCTGCTGCGCCACCCGGCCGTCGCGCAGGTCGGCGTGGTCGGCAAGCCTGATCCGCTGCGGACGGAAATCGTCAAGGCCTACATCGTGTTGCGCGCAGGATTTCAGCCGTCGGACGAATTGGCGGCCGAGCTTCAGGCCCACGCCCGCAGCCAATCGGCCGCCCATTCCTATCCGCGAGAGATCGCGTTCCTTGATGCCCTGCCGATGACCGTGACCGGCAAGGTCATGCGCCGAGAGTTGCGCAAGCTGGCCACGACCGAGGAGACACCGACATGAAGCTGACGTCGTCCGCGCTGCCGTCTTCCGAGCAGTTCCGTGCCAACCGTGAGGCCCATCTGGCGCTGCTGGATACCGCGCGCCAGGCCGCCGAAGCCGCGGCCGCCGGCGGCGGGCCGAAGGCGATGGAGCGTCACACCGGTCGTGGCAAGATGCCGCCACGCGAACGGGTGGCGAACCTTCTGGACCCCGGCAGCCCCTTCCTTGAGGTCGGCGCCACGGCGGCCCACGGCCTCTATGACGGTGCAGCGCCCTGCGCGGGGGTCATAGCCGGCGTGGGGCGGGTGCACGGACAGGACGTCATGGTCGTTGCCAACGACGCGACGGTGAAGGGTGGCACCTATTACCCGATGACGGTCAAGAAGCACCTCCGCGCACAGGAGATCGCCGAGGAATGCCATCTGCCTTGCGTCTATCTGGTCGACAGCGGCGGTGCGAACCTGCCCAACCAGGACGAGGTCTTTCCAGACCGCGACCACTTCGGCCGCATCTTCTTCAACCAGGCCCGGATGAGCGCGAAGGGCATCCCGCAGATCGCCGTCGTTATGGGGTCCTGCACCGCAGGCGGCGCTTATGTGCCGGCGATGTCTGACGTCACGATCATCGTGCGGGGCCAAGGAACGATCTTCCTGGCGGGGCCACCGCTGGTCAAGGCCGCGACCGGAGAGGTCGTCAGCGCCGAGGATCTGGGCGGTGGCGACGTGCACACGCGCCTGTCGGGCGTTGCGGACTATCTGGCCGAGGATGACGCCCATGCGCTGGCGCAGGCGCGGCGCGCGATCGGCAACCTGAACCGCCGGATGCCCGACACGTTGCAATGGCAGTCGCCGGAACTGCCCGCCCATGACCCCGAGGAGATCCTGGGCGTCGTTCCCGCCGACCTGCGCACCCCCTATGACATCCGCGAGGTGATCGCCCGCGTCGTCGACGGATCGCGCTTCGACGAGTTCAAGGCCCGCTTCGGCGAGACCTTGGTGACGGGCTTCGCCCATGTCGAGGGATGCCCCGTGGGCATCGTCGCCAACAACGGCGTCCTCTTCAGCGAGGCCGCGCAGAAGGGCGCGCATTTCATCGAACTCTGCAGCCAGCGCGGCATTCCGCTGGTGTTCCTGCAGAACATCACCGGCTTCATGGTCGGTCGCAAATACGAGAACGAGGGCATCGCCCGCCACGGCGCCAAGATGGTCACAGCCGTGGCCACGACCAGCGTCCCCAAGATCACCATGCTGGTCGGCGGCAGCTTCGGCGCCGGCAACTATGGCATGGCGGGGCGGGCCTATTCGCCGCGCTTCCTTTGGACCTGGCCCAACAGCCGCATCAGCGTGATGGGCGGGGAACAGGCGGCGGGCGTCCTGGCAACCGTCCGCCGCGAAGGGATCGAGCGGCAGGGCGGCACTTGGCTGCCCGAGGAGGAGGCCGAGTTCAAGCGCCCGACTATCGAGATGTTCGAGCGGCAGTCGCACCCGCTCTATGCCTCTGCCCGGCTCTGGGACGACGGGATCATCGACCCGCGCAAGACGCGCGATGTCCTGGCGCTGTCGCTGCGGGCGTCGCTGAACGCGCCCATCGCGCCGACGCGCTTTGGCCTGTTCCGGATGTGAGCGTGACCATGGCGGATATCACTTTGCACAGAAGATACGGCGGGCGTTCAAGAAGGGGGCAGCCATGTTCGACAAGATCCTGATCGCCAACCGAGGCGAGATTGCCTGTCGGGTGATCGACACCTGCCGGCGCATGGGGGTCGCGACGGTCGCCGTCTATTCCGATGCCGACCGGGCGGCACGGCATGTGGCAATGGCTGACCAGGCGGTGCACCTGGGCGGCCCTGCGCCTGCCGACAGCTATCTGCGGGGCGATGCGATCATTGCCGCCGCCAAGGCCACTGGCGCGCATGCGATCCATCCGGGCTATGGCTTCCTGTCCGAGAACCCGGATTTCGTGGATGCCGTCGAGGCCGCCGGCCTGGTCTTCATCGGCCCATCTGCCCAAGCCATCCGCGCCATGGGCCTGAAGGACGCGGCCAAGGCGCTGATGGAGGAGGCGGGCGTTCCCGTCGTTCCGGGTTACCATGGTTCCGACCAAGACCCGGCGCGTCTGGCGCAGGCTGCCGACCAGATCGGCTATCCCGTGCTGATCAAGGCGGTGGCCGGTGGCGGCGGCAAGGGCATGCGGCAGGTCGACAGCCCCGCGAAGTTCCCCGAGGCGCTGGAATCGGCGCAGTCCGAGGCCCGGAAGGCCTTTGGCAACGCTGACGTCCTGGTCGAGAAATACGTCCAGTCGCCACGCCATATCGAGGTTCAGGTCTTCGGCGACGGCACCCGGGCCGTGCACCTGTTCGAGCGAGACTGTTCCTTGCAGCGACGCCACCAGAAGGTCATCGAAGAAGCGCCGGCCCCCGGCATGACGCCCCAGATGCGCGATGCGATGGGACAGGCGGCTGTCAGGGCAGCCGAGGCGATCGGCTATGCCGGCGCAGGCACGATCGAGTTCATCGTCGACGGCAGCGACGGCCTGCGGCCTGACCGGTTCTGGTTCATGGAAATGAACACCCGCCTGCAGGTCGAGCATCCGGTGACCGAGGCGATCACCGGCATCGACCTGGTCGAATGGCAGCTGCGCGTGGCCAGCGGCGAAAGTCTTCCAGCGCGTCAGGAAGACCTCACCATCCGCGGCCACGCCTTCGAGGCGCGGCTCTATGCCGAGGATGTGCCGGCGGGCTTCCTGCCCGCGACCGGGCGACTGGCCCATCTGCATTTCCCACAAGGTGCGCGGATCGAGACGGGTGTCCGGCCCGGAGACAGCATCAGCCCTTGGTACGATCCCATGATCGCCAAGGTGGTGACGCATGGGGCGACACGTGCGGTGGCCTTGCGGGCGCTGGAACAGGCGCTGGTCGATACCGAGGTCGCAGGCTCGGTCACGAACCTTGATTTCCTGATCGCGTTGGCGCGGCATGACGGTTTCCGCCGCGGTCAGGTCGACACCGGCCTGATCGCCCGTGACCTGGACACGCTAATCGCGGATTCGGCGCCAGATGCTCGGGCGCTGGTGCTGGGGGTCGTTGGGCTCGCGGGGCTGGCCGATCCTGCGGTTCGTGGCGGCGCGACGCTGTGGCAGCCTCTGCGGCGGACGGTGGCCTGGGACGGCGGACAGGCCGTGCTGGAGGTTCTGGGCCCCGGTGTCGCGCGCGTGACGCTGGACCGGTCGCATGAGGTGCGCTGGCAGGGCGACCGCTGGTGGGTCGACGGCGATCTCTGCCGTGAACGCATCGTCAGCCACGGGGCAGGGGTCAGCGTCTTCGGCGGCCGCACCGTGCATCTGACGGCGCTTGATCCGCTGGCGCGCACCGGCGCCGACGATGCGGGCGATGGGCTGACCCGCTCTCCGATGCCCGGTCTGGTCAAGGCCGTCCATGTCACGCAGGGGCAGCAGGTGGCGGCCGGCGACAGGCTGGTCGTGCTGGAAGCCATGAAGATGGAGCACAGCCTGACCGCGTCCCGCGACGGCCTGGTGGCCGAGGTTCTGGCCGCGGCCGGCGATCAGGTTGAGGCCGGCGCACCGCTGATCCGCCTGGAGGCCGTCGATGACTGAGCGCGTCGAGATCTTCGAGATGGGCCCGCGCGACGGGCTGCAGAACGAAAAGCGGCTGATCCCTGCGGCGCAGAAGATTGCGCTGGTGGACTTGTTGTCGCAGGGGGGCTTCCGTCGCATCGAGGTGACAAGCTTCGTGTCGCCCAAATGGGTGCCGCAGCTGGCCGACGCGGCCGAGGTCATGGCTGGTATGACGCGCGCCCCGGGCATTCGCTATGCCGTCCTGACGCCGAACCTGCGCGGGTATCAAGCCGCGCGGGCCGCTGGCGCCGACGAGGTTGCGATTTTCGCCAGCGCGTCCGAAGGCTTCAGCCGCGCGAACCTGAACGCCTCGATCGCAGAAAGCCTCGAGCGCCTAGCCCCTGTGGCCGAGGCCGCACAGGCAGACGGGATCGCATTGCGGGGCTATGTCAGCGTGGTCACGGACTGCCCCTTCGACGGACCCACGCCGCCGGCTCAGGTCGCCAGGGTCGCCGCCGCCCTGCGGGACATGGGGTGTGCCGAGATCAGCCTTGGAGACACCATCGGCCAAGGCCGCCCCGAAACTGTCGATGCCATGCTGTCGGCGGTCCTGGACGAGCTTCCAGCAGACCGGCTGGCAGGCCATTTCCACGACACGGCGGGCCGGGCGCTGGACAATGTCGATGCCAGTCTGGCGCGGGGCCTGAGGATCTTCGATGCGGCCGTCGGCGGTCTGGGGGGCTGCCCCTATGCGCCGGGTGCGGCGGGCAACGTCGCGACCGAGACGCTGGCGGCGCATCTGTCGGCCTGCGGCTTCGTACATGGGCTGAACATGCACATCATCCGGCGCGCGGCCGACATGGCGCGCGCCTTGCGGGGGAATGCCGATGCCTGAGACAATCCGGATCGAGACCGACGCGCGCGGCATCGCAACGCTGTGGCTGGCGCGGCCCCAAAAGCACAACGCGCTGTCCCGCCAGATGATGGACGAGTTGACCGAGGCCGCGGCCGCGTTTGGCGCGGACCCGGCGGTACGGGTGGTCGTCGTGGCTGCGGAAGGCGCCAGCTTCTGCGCCGGCGGCGACCTCGGCTGGATGCGCCAGCAGATGGACGCCGATGAGGCGACACGGAGGAATGGCGCCCATGCGCTGGCCGGCATGCTGTCGGCGCTGAACCTGATGCCCAAGCCGCTGATTGCGCGCGTGCACGGCAATGCCTTCGGCGGCGGCGTGGGCATCATGTCGGTCTGCGACATCGCGATCGCCGCGACGACCGCGAAGTTCGGACTGACCGAGGTGCGGCTTGGCCTGATCCCGGCGACGATCGGACCCTATGTGGTCGCCCGGATGGGCGAGCCGATGGCGCGCCGCGTCTTCTTCTCGGCCCGGATCTTCGATGCGGCCGAGGCGGTCACGTTGAACCTTGCGGCACGCGCGGTCGCGCCCGAAGACCTCGACGCCGCGGTCGAGGCCGAGGTCGCGCCGTTTCTCGATGCCGCGCCGGCAGCCGTCGCGGCCGCCAAGGCCCAGTGCCGGTCGCTTGGCCCGGTAATCGACGACGCCGTCATCAACGACAGCGTCGATCGTCTTGTCACGGTATGGCAGGGGACCGAGGCGCCCGAGGGGATCGCCGCCTTCTTCGACAAGCGCAAGCCACGCTGGCAAGCGTGACTGGCGTTACGGCTGATGGCCCGCCGCCTGTCGGGGCGGCGGGACCATGATCAAAGGTTGGGATAGAGCGGGAAGCGACCGCAGAGTTCCGAGACTTCGGCGCGGACCTTCGCCTCGACGTCGGCATTGCCGTCTTCGCCATGCGCGGCCAGTCCGTCCACGACCTCGACGATCCAGCGGGCGATCTGCCGGAACTCGGCCTCAGCAAAGCCGCGCGTCGTGCCCGCAGGCGCGCCCAGGCGGATGCCCGAGGTAACGAAGGGCTTTTCCGGATCGAACGGCACACCGTTCTTGTTGCAGGTGATGTGCGCGCGGCCAAGCGCGGCCTCGGTCGCCTTGCCGGTCACTTTCTTCGGGCGCAGGTCGGCCAGGCACAGGTGGTTGTCGGTACCGCCCGACACGATGTCAATGCCGCCCTTCATCAGCTCGTCCGCCATCGCTTGGGCGTTCTTGACGACCTGTGCCGCATAGCTCTTGAACTCGGGGCGCAGCGCCTCGCCGAAGGCGACGGCCTTGGCAGCGATGACGTGCATCAGCGGACCGCCCTGAAGGCCGGGGAAGACGGCGCTGTTCACCTTCTTGGCGATCTCGGCGTCGTTGGTCAGAATCAGACCGCCGCGCGGGCCGCGCAGCGACTTGTGCGTGGTCGAGGTCACGACATGGGCATGCGGGACGGGCGAGGGGTGCACGCCGCCGGCCACCAGGCCCGCGATATGGGCCATGTCCACCATCAGGTAGGCGCCGACCTCGTCCGCGATCTTGCGGAAGGCGGCCCAGTCCCAGACCCGGCTATAGGCCGTGCCGCCGGCGATGATCAGCTTGGGCTTGTGCTGGCGGGCGCTTTCGGCGATCGCCTCCATGTCCAGCTGCTGGTCCTGCTGGCGCACGCCATAGCTGACCACGTTGAACCACTTGCCCGACATGTTGACTGGCGATCCGTGGGTCAGGTGACCGCCCGAGTTCAGGTCCAGTCCCATGAACGTGTCGCCCGGCTGCAGCAGGGCAAGGAACACGGCCTGGTTCATCTGGCTGCCGCTGTTCGGCTGGACGTTGGCGAATTCGCAGCCGAACAGTTGCTTGGCGCGGTCGATGGCCAGGTTCTCGGCGATGTCGACGAACTGGCAGCCGCCGTAATAGCGCTTGCCCGGATACCCTTCGGCATATTTGTTCGTCAGGACCGATCCCTGCGCCTCAAGCACGGCGCGGCTGACGATGTTTTCGGACGCGATCAGCTCGATCTCGTCGCGCTGACGCCCCAGTTCCTGAGTGACAGCCTGCGCGATGTCGGGATCGCGGCTGGCCAGAGTTTCGGTGAAGAAGCCGTTGTCGCGGGTCGGGGCGTTCATCGTCCTCGGTCCTTTCGGTTGCAGGGGCGGCGGTTGGCGTCTTCTATCGCAACGGTCGCGGTGCGAAAAGTGACAAAAGCGGCGACTCGCCGGGGCTTGTCATCGGCGCGGCCCCGCGTGATGGTGCAGGCGAACAGGAATGACGCGGTCCATGACGCCCAGGATACATTTCACGGCAAGCCATGCCGAACTGGCCCGCGAGGCGTTGACCACGCTGACCGCCCGCTATGGCGACACGCCGCTGGACCGCGCTGACGTCGTGGTGGCGCTTGGTGGCGACGGGTTCATGCTGCAGACACTGCATGTCACGCAGGGGCTGGGCGTTCCGGTCTATGGCATGAACCGCGGCACGGTGGGCTTTCTGATGAACGCCTTTGCAGACGACGACCTGCCCGCGCGGCTGGCCGAGGCCGAAGAGACCTCGATCAACCCTCTGCGGATGCGCGCGACCTGCGCCGACGGCACCTGCCACGAGGCCCTGGCGATCAACGAGGTCAGCCTTCTGCGCGAGGGTCCGCAGGCGGCGAAGCTGCGGATCCACGTCGATGGCCGCATGCGGATGGAGGAGCTGGTCTGCGACGGTGCGCTTGTTGCAACCCCGGCCGGGTCCACCGCCTACAACTATTCCGCGCACGGTCCGATCCTGCCCATCGGGGCCGAGGTTCTGGCCCTGACCGCCATTGCGCCCTTCCGCCCTCGCCGGTGGCGCGGCGCCCTGCTGCCGAAAGAGGCCGAAGTGGTGGTCGAGGTCCTGAACCCCGCCCGTCGCCCGGTCATGGCCGACGCTGACAGCCGCTCGGTCCGCAACGTGATCCGCGTCCAGATCCGAAGCGCGTCCGACATCAGCCACCGGCTGCTCTTCGATCCCGGCCACGGCCTGGATGAGCGCCTTCTGCGCGAGCAGTTCGTCTGAAGCAGCATGTCTGCAAGGCGTTCGCCCACTCACGGCTGCATCGAATTATGTGGTTGTCCGCCAACGGCGGTTGGAGGCTCAAGCGATCTATGGTCTTTGACTGGACTTAGAACCAGCCCCGATGAAGAGGTCCGCTTTCAGTCTTAGTTCATGAGGCGCCTGGGAACTATGGTCGTGGTGGCCGGCGAAGCGGTTTTGAATGGCGAAGCCGGCCATTGCACGACCTCCGGAGCTGTCGGCCGATAAGCCGGGATGAGTGCGGGCGCTTGGTATTGCAATGCTTCAGCCATTTCTCGATGACGATCCGCGCTTCGGTCGAGCTGTAGAAGATCTCCTCGGTCAGCAACTCGTCCTTGGGCTTCGCGTTGAGGCTTTGACAAAAGCTGTTCTGCTAATGCGACCCCAAGTCGACATAGGCCTTTGCACCGACGGCGGCCATTCCGTCCCAAACCGTCGTGGTGACGGACTCCGGACCATAGCATGTTGTGAATGAAGCGCTAAAGCGGGCTATGGCCGCATGCGTAGCCCTCAAGTTGCGCAGCGGACGGCCATAGCCGGGGCTCACGTCTCTATGCTGGTTTGGCGCCACACTGCTGAGCGAGATCCGGCCAAGATCAAGGCCACTATTGCGACGGCTGCCCGCGTTCTTGCAGGCATCGACATTTCCAACAACCGGCACGAGGTGCTGATCGCCGTGCCTGGCAAGTCACGCCGCCGCCGGATCACGGTGCTGAACACCGCCCACGATTATCGGCGCCTGATAGGGATCCTGCGGAGCTTCGATCTCCCGGCCAAGATCGGGCTCAATGGTCAAGGCATCGGCTTGCCGGCAACTATCACTGGCCGCTGACGTTCGCCCTCGGCGCCGCTGGTTTCGAGTTGAGGCTCGTGTCTTCCGTCGCCCTCGTCCGCACCCGGGAGGCGCTGCACAACTGCTGGGACAGTCGGAGGGACCGTGGCCCTAGTGGGGCCGCGTAAGCCCGGAGACGGCCCAAAGGATGCGCAGGTGATCCTGCGAATGCTGCAGATCGGGGCCGTCCAGGTCTTTCACGACCCGCTGGTGGCTCGCACCAGCGACACTCAGGATCTGTCGAAAACCTGCGAGATGGTCACGTGTCCCAGGACCGAACTGTAGCATCGTATCCTGACGCATCACGGTCACGTCCGTCAAGCTGGTGTAATTTCCCGGGAGGCCTGAGGGCATGATCAGGCGGCTTTCGTGGTTATGCTGAGAATGGGGTCGATCTCCTCGGTGTCGATGCGGGCGAAGGCCTC
>NZ_JAOTBE010000049.1 GCF_026162645.1 Paracoccus rhizosphaerae
CGGTCATCCATCCCAAAATTCTCTCCCGAGATGCAAAGCCATCCGCTCCGCCGTCCCGGCCCCTCAAGCGTCCCCGCCTTCGGTGAAGCGGTATTTAGAGAGACTAAAACACGGGTGCAAGGGAAAAATCGACGTGGGAAAGAAAAAATTGCGTCGCGTCGACGGGCGGCATGTTTCAGCGCCATCTGCCTGCTACGGAGCATCCCTACGCCCTTCCTCCACCAGCCGGGGACACAGCTTAAAGACAGCAAGACCAACGATATCATCTTAACCATGATTCCTCTTGCACGATTTTTGAAGGGGTGCTGATGTGATTGGAGGCATGTGCGCGTGAGCAAGGATCATTAGGTGTTTGAACTGGTAAAAGATGACCTTCGCCGTCATGGCGGAAGCATCACCGAGCCTGCCTTTATCTCGCTCGAGATATACCGGTTCGGCCGGTGGGCCAGCCAGCGGCGGAACAGCGTCGCTCGCGCACTGGCGAACAAGGTCTATGGCTTCCTGAAGATCACCGTCCTTAACGTGACGAAGATCTGGATCCCGCCACAGGTCCAGATTGGGGACGACTTCCATATCATTCACGCCGAGGGGTCGCTCTCGATCCATCCGGACGTAGTGATCGGCGATCGCTGCGGCGTCATGCACAACGTCACGATCGGCACGAACATGGGGGCAGGCGCGCCAGTGATCGGAGACGATGTCTTCATCGGCGTCAACTCGACCATCCTGGGGGGTATCCGCATCGGAGACCGCGTCAGGATTGGGGCCAACACGGCCGTCGCGACCAACGTCCCATCGGATTCGACGGTCTTCGGTTCGCCGGCACGGATCTATCCCCGGTTGACGCCATTCAAGGCGGCGGAGCGGGCGATGACGCCCAGCCAGACGCCCTTGCAGAAAAGTTGCGCTGACATGGCAAGTACAAGCATCTATCGCCTGCTGGCGGACAACCTGTCCGCCAATCGGTCCAAGACGGCGCTGATCGATGCGGCGCGGTCGGTCACCTATGCCGAACTGGTCGCTGAAGCCGATGTGGTGGCGGACTATCTGACGCGCATCGGCATCCGCGCGGGCGACAGGGTCATCGTTCACCTACGCAAGGGGATCGAGGAGGTCGCCGCCATGTTCGGCGTCGCGAAGATCGGCGCGGTGGTGGTGAACGTCAACCATCAGTGGACAGCGCAGCAGCTTGCCTATGTGGCCGAAAACTCGGGCGCACGTGCGCTGGTCACGCGGCACGCCGCGCTGAAGGACCTGCATGGCGGGGCGCTGCCGCCCGCCTTCGTCGGTGTGCTGCTTCTGGGCGACGGCGCCCCGCCGCACGACCTCTGCAGCCTGTGGCGGGATCAGTCCGTCACTGGAGAGGCGCAGGAGGCTGCGCCTGCGGGCGACGATCTGGCGATGATCATCTATACGTCGGGATCGACAGGGATGCCGAAGGGCGTGATGCTCAGCCATCGCAACATCCGCATCGGCGCCGAATCGGTGATCGCCTATCTTGGGCTTCATGCGGACGACCGGCTTTTGTCGGTCCTGCCCTACAGCTTCGACGCAGGGCTGAACCAGCTGACGACGATGCTGATGACCGGCGGCAGCGTGGTCCACCAGCCCGTCGCGATGCCGAGCGAGCTTGTCCGGTCGATCCGCGACCACGGCGTCACCGGCTTCGCCGGGGTGCCGCCGCTGTGGAACCAGGTGGTGCGCTATCTGGATCAGCAGCCGGAAGAATTGCCCTCGCTGCGCCTGATCACGAACACCGGCGGAAAGATCCCGCCCGACATCCTGGAACGGATGCCCCACGTCTTCCCCGGTATCGATATCTTCCTGATGTACGGCCTGACCGAGGCGTTCCGCTCGACCTATCTGCCACCTTCGAAGTTCGCATCCAAGAAGGGCTCGATCGGCCAGGCCATTCCGAATGCGCAGGTTCACGTGATCCAGCACGGCAGGGGCCGCGCCGGCCCCGGCGAGCAGGGAGAGCTTGTCCACGGCGGCCCCCTCGTCAGCCTGGGCTATTGGCAGCAGCCCGAGCTGACGCGACAGAAGATCCGCCCATGTCCGGAGCTGGCCGATCTTCTTGGCGACGCGCCTGTCGTCTACAGCGGCGATCTGGTGCGCGTGGACGACGACGGCGATCTGTGGTTCATCGGGCGCATCGACGACATGATCAAGACCAGCGGCTTCCGGCTGAGCCCGACCGAGGTCGAGGATCTGGTGTCGCAAAGCGGGATGGTCCTGGACGTCGTCGCCTATGGCGTCGAGGATCACGACATGGGCCAGGTGGTCCATGTGGCGATCACGCCGCAGGACGGATTCGAGCATGGGAAACTTCTGGCCCATTGCCGCAGATCGATGCCGCACTACATGGTTCCGCGCCACATCCACGAATGGCCGGGCGCGATGCCACGGACGGCCAGCGGCAAGCTTGACCGGCCCGCCGTGATCAAGGCATCGAAAGCGGCATCCGGCGGCGGCGGCGAATGACCATTACGTTACGTAGAAGAAGGTGTGCTGGCGCATGACAATCACGATCGACAACCTCACCGCGTTCCTGAAGGACTCCATGAACGTCGACGAACCGATCGATCCCTCGACCGAGCTGTTCTCGACCGGGATGCTCGATTCGGTCGCGATGATGAACGTCATCGGCTTCGTCGAGGAAACCGCGCGGATCGAGGTGCACCCCCGGGACGTGACGCTCGAGAACTTCGACAGCGTGCAGCGGATCGTCGACTATGCTGCAAGCCAGCAGTGACATGAGCGATCTTGACGTCCGGCTGGGAAAGGTTGCGCAGAGGTACGGGACCCCGACCTATGTCTATCTGACCGACGCGATCGAGGACCGGTTGAACCGGATCCGGGCGGCGTTGGGACCTTGGTTCGAACTCAGTTATGCAATGAAGTGCAACCCGAACCCTGCGCTTCTGGAATGGCTGGCGGGACGTGTCGATCTGATCGACGTCTCCTCGGTCGGTGAACTGCGGCTGGCACGGCAGTCGGGCTGGGACCCGCTTCGCGCCAGCTTCACCGGCCCCGGCAAGCGCCTGGCCGAGATCGCCGAGGCGATCGACTGCGGCGTCGGCGAACTGGTGGTCGAAAACCTGCGGGAAGCCCAGATTGCCAGCCGCCTTGCAGGGGAGGCCGGACGGACCCAGGACATCCTGATCCGCCTGGCCCCGGCGACCGTGCCGAAAGGGTTCGGCGATCACATGGCGGGCCGGCCCAGTGCCTTCGGCTTCGACATCGAAACGGTCGATCAGGACCTTCCGGCGGTGCTGGCTCTGCCGCACCTGAACGTTGTGGGGCTGCACATCTATTCCGGCACCCAGTGCCTGAAACCGCAGGCGATTTGCGAAAACTATCGCATCTTCATGTCCGTCTTCCGCGACATCTGCGAGCGCTACGACATCACGCCGCGGAAGCTGGTCTTTGGCTCGGGGCTGGGCATCCCCTACCATGCCGGTGATACTGCGCTCGATCTGGATGAGGTTGCAGACGGCATCCGCGCCGACCTCGAGGCTTTCCGCGCCGAGCCGCGCTTTGCCGCATCCCGGCTGATCCTCGAGCTTGGGCGCTTCCTCGTCGGCGAAGCTGGGTACTTCCTGACCAGCGTCGTCGCCATCAAGCCTTCTCGCGGGCATACGATCGGGATCTGCGACGGGGGCATGAACAACCACCTGCCGGCCTCCGGCCATTTCGGGATGGTCATTCACCGGAACTACCGGATGCACCGGATCGGCGGCGGCGAGGCGACGGACAAGTACAATCTTGTCGGCCCCCTCTGCACCTCGATCGACCGGCTTGCCAGCGCCGTGATGCTGCCCCTGCTGGCCGAAGGCGACGTGATCGCGCTGCACTCCAGCGGCGCCTATGGCCCCACGGCCAGCCCGATCCACTTCATCAGTCACACACCCCCGCGCGAGGTGTTGATGACCGGCGACACGATGAGGGACGTCTCCGTCCACCGCGACAGGATTCCCAACGGAATCGGTGACGCTGGCGCCTGAGGAACATGGAAAGCGGCAGGGAATCGCGACGCTAGCCCCGCAGCTCCCGCGATTCAGACAAATGGTTGGCCTTGAGTGATCGTGGCTTCAACTGACGCCGCAGCCCTGCCGCCGAAGATTTTCCATGCAAGCGGTGCACACCCGGTCACGAAGCGACCGGGTGCAGGCTCATCCACCAATCAGGAACCGACGGCGGCCACCTCCTGCAGGCGGGGTTCGCCAGCCTTGGCGATCAGGTCCAGCGTGCGCCTGACCTCGATCCAATCGACCGAGAAGGCGTCGCTCGTTCCCTCTCCGACAATGAAAGCGTACCGCTGTTCCTGCCGGTCGGTAATGGTTTTCAGCGCGGCTACGGTCCTGTCGGGCGGCTGGAAGACCAGCAGCGTCGCCCGGGGCGGCATCACGACGAGGCCGTGGACAAGGTGGCTTCCCTCGACCCCGGCGACGACCTGCGCATGGCCGCACAGCTCGACGATTTCGTCGACGGTCGCGGTTGCCGGGTCAAGGACATGGAAGCCATAGGTCCGCGCCAGTTCGTCGGCGATCTGGCGTTCATTGGTCATGACGCGGGCATCACCGCTGTCTCCGCGCAGCAGGAAGACGCCCGCTGTGGGCTGGCAGCGTCGGCCCGCAAGCAGCCGGCGCCGCACCTCAGCGCAGCGGCGCGACTTGCCCGCATTGTGCGGCAGATCCTCGAACAGGATCAGTTCGTCGAAATGCACCCGATCGCGGCGCAGCGGGTCCATCCCCAGCAGTTCCTCGTAGCGCGGCACATGCCCCGTCCGCCGGGTGCGGCTGGTGACGACGGTGCCGGCGGTTTCGGCCAGCAGATAAGCCATGATGTCATCGCTGAGCCAGTTTCCGAACCACCGGTTGCCGACCCAGCTTTCGTACATCGCGCCGCTCATGATCTCGGTGGGGACACGATAGGCCAAGGGGCGCGACGACTTGGCCCGCAGGTGCCGCTGTGCGCCGTCCGCGTAAAGCACCCCGTCGACAAGATCGACGTTTCTTAGACGCGCCCCCACCGTCGCATCCTCGAAGGTGTCGTAGTCGCCGCGGAAGGCCTTGGCGACGATGTCCAGCGGCGCAAATTCGGTCGTCCTGATGCGCTCGATCTGGCCCGGCAGGAACAGGGCTGGCGGCACATACCGTCCCGAGCCGGGCGCGACCTCCCAAGTTTCCTGCGCCGCGGCGAACAGGTCCGGTGCGCCTCTGCCGGAAAGGCGTCGCAGATAGGCATTCATCGGTCGAAGCGAAAACATGAAACCCTCAACATGGGCCGACAGGGCCCGAACACTCAAAGCCTGCAGGATGCGCGAAGAATGCGTTTTGGCAAGATCCGAAATCTTGCGCGCGACACAACTTTCAGACAGGTGCCCCTGCTGAACAGGGGGTTTCGTCCGGGCATGGGCACAGTTCCGGCCCGTCCAAGCTGGCCCAGGCACACAGGTGGCAGCAGGCTGCACGCCGGCCCGGCATCGCTCGGACCTCAGGGACGTCGCCGCAATCGGCGGGGGGTCAGCGCCCGATCAACTGCCGGATCTCGGCGATGTCGTCCACGTCGAACAGGTGGACGCCAGCCTTGCGCGCCAGTTCCTCGGCGCCGCGAGTATAGGTGCCGGTGGTGACCACCGCTGCGACGTGAAGTCCGTGAAAGACCTTGCCAGCCATCGCCTCTTGCACGGCCTTGTTGCCGACCGAGCCCTTGTAGCGCTTGCACTGGATGCCGACCCTGGTCCGCCCCATGGTCGCGATGATGTCGATGCCCTGGTCGCCGCTGGCCTGCGTCAGCCGCGTCCGCCAACCCTGCTGGCGCAGGCGTCGCGCGACCCACAGTTCGAAATCATGCCCGTCGCTTGGTATTCCGACGGTCGAAGGCGGGCGCGGCTTGCGCACGCTGGGGCGTGACGCCCGACGTCGTGGCAGCGCCTTGCGCCGACGCCTGCGGCCGGGCCGGCGCAGCACCCAACTGGGCAGCAGCACAAGCGCGCAGCCCAGTGCCAGCAGCGCCTCCTGCTTGCGGTGAAGGTCGGCCAGCCGCAGCACGCCCAGCCCGGTGATCAGGGTGCAGAGAGCCATCGCGAACCAAGCCAGGCTGCGCGCGAAAAGGTGGAGTTTCTTCTGCAATGATGCCGGCCGGGTCGATGTCGCGTCCGAGCATAGCCTCTCTCGCCCGAAGGGAACAGATGTGGAACTGCAGGCCATGACGGTAACCGGCGAACCGCCGCTGCCTGCGCTATTTCCAGTAACGGCGGGCGTCGATCAGATCGCGATGCGAGCTTTCGGCCTTCGAGAGCAGCGACTTTTTCCTGCCGCGCGCCAGCAGCACCGCCGAATCGGAATCTCCGCTCAGCCCAAGGCGGTCAAGCAGTTGTGGCGCTGTTGCCAGGTCGTTCAGCGCGCCCAGCTTGTCCTGGACCTTCTTCAGCGCGCCGATGAAGGCCTTCTGTCGCGACCGCTCTTTCTTGCCGTCGAACAGATCCTTGAAGAAGCCCGTCGCATAGCGCAGCTTCTTGGCGTCCTTGCGAAGCTCGTGCCGCGCCGCGTCGTCCAGGTTGGCCAGATGGCGGCCCTTCTTCTTGACCTTGCGGCGAAACCGCCTCAGCGCTCCGGCGGCAAAGTCCCGTGCCGGCTGGGCGCGCTGGTCGGCGATGGTGGATTCGGTCAGCCAGGGGCCGCAGTTCAGCCACTCGACCAGGTCCAGCATCAGCGCGCGCGTTTCCGGTCGCTGCAGGACCTCGGTCACGTGGTCATAGGCCGCCTCGCGTTCGCGCAGGATCCGATCGCGCAGCGGGCCGGGATCGGCGCGCTGCATCAGCACGTCCAGGTCGCGGGCCTGCCCAAGCTCCTTGGAAAGGCGGCCGAGGCGGTCGCGCAGGTCTCGGGCCTGATCCGCCCCCAACAGCGGCTTGAAGATCGAGAATGCCGATCGCATCCGCCGCAGCGCCACGCGCGCCTGGTGCAGCGGCTCGGGCGCGCGACTGTCCAGCAACAGGTCCTCGTTCAGGCGGAACTGCGCCAGGCAATCCTGAAGGATCGCCTGCAGCGCCTCCGCCGCCGTCATGTCGCGCGACAACGGGACGGTCTTTGCCTTGATGCTGCCGCGCTGTGCCTGTGTCAGGCGATGCCCGCGTTCGGCCTTGGAGAGGACAGCTAGGCGCAGCGGCGCCATGGCGTCCAGCTTGCGGGCCAGGTCGAACAAGGGGGCGGCTTTGCCCGATTTCAACTCAAGCTCCAGTTCGCAGACCGGTGTGCGCCGGTCGCCCGAGCTGATGTCGCCCCGGTCCAGCACGGCCTCGATCTGGCTGTCGTCGGCGCGGATGTTCCAGATGCGGCGGGTCACGTCGACCTGGAAGACCCGCATCAGCGGCTGGGAGGGTTCGACGAGGTCGGCCACCGGCGTTTCGCCGTCGATGCGCGGCAGATCGCCGTCAGCCGGCTTTTCCCATTCCTGCCGAGAGAACAGCCCGACGGACGACGTGGCCGAGGACTTGACCGTCTGCGTGCGGTCCGTGCCGGCCTGCCGGATCCGCAGCGACACGCCCGCCGTCGAAAGCGCCCTGTCGGCGGTGTCGAAATAGGTCGAGCGCTGCCGCACCGCCTTCCCCTTGTCCGGCAGCAGCTCTGAACCACCAAGCCGGTCGGCGTGATCGACCACCAGCAGCTTCAGTTCGACTTCCATGCGAGTGCCCCTTGGCGATTACGGCAAGGCAACGCCGGGTGTCGGTGCCCCGTTCCTTTGGCGGCCAGCCGGGCCGTGGGCTCAGCGGAAGTCGCGCGTCTTCACACTGATGCTGTCCAGGTGCAGGTCGCGGATGTACATGTCGCGCGGTTTCGGCCCCGCGGGGCTGCGCGGGTCGGGCGGCGGCGCGCCGCGGTGAAATTCGTCTCCGCGGCCGTGCGGCAGGGGAAAGGCGCCCTGCTGCCCCACGCTGGCGAGGTCCGCTGACAGGTCGGTGATGCGATGCACGACCAGGTGGACGATTTCCCCGCTGCGCTGGACGCGGCCGGCGATGCCGATCATCCCGGCCCCCAGGACGATGCGGCGGTAGGCCTCGAAGACCTTGGGCCAGACGACTAGGTTTGCGATGCCGGTCTCGTCCTCCAGCGTGATGAACATGACGCCCTTGGCCGATCCGGGGCGCTGGCGGACCAGCACCAGGCCGGCGGTCTCGATCCAGCGGCCGCCGGGTGACGACATCGCCTCGGCGCAGGTGCGGATGCGGCGGCGGGCCAGGCCGTCGCGCAGGAAGGCGACCGGGTGGCGGCGCAGCGACAGGCCGGTGCGGCTGTAATCCTCGACCACCTCGCGGCCCGCCGGCATGGGGCGCAGGGGGACGGCGGGTTCGTGCCCGGCGGCATCGGGGCCGTCGTCGCGCAGCATGGCGAACAGCGGCAGGTCGGCGTCCGGCAGCCCCCGGATCGCCCACAGCGCCTGCCTTCGGGTCAGGCCAAGCGACCCGAAGGCGTCGGCCTCGGCCAGGATGGTCAGGGCCGCGACCGGCACGCGGGCGCGCCGCCACAGATCCGCGACCGAGGCGAAGTGCCGTTCGGCCCCGGCCAGCACGATGGCGGTGGCATGGGCCTCTCGCAGGCCCTTGACCATGCGCAGCCCAAGGCGGACGGCAAAGCGGCTGCCTTCGTCCTCGAGCCTGCCGCTCGGCTCCAGCGTGCAGTCCCAGCGGGAGGCGTTGACGCAGACCGGGCGGACTTCGACCCCATGATCCCGCGCGTCCCGGACGATCTGCGCGGGAGCGTAGAACCCCATCGGCTGGCTGTTCAGAAGCGCCGCGCAGAAGGCGTCGGGATGGTGACATTTCAGCCAGGCCGAGGCATAGGCGATCAGTGCGAAGCTGGCCGCGTGGCTTTCGGGGAATCCGTAGGAGCCGAAGCCTTCCAGCTGGCGGAAGGTGCGTTCGGCAAAGTCGCGTTCGTAGCCGCGGGCGATCATGCCGTCGATCAGCTTGTCCCGGAACGCGCTGACGCCGCCGGTGAACTTGAAGGTCGCCATGGACTTGCGCAGCATGTCGGCCTCGCCGGGGGTGAAGCCCGCGCATTCGATGGCGACCCGCATTGCCTGTTCCTGAAACAGCGGCACGCCGAGGGTCTTTTCCAGCACCTTCTTCAGCTCCGGCCTTGGGTAATGAACCGTCTCCAGCCCCTCGCGGCGGCGGAGATAGGGGTGGACCATGTCGCCCTGAATCGGGCCGGGCCGAACGATGGCGACCTGGATGACCAGATCGTAAAGCTTCTTCGGCTTCATGCGCGGCAGCATCGCCATCTGCGCCCGGCTCTCGATCTGAAAGGTGCCGAGCGTGTCGGCCTTCTGGATCATCGCATAGGTGGAGCCGTCGCCCTGCGGAATGTTGGCCAGATCGCGGTGCTCGCCCTTGTGCTGCGCAATCAGTGCCAGCCCCTTGGCCATGCAGGTCAGCATCCCGAGCGCGAGGATGTCCACCTTCATGAACTTGAGCGTGTCGATGTCGTCCTTGTCCCATTCGATGATCTGCCGGTCTTCCATCGCGGCGGGCTCGATCGGGACCAGTTCGTCCAGCCGGTCATGGGTCAGCACGAAGCCGCCCGGATGCTGGCTCAGGTGCCGGGGGGTGCCGCGCAGCTGCTCGGCCAGTTCCAGCATCAGGCGCAGGCGGCGGTCGGCCACGTTCAGGTTCAGCTCGCGCAGCAGCGTTTCGGGGATGCCCTCTTCCGACCAGGCCCAGATCTGGGAGGAAATCGCGCGGATCACGTCCTCGGGCATCCCGAGAGCTTTGCCGACATCGCGCAGCGCACCCTTGGTGCGATAGCGGATCACCGTCGCCGTCAGCGCCGCCCGGTCGCGGCCATAGGTTTGGTAGATCCACTGGATCACCTCCTCGCGCCGCTCATGCTCGAAATCCACATCGATGTCGGGCGGCTCGCGGCGTTCCTCGCTGACAAAGCGCTCGAACAGCAGGTCGCCCTGGACCGGGTTGATCGAGGTGATGCCCAGGACATAGCAGATCGCCGAATTGGCCGCCGAGCCCCGTCCCTGGCAGAGGATGCCGCGCGACCGGGCAAAGCGGACGATGCTGTTCACCGTCAGGAAATAGGGCGCATAGTCCAGCTTCTCGATCAGGCGCAGCTCGTGCTTGAGGGAGGCGACGACTTTGTCCGGCAGTTCCCCGGGATACCGCTCTCGCGCGCCCTCCCAGGTCAGCCTCTCCAGCGTCTGCTGGGGCGTCAGCGCCGGGTCGTCACGCTCTTCGGGGTATTGATAGCGCAGCTCGTCCAGGGAAAAGCGGCAGCGGGCGGCGATCTGCGCGGTCCGGGCCAGGGCCTCGGGATAGCGGGCGAACAGGCGCGCCATCTCGGCCGGGGGCTTCAGATAGCGGTCGGCGTGGCGTTCGCGGCGAAAGCCCAGGGCATCGACGGTGGTGCCCACGCGGATCGCCGTCACCACGTCCTGCAGGATGCGGCGGCCCGGCGCGTGGAACAGCACGTCGTTCGTCACCACCGTCGGCACCCCCATCCGCGCGGCCAGGTTCGACAGGTCGTGCAGCCGCAGCTGGTCGTTCGGGCGGCGGCGCAGGGTCAGCGCCAGATGGGCGCGATCCGCGAACGCATCGCGCAGCCGGCGCAGGCGCAGGGCGCAGGTGTCGTCCGCCATGTCGGGGACGAGGACCGCCAACAGCCCCTCGGCATGGGCCTGAACGTCCGGCCAGTCCAGATGGCAGGCGCCCTTGCCGGCCCGCGCCTTGCCCAGGGACAGCAGCCGGCAGAGGCGGCCATAGCCCGCCCGGTCCAGCGGGTAGACCAGAAGCGACATGCCGCAGCGCAGATCCAGCCGGCAGCCGACGATCAGCCGGACGCCAGTGTCCTCCGCGGCCTCATAGGCGCGCACAATCCCGGCAAGGGAGTTGCGGTCGGTGATGGCCAGCGCCTTCATTCCCACCAGGGCGGCGACGCTGAACAGTTCCTGCGCCGAGGAGGCGCCGCGCAGGAACGAGAAATGCGTGCTGACCTGAAGCTCGGTATAGCTCATCCGAAGACGCCGTGCAGGAACCAGCTCATCGAACCGGTGGCGCGGTCCTCGCCGTCGCCTTGGCGGAAGATCCAGAAGCGGCGGCCTTCGGTGTCCTCGATGCGGAAATAGTCGCGGACGGCCTGGGTTTCGGCCTCGCGCTTCCACCACTCGCCGAAGATGCGTTCGGGCCCGTCGGCGCGGGCGACACGGTGGCGGGTGCCGCGCCAGGCGATCCAGCTGGGCGGATGGTCGGGCAGAAGCGCCAAGGTCTCGATCGGCTCGGGGCGGGGCAGCAGGCGCGCGGGGCGGGGCCAGTGGTCCGGCCAGCCTTCGGCGATTTCGGTCAGGGGGGCGACGCGGGTGACGCTGCGTTCGGGAACCTCGCTGGCGACGGGGGCCATGCGGAAGATGGCGCGGGCACCGACGCGGTTGGCCAGAACGTCCACCAGGCCCGAGACATCGGGGGCGGCGGGTTCCAGAGGGCTGCTCGCCTGACGGGGGGCGAGGGGTTCGGCCAAAGTCGCGGTGAGCGACATGATCTCGATCCCGAAGCCCGGGTCGATGGTCGGGATCTTGTCGCACAGCAGCCGCGTCAGCCGGGCCGGGTCGCGCTGCGGGGCGGCAAGGCCCACGCGGACGGGCTGGGCGTGGTTGTCCACGCGCCAGCAGATCAGGTCCAGACGGCGCGCACCGAGGCCGCGTTCCTCGAGCTGGCGGCAGAGATCGCGGGCCAGCTTGCCGATGTAGCGGGCGATGGTCTCGGCCGCGCCAATAGGCTCAGCGAAGGCGCGGCGGGTGGTGGCAAGGCCAGTGGGCCGCAGCGGGTCGATAGGCTCGCCCGAGGCGCCAAGGGCCTGATCCAGCCGCCGCCTTACCTCGGGACCGAAGCGGCGGGTCAGAGGGGCGCGGGGGATGGCCATCAGATCGCCGATGGTCTGGAAGCCCATGTCCTGCAGGCCGCGCACCGTCGCGGGGGCCAGCCGCAGGGCGGCCAGCGGCAGGGGCGCCAGCATGTCGCGCGCAGTGCCGTCCGGGGCGATCGTCAGCGGACCGGTATGGCGGGCCAGCGCATGGGCGGCGCCCCAGGTCTCGGCCAAGGCAAGGCGGACGGTGACGCCCGACAGGGTCAGGCGGCCGAGCAGCGCCTCCAGCATGGCCGCTTCGCCGCCATGCAGGTGGGCGGTGCCGGTCGCGTCGATCACCACCCCGTCCGGCGGATCGACCGCCACGATGGGCGCAATGCACTGCATCAGCCACAGGGCCAGCCGTTCCAGCGAGGCCAGGTCGGCCTCGGTGTCTTCGGCCAGAACCTGAAGGTCCGGCACCATCGCCTGGGCCTTGGTGACCGGCATTCCCGGTAAAAGGCCAAGTGCGCGCGCCGCCTCGCAGGCGGCGGTCACCACGCGGCGGTTGCCGATGCGGCCCGACAGGATCAGCGGCGTCTCAGCCGAAGGCGTAGGACCCGCCCGCCGCAGCCGGTCGATCGGCCACATCGGCAGGCAGACCGAGATGACCCGTGCCATCGCAAGCCTCCAGTTCCAGATCAAAACATTCGCCGGCCCGCGCACGGACCAGTTGCACGAGCCAGCGGGCACGGCCGAGGCCAGGGACGGGCAAGGGCGCCGAGGGCAGTTCCGTCACCCGCCAGCGCGTCATCGAGGCGGTGGGCTGGCCGAAATCGTCCGCCTCGGCCTGCCGCCGCCAGCGGCGCAACGCGATGCCGGTGGTCCCCGTCGCCTTCGCCGCCAGATGCAGCCGGCGCGAAGCGATCATCGGCAGCCGCCCCACCTCGGCCACGACGGCGGCAAGACCTCCGTGGCGCAGACCTTCCTCCATCGAGGCCAGGACCGTGCGATCATCGCCCGCCTCGACATGGATCACCCGGCCTGGCGGCAGGCCCGCCTGCTCCAGCCCCGGCGCGAACAAATCGGCTTGGGTCACGCACCAGAGCACCGGCCCCGGCAGGCGTGCCGCGATGCCGGCCGCGAAACAGGCCGCCGCCGCGCCGTCGACGGTTCCGTTGCCGCCGCCCGCCACCTCGTGCAGCGCACCAAGCGCCAGCCCGCCCTGCGGTAGCCGCCGGTCCAACTCGCGCACGCCGAAGGGCAGCACGCCCTGCACCCGCCGGCCATCGCCTTCCAACTGGGCGATGCGGGCACGAAGCAGGGCAAGATTGCGGTCACGCATGGATGATCAACTGTTGGAATGGTTCTTTGTTCCCTTTTTGTTCTTGTGCGTCCGGCAAGTCAACCGGCCGTCGCCAATCATGATGACCGCCTTATTCTTGACAATTTAAATTGGGTATTATAGCCGGGCCTTCTTGTGCGAAAGGATGTCCCAATGCAGATAATCGCTGATTTTCCCACCGTGCGCGGACAGGCCTTGATAGGCACGATGACCAAGCATTTCGGTCACAAGATCCCGGTCACGCTGACGGACGACCAAGCCGAACTGCGCTTCGAGATGGGCGAGGCCCGCGTCAGTGTCATCCCGAACGGCCTGCGCCTGGCGCTGACTGCCGAAGATGCCGACCGGCTTGAGAGGTTGCGCGACGTCGTCGAACGCCACCTGCTGCGCTTTGCCCACCGCGAGGATCCCGCACCTCTGGATTGGATGCCCGTCCCGGCCTGACAGGCAGGGCGCCGGATCAAGACGATTGACCCTCGCCGCACTCTCAGTGCATCCGGGCCGCTAATGTTCGAACCGCAGGCGCGCCAAGGAGGCCGAAGGGTGCTGTATCTGGGAATCGACGGCGGCGGGACCGGCTGCCGCGCAGCCATTGCCGATGCCCATGGGCGCATCCTGGGGCGGGGCTCCGGCGGGCCCGCGAACATCAACTCGGATCCGCAGGGGGCCACGGTCAGCATCCTGGCCGCAGCCACCGCCGCCATGGTCGAGGCCGGGGCGCGGCCCCGTGACCTTTGCGCCGTGCTGGGTCTGGCGGGCGGCGGCATGGCCCAAACCGCCGCGGCCATGCAGGCCCGCCTGCCCTTCGCGCAAAGCCGCGTCGTCAACGACGCCGTCACCGCCACCCGCGGGGCGCTTGGCCGTGCCGACGGGATCCTGCTGGCGGTCGGCACCGGATCGGTCCTCGCCGTTCAGCGGGACGGCCGGCTGCGGCAATACGGTGGGCGCGGCTTCCTGATGGGCGATGAGGGCAGCGGCGCGGTCCTGGGCCGGACGCTTCTGGGGCTGGCCATGCGCGCGGGCGACGGCTTTGCCCCCGACACGCCGCTGCTGGCGGGTATCCGCGACGAGTTCGGCGGATTCGAGGGGATCATCGCTTTCGGCAACCGCGCCACGCCGGCAGAATTCGCAACCCTTGCGCCGCGCCTGACCGGATCGGACGACCCGGCGGCGCGGCTGATCCTGGACGAGGCCGCGGTGCAACTCTCCTCTGCCATCGGCGTCCTGCAGGACGGCCAGCGGCTGCCCGTGGTCTGCACGGGCGGGCTGGGGCCGGTCTATGAGGCGCGGCTGCAGGGCGACTGGCCGGTGCGACCCGCCCTGGGCGACGGGGTCGACGGCGCCCTGTCTCTGGCCCGCGACGGGGCCGCGCCATGACGCGCCACGTCCTGGCGCCCGAATGGCTGTTCGACGGCTGCGACCTGCTGTCCGAACGGGTTGTCGTGGTCGAGGGCGCGACGATCGCGGACGTGATCCCGCGCCCGGCCGATCTTCAACCGTCACCGGGCATTCTTGCGCCGGGCTTTGTCGACCTTCAGGTCAACGGCGGCGCGGGCCTGATGGTTGGCGCCGACACCGACGCGGACGCGCTGGCCCACATCTGCGCCGCCCATCGCGCCCTGGGCTGCGCCGGAGTCCTGCCGACGCTCATCACCGACCGCCCCGAGGTGACCGCGCGTGTCCTGCAGGCCGGGTTCGAGGCCGCCCGCCGGAACGTTCCCGGTTTCCTGGGCCTGCATCTGGAAGGGCCGCACCTGGACCCTCGGCGTGCTGGCGCACATGATCCGGCGCTGATTCGGCCAATGTCGGACACGGACCTGTCGCAGATGATCGCGGCGGCGTCCCGGCTGCCCGCGCTGATGCTGACCGTCGCGCCAGAGGCGGTCAGCCCGGGCCAGATCGCAGCGCTGTCCCGCGCCGGGATCATCGTCAGCCTGGGCCACAGCGACTGTTCCCTGCCCGCGGCGCAGGCAGCCTTCGCGGCAGGCGCGACGGCGGTGACGCACCTCTTCAACGCCATGAGCCAGATGGGCCATCGTCAGCCCGGCTTGGTCGGCGCGGTCTTGGCGGGCGATGCCCATGCCGGAATCATTGCCGACGGCATCCATGTCGATCCGGCCGCGCTGTCGGTGGCGCTGCGGGCGCGCCCGACCGGGCTGTTCCTGGTCAGCGACTGCATGGCCGTGGCGGGCACCGATCTGCCTGGGTTCACGCTGCAGGGCCGCCGCATCCTGCGCCGCGATGGCCGGCTGACCCTCCAGGACGGCACCTTGGCAGGTGCGGACCTGAGGCTGGACCGTGCCATGCAGGTGATGGTCGGCGCGGGGGCGACACGGGCGCGGGCGCTGGCCATGGCGACCTCGGTTCCGGCGGGGCTGATCGGCGCGCCGCTGGGGCGCATCGCCAGCGGCCAACCGGCCGACTTGGTATGGCTGGACGACGACCTGACGTTGCGCGGCACGCCTGATCCAGCTTCAGGCTGATCCACTCTGGACCGCCGCCCCGCGCCACGGACGTGCCGTTACGGAAATTCATGCTGCAGCGCCGCATTTGGGGTGGTCACCAGGTGGCGCTGGTTCTAGCATGGGGGCTTGTCGACACCGGGCACATCGCGATCATCGGACATGGGATCAGACAGCACAGGCGGAGACGTCAGCCAATTCGACCCGCCTGCGCAATCGCTCGGCCGGTCCGTCAGCCGGGGTGCGGCTGTCACCGGCGGCGCGCAGATCGTCAAGCTCGGCTGCCAGATCACCTCGGTGATCGTGCTGTCGCGCCTGCTCCAGCCCGAGGACTTCGGCATCGTCGCCATGGCCGCGCCGGTCGTGGCCTTAGTGGGGCTGTTCCAGGACATGGGCCTGACCCAGGCGACGGTCCAGAAGAAGGGCCTGACTCATGCCAAGGTGAACAGTCTCTTCTGGATCAACATGGCGGTCAGCGCGCTGCTGGGGGCGACGCAGGTGGGCCTAGCGGGGGACGGCGACGAAAGCGACCTGCAGACGCTGAAACGGGTCATCCGGTCGAAGGTGCTGCCACAGTAACGTGCGACGAACGGCCCCAGGGCCAGGGTTTTCAGGAAGGTAAGGCGTTCATGGTCAATGTTCTTTTCGCGGGCGGCAACGGCTATACGCCCGAATTCAGCGGTGGCGTCCAGTCCAGCACCCACCACTTGGCACGGCAGCTGCAGGCGGCGGGCCACCAGCCGTCGGTGCTGGCGGCGCTGTTCGGTGGCGGCTTCTTCGGCTTCAAGAGCCGGGCGAAGCTGAAGCTGTCGCGCCAGCCCGCGGTCATCGACGACTATCCAGGCTATCCCGTCGTGCGCGCCTGGTTCCCTTGGGAGGCGGCCGAGTTCGCGACCCGCAAGCTGCGGCCCGACGTGGCCGTCGTGCAGTGCCACAAGTCCGTGCCGATCGGAAAGGCGCTGCAGGCCTGCGACGTGCCGCTGGTCGTCTACCTCCGCAATGTCGAATTTCACGAGCTGGGCGGCGACCTGCGCGAACTGACCTCGGCCCGCTATATCGCCAATTCGGAATTCACCGCCCGCGCCTATAAGCACCAGTTCGGCATTGATTCGGTCGTCATCCCGCCGACCATCGACCCGGTGCAGTACCGCACCGGCAGCAGCAAGGACTTCGTCACGCTGATCAACCCCTATGCCGAAAAAGGGTTTGAAAAGGCCGTGGCCATCGCCGAACAGTGCCCCGAGATCCAGTTCCTGTTCGTGGAAAGCTGGAAGCTGGACGACGATCACCGGGCTCGGATCGAAAAGACGATCGCACCGCTGAAGAACGTCCGGCTCGAGGGACGGACGAACGACATGAAGACGGTCTATGGCCGGACGCGGATCCTTTTGGCTCCCAGCAAGTGGGAAGAGGCTTGGGGCCGCGTCGCCTCGGAAGCGCATTGCAGCGGCATCCCGGTCGTGGGATCGCGCCGCGGCGGCCTGCCGGAGGCGATCGGCAAGGGCGGCATTGTCCTCGACTATGACGCGCCGCTGGAGGACTGGGTTGGCGCCGTCAGGCGGCTCTGGTCGGACAAGGCGCATTACCAGCAGCTGTCTGAAGCCGCCTTCGAATTCTCGAAGCGCCCGCAGATGCAACTGGACAACCAGTTCGCCCTGTTCCTGGACACGATCACCGAAGCGGCAGCATCGTCCTGGGACACCCGCCGCGCCGGCTGACCGCCATCTTGCAGCACAGGATTGCATGCCCTATATCTGGGGTGTCCGGAGCGATCCGGACTATGGACATAAACGCGCTCGTAATAAGCGGATCGGACCCGGGGGCGGTACCCGGCGGCTCCACCAGATCACCCTCGTTGGGGGACAATGGGGCCGAAACAGGATCGACGAACGTCTAAAGGGGTTTGCTTTGTCTCGGTGAGCTACCACCGATATCGGTGCAGATTGTACAGTTGCCAACGACAACCGTGCTCCGGTCGCGCTGGCTGCGTAAGCAGTCCGCAAGATCGAAACCTAAGCCCTTGCGCCTAGCAGCGTAAGGCGGGGCCCGCAGGAGCCTGGCAACAGAATCCTGCACTTCATTCTCTGCTCCTTAGAACATTGTTTTTGCTGCATCTCTGGTGTCCAGTTTTCCAGCGTTTTACAGTTTGCGTTCCCGGTATTCCCTCAGGACCGCCTTTGCAGCCGCCTTCCGGTCTTGGTGACGGCTGTATCTCTCGACCATTTCCACCGACATCCCGATGGTTGCGCTGATCTGCAGGGCGCTCATTCCGTCCTGCCGCAGCCGGATCACCGCGTTGGCTCTCAGGCCATGCCAGACGGCATCCTTGAGTTCCGGGTGCTTCTCCCGTGCGGCGTCGAAGACTTTCCACAGTTGATTCGTGGTAACGACCTTCCCGGCGTTCTTTCCACTGTCCTGCAGCAGGAACGGGCCTGGCCGCTTCTCCCATGTTGCCATCTCCCGCTCCAGTTCGGGGAAGATCGGACATACAGGCTGCACGCCGGTCTTCTTCTGTCTCAGGGTCAGCGTGTCGCCGTCCACGTCAGTCCAGCCCAGCCTGATGATGTCGCTGGCTCTCTGCCCTGTGTAGCGAGCCAGAAAGAACGCCCGCCGCAGCATCCCCGTCAGGTTCTTCTCAGCAAAGGCCAGTTGCTCGGCCGTCCACGGCTTGTGCCCTTCATTCGACTTGAAGGTGCTGACGCCATGCGTCGGGTCGGTGCTCAATAGGCCCCGCGGGCCGCGTGCCCATGAGGTCATGCTGCGCAGCGCATAGAGGATGTTGTTTGCCCTGCCCGGCTTCTCGGTCCCTATCTTGTCCATCAGGGCCTCGACATCGGCAGGCCGCAGATCCTCGGCTGGAAGATTGCCCCACAAGCCTCTGATGACCTCTAGATAGCGCCGGTAGGTGTCCTGCGTGCTCGGTGTGAGCTTGCGGCGCAAGCCGGGCCACGCGGCGATGTAGGCGTCGATCAGGGCACCGATCGTGTCGGACGGCTGCGGTGCGCCTTGTAGCTGCCGGATCATGGCCCAAAACTCGGGCGAGCGGGGATCGTCAGGTAGCTTGAGGCGCGGACCAGCATGTGCCGTCCCGCGCCCCACCTGGAAGTAGTAGTAGTCCCTGCCTCGGGATCGCACGCGATGCACGCCCCGCGGCAAGCTGATGCTAGGTGGCATGTCGCAGCGCCTCCTGGAACGGGCTGACCGAGAGCTGGTCGCCATGCGACAGGTGCGCCTCGACCTCGGCCCAGCACCACCGCACCGATCCTCCGATGCGGCGTGGCTTGGGCAAGAGGCCGCGCGAAACATAGCTATCCACCGTTGATTCGCTGAAGCACAGTTCAGCCGCCAGTTCCTCCTTCGAGGGATAGGCCGGAGGACGATCACCATATACCGCGCGGCGCTTCATCAAGCAGCGTCCTTCCTCTCGACCTGCAGCCGCAGCTTCCATTCCTCCGCGTGCAGTTCTTCCATCCTCTCCATCCCCTTGTTGATCGTTCGCACCAAGGCCAAGATGCCGTTCGAGATCGGGTCATTGTTGTGGAGGCCGCTGTAATCCGTAGCGACTTCGTAGAGGATGGCCGACAGACCGAGCATGTTGGCGATATGCACGTCGGTGTCGTCGTGCGCGTCTGTCCAGGTCCGCTCGCTCATGCTGCACCTCCGATCAATTCACGGGCCTCGGCCCAGAGTTCACTGCCACGCGGGCAATTCTCGATGTCGTGCTCACCGAGGCATGTCTGCGCCATCAGCTTGCAGATAAAGTCCAGCGGCCCCTGTGAGGGCACGTCCAGCACGTCATCGGCCATTTGATAGACCTGCTCGCACCAGCGGTTGTTATCTTCGTCGGTCAGGTCCCCCTCACCGGCCGCTGCCCACGCTATCCGAGCCGCGTCCCATGCACGGTAGAGCCGCATGACGGGCGTCTCGGCTTCTGCGAAGGCGGTGGCGGGAACGATGCCAGCGCAGCCAAGCGCCGGCGCTGCAGTCAAGATCTGGCGGCGGTTCATGCTGCACCTCCTTCGATCAGGGTGACGGTCGGGAAGATCAGCTTTGCCAGCGTCGAGAGGCCCTTCGGCGTCACGCGAGCCTGGGTGACGACCTTTTCCGTGCCATCAGGGCGGGTGAACGTGGTGACGCGGTGTTCCATCACGCCCGAGGTCAGCCGGGGCGCGTAGGCGATCCAATCCTCGCCCTCCCCGCGCCGGAAGATCCACCCGTTGTTGCCCATCCACTCGAAGAGATCTCTGCGGCGGATGCCGAGGGTTTTGGCCGCGTCAGTGATGCAGAGGCTACCCTCGGCGCCGATCAGTTTGTCATGAGCCTGCACCGTCTCCTGCATGGCCTCGATCTGCTTGGCCTGCTCTTGGTTCACCTCGATCAGCTGCGAGGCGATCAGGGCGAGCTGCTGCGGATTGCGCACGTCGATGGCGCTGGGCGCAGCCTGCCCTTCCAGTTCCAGCCAGCGGTCGATGATGCGCTTCCGCAAGACGACATTGTAGCCGGCGACGAGCGTCAGGGTCAGATCCTTGGGCAGGCTGAAACCTTCGTAAGTCTGACCGTTCTGAGGGTGTGTCCAGTTTTGGGCATACCCCCCTTCCGGCAGGTCAAGCTGCTCCAGCATCTTGCGAATGTCCCTAAGAACATGGCGGTGATCCTTCCCGCACAGCTCCGCAAGCTCACGGGACAACATTCTGATCTCACCGTCGTCCGCTGCGGCCGTCGGCAGGTTGATCATCGGACTGACTTGCTCCATATTCATGGAAACCTTCCTTTCGAGAGAGTTGGGATTGGTCAGGGCCGGGCGTGGTGTTGGTAGCACCTGCTCGGCCTGTTTTATTTCAAGCTGCATTGCTGGCATCTTCGGGCGATCTTGCAGCTTCGCTCACCACGCCCTCAAGCGCGGCAAGGATCTCCTGGTTCATTGAGCGCCGATTGCGCACCGCTTGACGCTTGATCGCCTCTCGCCAACCTGAGGGCATCCGCACGATGAACCGTTCGCCTCCCATTTTCATAAAGCCTCCATATGCCACCGTGGCATCTAACCTATGCCACCGTGGCATCATAGATTCAAGAACTTTCTTATGCCACCGTGGCAGAAACCAAGGATCGACGATGACAATCTCCACGAACCGTGAAAGCGACCGCTTTATGCTCCGTCTTCCTGACGGGATGCGCGACATCATCAGGAGAGAGGCAGAACAGAACAATCGCAGCATGAACGCCGAGATCGTTGCAACGCTGCAGAGCCACTATGAGTCGGGGGGACTAGAACTTCCGGAGTCCATTTTGACAGTTCTGCGCGGCCTAGCTGAAATCCGACAAACACCCGTTCAGTCGCTTATCATTACCGCATTGCGCCGGCTTTACGGGCAGAGTGTTGACGCTGACCGAGACCCGCTTGTCATCGACGTCCCGCCACCGTTGAGGGAAAAGTTGACATCGATCATGCATACGTCGGAGTCCACCAGAACTTTGCTAGGAGAGTTTCATAGCTACTTGGATGAAAAGTATCGAACCGACATCGAGGGTTATGATGGCAAGGATCTTCTCGATGAAATCGCAAACCACACAAAGATGCTTCAAAACTCGCTCCTGTCGCAGGACTCAAAGCAAGTTCTAATCAACTCCATCTATAAGAAGACAGAACAGCTAAAGAACATGTTAAAGCATAGAGTTTCCGCAGCACCCTCGGCCGATGACGCTGATTCGTAACGAACAGACCAAGCTGCTGGCGACCTACCTCAACGGTCTGGGCATCGCAGTGTTCGCGGTCGGATCTCTCGCGCCTGTCTTTACAAGCCTTTACGGCGACCGAGGCCCGACTGGCTTCATGGCGTTTGTCAGCATCCTTTGCCTTTTGGCCTCGGCATCCCTACATTTGATTGCAAGGCGTGTTCTCAGGAGGCTTGAGCCATGAACGAACTCACCATGCTGATCGCCCCTGTGGGCGGATTGATGATTGCCGGGTTCCTTGTCTGGTATACTGGGCGGCGCGACAAGCACGACAAGCCGCACCATCCGGCTGAGTGAAGCTAGATGAAACTGGTCGACACTTTTCAGTGCATCGATGATGACGGTGTGAAGTATGAAGTCGAAGAATACGCCGAAGTCATCCGCGTCGCGCATATGCAAGACGCCAGCGCTACTACCTACGGCATGAGAGAATATCGAACGAAGGACGGGCTAGGCCTTCGTCCTTTAGGGTCTGGCCGCTTTCATTGTCAGACACTTCTGAAAGAATTGCGGCGGGTCTGAGGGATCACCTGCCCCGGCGGATCTGGGGGACTGCTTCACCATCCACCATGCTCATTCGGGTGATGATGTGCTTCGGGCCGTTCTTAGAAAAACGCGCCATCTCGTTCCGATTGAACGCTTCATGGAATGCGGTGATTGACTGCGGCGGAATGTCGAACTTAACAGGGTCCTCTCCACGGACGTTTGTCACCTCGGCGCTTGTGCCGCCGCTGAAGTAGATCATCGCCATGGCATGCTCTCCTAGGACATCTCCCTCTACCTTAGCCGTCTACACCTTGCTATGAAAAGGCCCCGGCAACCTCACGCTGCCGAGGCCCCTTTGCCCGAACGCGCACGCATGCAGAACCGTAACAGGGGTGTTGCGCCTCCATTAACCTGAAAAGTGAATTTCCTTGCCATCTCGCTAGGGGCGCGGTATACGTAAGTTACGCAGTTGAGTGAGTAGCCTAATGCATACAGTTCTCGAAACTGGGTCATACCTCAGATCCGCAATCGACGCAGGTATGACCGAAGAGGACCGCCTGCAGCTTAACGTCTTTCTGTCTCACAATCCAGACGCCGGAGATCTAATCCCCGGCACCGGAGGAGCAAGGAAGCTAAGGATACCACTCAAGGGCAAAGGGAAAAGCGGAGGTGCACGTGTAGTCACTTACTATTGTGGTGACGATGTGCCTGTCTTTCTGCTCGACGTTTACGCGAAGGGCGACAAGATCAACCTCAGCCAGAAGGAACGGAATGAGCTGAAGCAAGTTCTATCGGACATAGCTGATGCTTATAGAGCTAGTTGCAGAGAAAAGACCAAGAGTATCGGGAGAGCATCGTGAGCAAAGCTGGGGAAAGATTGATTGGGGCAGCGAAGGAAGCCCTGTCGATCGCGCGGGGTGACATTGAGCCTGCCGGCACCTTTATTCCCGCAGATATCGACGTTCGTGGAATTCGCACTAAGACTAAGTTGTCGCAGGAGGATTTCGCTGCGGTTTTTGGGTTCTCTGTGTCGCAAATCCGTCAGTGGGAGCAGCACCGCTGCCGGCCACTAGGGGGCGTCCGCGCCTATCTCATGCTGATCGATGCACGTCCCGATGTTATGGTAATGATGCTGCGTGAAATGGCGGCTTCCAAGGCTGCTGAAGCAGCATAATACGTCTCGAATCAGCGTAAACTTAAATCAGGCCCCGCCAATTTGGTGGGGCTATTAACGTGAAAGGTGGCTGCCCCCGGTGAAGGTCCGTGACAGCCTGCGCCGTGCCTCCCATAAGATGAAAGAGGCCGCGCCTTGACGGGGTTGTCGGCTCATGGAAGCCGGGCACTCACCGTCTGATCCCAGATGCTTCGCGGCGAAGCTCCGCAGGGCGCATCCTGGCCCTGTCTCTTCATCCCCCGGTGATTGCGTCGAACAACCCGGCCGACAGCGGGGTGTCGCTGACCATCGGCTGTGGAGATGCGCCCGAGGCGGCATTGCCCATCCGGCGGGCGGCATCGCGCATCCACACCTCATCCAGCGCCATGATGATCTCGGCGTGATGCGGGGGTAAAGGCCGGCGCATCATCTGCGACCAAGCGGCCAAGGCCTCCCAGGTGATCGGGTTCGGGCCGTGCTGGTGGTAGCTGCGCGCCCGTGACAGCGCCAGGAAGGCGTCGAGGATGTCGCCGCCCACGTCGGGCATGCGAGGCCTCTTGCCGTCCAGCAGCGCCTCCAGCGTGCGGCAGAGGATCTTTTCGAGCTTCGCCATCATCCGTGCCTCTTGCGATGGTTCACCTGGGCCGCCGCGACACGCTGGTTGAAGTCGCGATCGTGCTGGCGGATGCCATAGGTGACACCCTCCTGCACTTTCTTGTCGACGAAGGCTGTCAGGTTGCCGGACTTCTGATCGACGCCGACCGTCACGTGCACCTCGACATCCTGCCTGCCGCCGCCCCCCGGCCCTGACAGCATGTTCCGTGTCTGGCTGGCGTTCCAGATCCGGGCCGCCCCCGTGGCCTCCAGCTCGGGGCCGTTCTCGCCCACGATGCGCAGCCCGCCCTGGTGCATCCCGCCAGTGGCGAAGCGAGGCGTCAGCAGCCCGCCGAGGCCGCTGGCAATGCCGCCCATACCCGGCAGCCCCATGACGGCATTCATCATCTGCACCTGTGCGATCTGCATCAGCAGGTTGCCGACCGCTTCCTTGGCCGACATCGAGCCGTCGATGATCGAGCCGAACATGTCCGACAGCGCCGCCTTGCCCCGCTCCGACTGGTCCTTGATCTTCTCCAGCCGCTCGGCCGCCTGCTCGGCATTGAGACCGGCTGTGACATAGCCCTGCGCCAGGCGGTCGATCTCCGCCGACAGTTCCGGGGTGATGACCTTGCCCGCCTGCTGGGCCGCGTGCAGCAGCTCGGCGCGGGTGCGGGCATATTCCAGGGCATCGCCGTATTGCTGATTGCTGGCGGCTGCCGCGACGATGCTGGCCGCCTCGGCCTCCAGGGCAAGGGTGCGGTCGCGGATCGCCTGCGCCTCCTGCTGGTAGTCGTCCAGACGCTCGCGGGCAGCGCCCCCACCGCCACCACGGGACCGACTGCCGCCACCCCCGCCCCCGGCCGATCTTGCGGCTCTGCGGGCGTCCTCGGCGGCCAGAGAGGCGGTTGCGAAGTCGGTGGCCTGCTGGGTGGTCAGGGTGGCGCCGCTCTCGCCTGCGCGCTTCCTGACAGCCTCGACCTCACGCTGCAGGCGAAGCTGGTCCTCGGTGGCGCTGTTGCGGGCTTCCTCGGCCGCGGTGAAGCTCTCGGTGGCGGCGCGCTGTGCCTCCAGGCTCTCCATGCTGGCCGCCTCGGCTGCATGACGGTCGCGCATGGCCTGGGCCGCCTGCTGGTCAGGGGCTACCCCTGCGGCGCGCGAGAGGGCCGCGCCCATGCTGTTCGCCAGGCTGATGATGCCGCCGATCACCCCGCCCAAGCGTTCGAGCTGGCTGATGACGCCAGAGAACTGCACCCGGTCGCCCGCGTCGAGCTGATCGAAGGCACTGGCCGCAGCGTCCTCGATGTCGCCCAGCTTCGCCGTAAAGTCCTCGCCAGACACCTCGCCGTCGCGGAAGGCCTCGACCAGCGTCTGCATCTCGCCATACGCCGCGCGCAGTCCGTCAGCCGCGTCATCATAGCCCAAGCTGTCCAGCTTGCTGATGG
>NZ_JAOTBE010000004.1 GCF_026162645.1 Paracoccus rhizosphaerae
TCCCCGCCTTCGGTGAAGCGGTATCTACGGATAACGAACCGGACCCGCAATAGGAAAAATGACAGGAACCACAAGAAAACGAACAACCTGCTGATTATCCTGGGATAATCAGAGACAGCCTCCGGCCTCGCGCCGCCCTGCCAGCGGCCTGCACCCCATTCTGCACGGAATCACGACGCCCGCATGACAGAACAACCGTCACCCCCCAGTTCCCCCGCCCCACCACCGCGCCCGCCCCAAACTCGCCACACATGCCCACCAGTGACGCAGAAACAAAAAAGGCGCGGCAAACATGGCCAGGACCACCAGATGGCTTCCAGAAGGCGCGCCTTGTCGACCGTGCGCCCTTCGGCCACTGGGAACACCCGGACCTTCATCGCCGCCCTGCGCCACGACCGGCTGGATGCGCCCCGAGGGTGACTGGCGATGCCATGAACCGCGAACTGTCCGAGATTTATGGCGAAACCCGACTGGCCCCGACACTGCGACCCGGCGAGGTGATCATTCCGGATGACCTGTCATCGCACAAGAGCCCCAAGGCCGCGGCAACCATGAGCGCCGTTGGCGCGTGGTTCTAGGTCTTGCCTCTCTGTAGCCCGGATCTTGACCCTATCGAGATCCCTCGGGCGTCCACGCCCTCAGATCCGCAAAGCTCAAGGCCCTGATCCGAAGAGCCGCGGCGCGAACCTGCGAGGCGCACTGGTGCTGACATAATCCATCCTCCCGGAAAGAACGAACGACAAATTAACCGCCCTTGTAATTCCCCGGCCCCGGGGTTTTGCAGAAACGCCTTAACAGTACTGCTGGATGAGGCTTGTTTCTGGGGCACCATCATCAATTGTGATTCGCTCTTCGGAGCTGCCCTAGACCGAGAGCTTTCGAGCTATGGAGAGCAGCATTCGTCGATGTAAGCGGATGTCGTAACTGGCTCAGGTAGTCACGAGCCTGATTGTTCGCTGAGCATGAGGGTCCTGCCGAAAAGTCGGCTTGCCAAACGTACTATAGAGCCATCTTGGCACCCCAAAGTATGTTAACCTACTTCACGCTCCCGGGGACCTCGAAAAAACAGATGACAAACCTGGTCACTGCTGCTGACCCAACATGTGGAGACCCATAAACGCAAAGTTGGCCGCAGTGCGGCCAACTGAGAACTTGATGCGGATCCATCGGCAAGGACCGCGCCCAAAGACCGTCGATGCCGATAGTGTCGATTAGAAGCCGTAGACGACTGCAACGCCCAGGGTGTTGTCGGTACGGATTGCACGGTTCTCTTGGTATTCCGTGGTATAGCTCAAGCGGGTGGCCAGCTGTTCGGACATCTGGAAGTTCACGCCGAACTCGTTCGTGATCACATCATCCGAGTCGCTCGAACCGAGATAGTCGGTGTCGTTGGTGATGAAGATCATGTCGTTGAAGCGGTGGTAAAGACGCGACGACGCGATATAGCCTACCTCGGTATCCGACGAGGCATCACTCGAAACCAGCGTCAGGTCACCGTCCGTCAGGACGAGGTCACCATCGGCCGTCCGCAGAGGCTCAACTCCGGCATAAGCTGCACCGGTCTCCGTGTAACGGACGCCAACACCGGCCTGGACGCGCCAAGTGGTTTCGGGGCTGTTGAGGATGCGGTAGCCGGGACCGAAGCCCAGGAACGCGTCCTGACGGAAGTCGCTGAATTCGGCGGCGTAGTCCTCAACCGACTGGCCATCGCTGTTGCGTTCGCCATCGACCAAGCCGTCCTGGCTGATGCGGCCCAAGGCAAAGGCATAGAACTGGTCGTTGAAGTAGTACTGCGCGTCATAGATCGCGTTGACTTCTTCCTGATCCTTGTCGCCGTTGTCGTCTTCGCCGAACTCAATCGACAGGCCGACGCTCTGCGCGAAAACGCCCTGATTGTAGCTGATCCGGCCAGCGACCGCGAGGTCCTGGTTCTCGGTGTTGCCGGTGCGGCCGATGTAGGAAAGCGACATGGTGCCGAACAGGCCCTGACGGCGGTCAGCGGGGCCGAACCGGTCCGCGTCGTTGTCACGATCGAACACGTCGGTGACGTCATCTTCAATGTCGGTGATGCGGTCGTCGATACCCGAGATGCCGGTCGCGTCGGCGCCGGTGGCGATTTCGGTCTGCGCGAACGCGGGTGCCGACAGGGCGGCCAGGATGGCGGCAGTGCCGGTCAGCAGCGTAACTTTTTTCATCTTAACTTCCTCACGAGCTGAGTTTCGTTGTCCTGGCTCCATCTTGGCACCAGAGCATCTCTGCTGCGAGATCAATTAGACCCGCCCCCCGCAGGTTCAAAGAGCAGCCGGACATATTACGAAGCCATGAAAATCCGACAGCACTGCCGCCTGCTTTCAACCGGCGAAAGTTTGCCGAAAAGGCACTGAAACGATTTTTGATGCAACTATTTGGCGTATCATGTAACTTGCAATACTGATTGCGGAAACAAGGCTTAAACTGCAGGTCGTGGACTGATCGTGAAACTGGCGTCTCTGAAACACGGACGTGACTGCTGAAAGGTAAGGCAGTTCCTCGACGACTTCCCGCCCCGCGCGATGTTGCATAGAAGTCACGGTCGTTGCCCGGCTTTCCAAGCCACTGTGTCGCAGGCAGGGCACTTAGAGCCCGCAAGGCCCGCACGCGTCAACAGAAAAGCCCGGCCTCAGCAGGCCGGGCCTTGATCAGAGTCGCGATTGCACGCCGCTCAGCTGAACGAGTCGGGCTGCAGGTGCCGCGCCATGTGGTCCAGGACTGCATTGACGAATTTCGTCTCGCGGCCCTCGGGGAAGAAGGCCTGCGTCAGGCGGACATATTCGCTGATCACCACCTTGGCGGGTGCGCGTCCGGTCACAAGTTCGGCGCCGGCGGCCCGGAAGACCGCGCGCAGGACAGGGTCGATACGCTCGATCGGCCAGCGCTCGACCAAGGCCCGATCTGTCGCCTGGTCGATGCGGGACTGCCAGATGACGACCTCGTCGACAATCCGGCCGAACAGGGCCTCGTCTGCCTCGGCTGTTGGGCCGTCACGGTCGTCGGCGGCGATGCGGAAGTTCTGGAACTCGCGCGTGACACGGTCGGCCGACTGGCCGGCAGCCTCCATCTGGAACAGGGCCTGTACGGCATAGAGCCGTGCCGCGCTGCTCAGCGTGCGGCGGTCGGGGCGTTTGCCGCTCTCGGTCATGCGCGCCCCTGCCCTTCCAGCGCCCCGGCCAGACGGATCAGGTCGGTTTCGGGCAGAGCCCCCTCGGGCGTCCGGCGCCACCGGCGGGCCAGCGCAATCAGATGCAGGGCCGCCGCGGCAGCGCCGCCACCTTTGTTCTGTCCCTCGGGGTCGGCGCGAACCTGCGCCTGCGCCATGTTCTCGACCGTCAGGATGCCGTTGCCGATGCAAAGCCCTTGCAGGCCCAGCAGCGTCAGCCCGCGGGAGCTGTCATTGCAGACCGTATCGTAATGCGTCGTCTCGCCCCGGATCACGCAGCCAAGCGCGACGAAGCCGTCGAAACGCCCGCTGCGGGAGGCAAGTGCCACGGCAGTCGGTATTTCAAGGGCGCCGGGGACCTCGATCACCTCGATCTCGGCACCGGCCTGACTGGCCGTGGCGCGGGCGCCGGCGACCAGCCCGTCAGCGATCTCGCGGTAATAGGGCGCGACGATCGCCAGCAGGCGGACCGGAGCCTCCAGACGCGGCAGCGCCAGTTCGTGATGTTGCGTGTTCGAGGCCATCATTCAGTCCTTGGGAATAGGCCGGGTGGAATGGATCGAAAGGCCGTAGGCGTCAAGCCCCACCACCTTCACGGGCGCCGAATTGGTCAGAAGGATCAGCTGCGACAGGCCCAGTGCCGACAGGATCTGCGCGCCAAGACCGTATTGCCGCAGCGTGTGGGGGCCGACCTCGCCACCTTCAACCACGACCTCGGACAGGTCGCGGATCAGCACCACGACGCCCCGCCCCTCGTCGGCGATGGCTTGCATGGCGGCCTGCAGACTGCCCGCGTCTTCGCGACCGATGCCCAGAACATCGTGCAGCGGGTCCAGCGCGTGCATCCGCACCAGGACCGGCGCATCCGTGTTCAGGTCGCCCTTGGACAGGACGATATGTTCGATCCCCTGGGTCTCGTCGGCGAAGATCCGCATCATCCAGTCGCCGCCATGCATGGAATGCACCTGGCGCTGCGCCCGCTCGGCGATCAGATTGTCATAGCGCCGTCGATAGCGGATCAGGTCGCTGATCGTGCCGATCTTCAGCCCGTGCTTGCGGGCGAAAGCCACCAGGTCGGGCAGCCGCGCCATGCTGCCGTCCTCGTTCATGATCTCGCAGATCACGCCCGCGGGATTCAGCCCCGCCAACCGAGAGATGTCCACGGCCGCCTCGGTATGGCCGGCCCGGACCAGAACGCCGCCGTCGCGGGCGCGCAGCGGGAAGATGTGGCCGGGTGTGGCGATGTCGGGGGCGCCCTTCGACGGGTCGATCGCCACGCTGATCGTGCGGGCGCGGTCGTGCGCGCTGATGCCGGTCGTGACACCTTCCCGCGCCTCGATGGACATGGTGAAGGCGGTCTCGTGGCGGCTGGAATTTTTGGGGCTCATCAGCGTCAGGCCCAGAGTCTCGATCCGGTCGGCCGTCAACGACAGGCAGATCAGGCCCCGGCCATGAGTGGCCATGAAGTTGATCGCGTCCGGCGTGGCCATCTGCGCCGGGATGACCAGGTCGCCCTCGTTCTCGCGGTCCTCGTGATCAACCAGGATGAACATCCGGCCGTTCCTGGCCTCGTTGATGATCTCCTCGATAGGCGAGATCGCGCCCGAGAGGTCGCGTTCCACGGGGCCGGGCTGTTCGAATTGCATCTGGTCGTCCTTGCTGCTGCGCCCGAAAGGGGAACGCGCCGTTGGATTTAGTGCCCCGCCTCGGCCAGCCGCGCGACATAGCGGGCCAAGGTGTCGATCTCGAGATTGACGGCATCGCCCTCGGCCGCATCGCCCCAGGTGGTCACCTCTTGCGTATGCGGGATCAGGTTGATGCCGAAGCGGTTGCCATCGACCTCGTTCACCGTCAACGAGGTGCCGTTCAGCGCGACCGAACCCTTGGGCGCCACGAAACGGGCCAGCGCCGCCGGGGCCTCGAAGGTCAGGCGCAGGCTGTCGCCGTCGCGCGACGCGGCCACGATCCGTGCGACGCCATCCACATGCCCGCTGACGATATGACCGCCAAGCTCGTCCCCGACGCGCAGCGCGCGTTCCAGGTTCAGCCGCTGTCCGACCGCCCATCCGTTCGACCCTATGCTGGTCTTCGAGAGCGTCTCGGCCGAGATGTCGACCTCGAACCAGTCCTCGCCCTTCGCCACGACCGTCAGGCAGACGCCGTCGCAGGCGATTGACGCCCCCATGTCCACGCCCGCCATGTCATAGGCGCATCCGATTCGGGCGCGCATGTCGCCGCGCATCTGCACCATGCGCACAATGCCGATATCGGTGATGATGCCGGTGAACATCGTCGTCTTCCCCTTGCCGTTCGATTTGACCTAGGGCATCGGCCTTGCCCGTTCAAGCGCCATGCCGGTTCGACCCGGTTAAGGACGATGCACAAATTACTGGATCGGCCCCCCTTTTCCATGGCATGTGAAGACAACCCCTTGCCCAATCAGGACAGCCCGTAGCAAGTCGAGCATGTTGCACCAAAGCTCAACCTTTCCGCTGCCGCAGCGCGGCGATGCCGCCGCCACGTCCGCGGCGATGCCGGGTGGTCAGGGTCGGGTCTTCCTGATGCTGCAGGGCCCGCACGGGCCGTTCTTCGACGGCCTGGGCCGCCTGCTGCGGGCTGCGGGCGCGCAGGTGTGGCGCTGCGGCTTCAATGCGGGGGACGAATTCTTCTGGCGCGACAAGGCCAGCTTCATCCGTTACGAGGGCACGGCCCAGGACTGGCCCGACCACCTGCGCCGCATCCTGGATGACAAGGGCATCACCGACATCATCCTCTATGGCGACGTGCGCCCGATCCACGCGGCGGCACGCAGCATGGCCGCTGAACGCGGCATCGCGGTCCACGTCTTCGAGGAAGGCTACCTGCGCCCCTACTGGATCAGCTACGAGCGGCAAGGCGCGAACGGGAATTCGGTCCTGCTGGACATCCCGCTGGCCCAGATGCGCCGCGTGTTGCGCGAACAGATCAACGAGGTGCGCCGCCCCCCGGCCCACTGGGGCGACATGCGGCAGCACAAGTTCTATGGCGCCTTCTACCACTTCATGATCCTGGTCGCGAACCGACAGTATCGTGCCTATCGGGGGCACCGGAACATCTCGGTCCGGCGGGAATTCCAGCTGAATCTTCGCCGCCTTCTCATGACGCCGGTGCACCGGATCGAACACATGATCCAGTGGCGGCGGCTGCGGCTGTCGGGCTGGCCCTACAACCTCGTGCTGATGCAGCTCGAGCACGACTCGAACTTCCTCGGTCACTCGTCCTTCACCCGGAACGCGCAGTTCGTGCAGACGGTGGTGCAGGCGTTTGCCCGTTCGGCGCCGCGGCACCATCACCTGGTCTTCAAGGCTCACCCGCTCGAGGATGGGCGGGCCGGCAACCGCAACGCCATCCGCGCCGCGGCCGAAGCCGAAGGCGTCGCCGATCGCGTCCATTACGTCCGCGGCGGCAAACTGGCCGAGATCCTGTCGCACGCGCGGGCGGTGGTGACCGTGAATTCAACCGGCGCGCAGCAGGCGCTGTGGCGCGGCATCCCTGTCAAGGCGCTTGGCCGCGCGGTCTATGGAAAACCCGGGCTTGTGTCCGATCAGCCGCTCGAGGATTTCCTTGCCGCGCCCGAGGCGCCGGACCCCCAGGCCTATCGCACGTTCCGCGACTATCTGCTGCAAACCAGCCAGATTCCCGGCGGATACTATGCCAGCCGCTCGCGCGCGCACGCGCTGAGGCTGGTGGCCGACATGCTTTTGTCGCCCCACGACCCCTACGATGCGCTGGCCATCGGCAATGTCCTGCCACGCCAGCAGCTTTCGGACCGTCATCGTTGATGAAGTCCACAAAATCCGACTATGGCGTAATCTGCGTCGACACAGCTAAAACAGTCTTTGTAATCGGCATGACCGGCCGAGGAAAATAACAGGAGTACCCGAGGTGACAGTTTTCATTCCATCCGCAGCGCCGCTGCGCCTGCTGATGCTTGCATCCATGACGCTGCTTGCCGCATGCGCCCTGCCCCGCTCGGGCCCGAACAAGAACGAGATCTTCGACGGCGCCGTCGAACGTGGCGGCGATGCGCAGGTCATCTACGTCAACGACCATGTGACACGCGCATCCGCCTTCGCGCCGGCCTATGGCTTTTCGAACAGCTTCCGCAACGCCGGCCAGGTCGGTGCCGACGAAATCCGGGCTGGCGACGTGCTGGGCCTGTCGATCTGGGAAAACGTCGATGACGGCCTTCTGACCTCGCTCGGCGCCAGCTCCACCGCGCTGACCGAAATCCAGGTGGACAGCGACGGCTTCATCTTCGTTCCCTATGCCGGGCGCGTCCGCGCCGCCGGCAGCACTCCGGACCAGTTGCGCCAGACGATCACGGAACGCCTGTCTGTGCAGACGCCGGACCCGCAGGTCACGGTGCAGCGCGTCGCCGGTGACGGTGCGACTGTGTCGGTCGTGGGCCAGGTGACCTCGCAAGGCGTCTATCCGATCGAACGGCCGACCCGCTCGCTCTCGGCAATGCTGGCCCGCGCCGGCGGCGTCGCCATCGACCCGGAGGTGGCGGTGGTCACTGTCAAGCGCGGCAACGACAGCGGCCGCGTTTGGCTGACCGACCTCTATGCCAGCCCGCTCAACGACATCGCGCTGCGGCCCGGCGACCTGATCGTCGTCGAGGAGGACCAGCGCAACTTCACGGCCCTCGGTGCCCTTGGTGGCCAGACCCGCGTGCCGCTGGGGAACGAGACAATCAACGCGGTCGAGGCGATCGCCATGGTCGGCGGCCTGAACTCGCAGCTGGCCGACCCGACCGGCGTGTTCGTCATGCGCGACGAACCCGAATCCGTCGCAAGCCGGGTCCTGGGCAAGCCGGTCATCGGTACGCAGCGTTTCGCCTATGTGCTGGACCTGACGCGGCCGAACGGTCTCTTCCTGGCGCGCGACTTCATCATCCGCGACGGGGACACCGTCTACGTGACCGAGGCGCCCTATGTTCAGTGGCAGAAGACCTTGGGCGCGATCACCGGAAGCGCCTCGACCGCCGACAGCCTGACCAGCATCGGCAACTGACGCATCAATGCCGTCACCTGACCTCGAAGCCGCCGGCACTGTCCGGCGGCTTTGCGTTGCGAACCTCGGTTTTCTCCGGAACCCGCGGCTGTCGCGGATACTGACGCTGGCGGGATACCGCCCCGCGCTTGCCCTCCCCCGTCCGGGTGAGCCGGTGGGCATCTGGGGCGCAAGTCCGACGTCATGGCGCGGCATCGCCATCGCCGCGAAGCGGAACTGCCCGGTCGTCACGGTCGAGGATGCGTTCTTGCGCTCGGTCCTTCCGGGGCGGGCGCGGGGCCGGCTTGCCCGGCGCGGACTAATCGGGCTGCTGATCGACCCGGTCGGCCTGCACTTCGATCCGACCCGGCCCTCGACGCTCGAGCGGCTGATCGCGACCCCGCAGACGCCCGACCTGCACGCCCGTGCCGTCCAGTGCCTTGCCCGGCTGAGGGCGCTGGACCTGTCGAAATACAACGCCCACGATCCCGCGCTGCAGCCGCCCAAACCAGGCTATGTCCTGGTCGTCGATCAGACCCAAGGCGACGCATCGCTGCGGGGCGCAGACCGGGCGCTGTTCCTTCGCGTGCTGGCCGCCGCACGGGACGAAAATCCGGGCAAGCGGATCGTGATCCGGACCCATCCGGAAACGGCGGCCGGACTGCGACCGGGCCATCTGGACGCCGGCGACCTGCGGCCGGGCGATCAGCTTTGCGACACCCCTGTTTCACCCTGGCGGCTGGTCGAGGAGGCCGACGAGGTTTACGCAGTCAGCTCCCAACTGGGATACGAGGCGGTGCTGGCAGGCCACAAGCCGCGGTTGTTCGGGCTGCCCTTCTATGCGGGCTGGGGGCAGACCCGCGACGAGATGGCGATGCCGGCGGGCCGCCGCGGATCAGCCACAAGAGAGGCCCTGTTCACCGCCAGCCACCTTCTGGCGCCGACATGGTACGACCCCTGCCGTGACCGGCTGACCGATTTCGAAGGCGCCCTGTCGCAAATCGAGGCCGAAACCCGCGCCTTTCGGCAGGACCGCCACGGCCACGTCGCGTTCGGCATCCGGCTGTGGAAGCGGCGGTTCCTCTCGCGCGAATTCGGCGACGTCGCGCCGCTGCGTTTTGCCCGCGACGCTGGCGCTGATACGACACTGGTCTGGGCCAGCGCCTCTGCCGCCGCTCCCTCGGCCATCCGGGTCGAGGACGGCTTCCTTCGGTCGCGCGGTCTGGGGGCGGAATTGACGCCGCCAATCTCGGTCGTGGCGGACGATCTGGGAATCTATTTCGATCCGACCCGACCGTCACGGCTCGAGACGCTGATCGCCCTCGGCCCGCCGCCTGGCGGACGCCAGCGAGCCCGGCACCTGATCGCCCGCCTGATCGAGATGCGGCTGAGCAAGTACAATCTGCAGGCGGAGGCGCCCTTGCCGCCCCCCGATGGCCGTCACCGGATCCTTGTGCCGGGTCAGGTCGAGGATGATGCCTCGATCCGGCGTGGCGCGGGGGCCGAACGCACAAACCTAGACCTTCTCCGACGTGTTCGGGCCGAAAACCCGCAGGCCTGGATCGTCTACAAGCCGCATCCGGACGTCGAGGCGGGGCTGCGCCCCGGCGTCCTGCCCGAGGATGCCCTGGCGTCATTGGCCGACCATATTGCCAGCAAGGCCGACCCCGTGGCGCTGATCGAGGCGACGGATGCGGTCTGGACCATCACCTCGACCCTGGGCTTCGAGGCGCTGCTGCGCGGCAAACCGGTCACGGTGCTGGGGGCGCCCTTCTATGCCGGCTGGGGGCTGACGCGTGACCTCGGGCCGGTGCCGGCCCGGCGCCGGGCGCGGCCTGATCTTGAGGCGCTGGTCCATGCCTGCCTGATCGCGTATCCGCGCTATCGCGATCCGCTGACCGGCCTGCCCTGCCCGGTCGAGGTCGCGCTGGACAGGCTGGCGTCGGGGCTGTCCGGCCAGACGCCCGCCCTGCGCCTGCTGGCCAAGGCGCAAGGCGCGCTGGCAGGCCACAGCTGGATCTGGCGGCGCTAGCGTGCCCGCCAGCGATGGAAGAGGTCGCCGCCGATCACCTTTGTCTCGATCAGGTCAAACCTGGGCACCTGCGCCAGCTGCGACCAACCCGTGGGACCGACGAAGGGGCGCGCATCCGCCCCCATCGCCAGACCGGCGGTATAGCCGACCATCTGGTCGACCAGTCCCGCCTGCAGCAGGCTGGCGGCCAGCCGGCCGCCCCCTTCGCAGAAGACGCGGGTGATGCCGCGGCTGCCCAAATCCGCCAGGATATCGGCGGGCGTCCCCTCGACCCGCCACAGCGGCCCATGGTCGGCATCCTGGGGCGCCAGCGGCGGCAGGGCCTGTCGCGATACCACGATCCGCACCGGCTGCTGCGGCGTGCGGATGCCGCGCACGTTCAGCTGCGGCAGATCCGCGCGCGCCGTGGCGCCGCCGACCATCACCGCATCGTGCTGGGCGCGCAACGCATGCACATGGGCGCGTGCCGCAGGGCCGGTAATCCACTGGCTTTCGCCGCTGGCCATGGCGATGCGACCATCAAGGCTGCTGGCCAGCTTCAGCGTCACGAACGGTCGGCCGCGCAGGATCCGCGACAGGAAGCCGGCCTGCAGCTCGGCTGCCTCGGCCGCCAGCACGCCCTCGGTCAACTGGATCCCGGCCGCCCGCAGCATCGCATGCCCGCGCCCGGCGACGCGGTGGTCGGGATCGGTCAGCGCCGTGACCACCCGAGCCACGCCGGATTGCACCAGTCCCGCCGCACAGGGGGGGGTCCGGCCGAAATGGGCGCAGGGCTCAAGCGTGACATAGGCGGTCGCGCCGGCGGCCAATGGTCCCGCCGCATCCAGCGCCATTCGTTCGGCATGCGGCCGCCCGCCCGGCTGGGTCCAGCCCCGGCCGACGACGCGACCGTCCCGGACAAGGACGCAGCCCACGGCCGGGTTCGGCCAGACATTCCCCAGCCCGCGCCGAGCCAGGCAAAGCGCATGCGCCATGTGGGCAGCGTCGTCTGTGGTATCCTGTGTCAATCGCCGATGGCGCCGGGCCGCAGTTCCGACACGAACTTGTCGAAGTCGTCCGCGTCTTGAAAGTTCTTGTAGACGCTTGCAAAGCGGACATAGGCGACGTTGTCGACACGCGACAGCGCCTCCATCACGATCTCGCCAATGGTCTTCGACGGGATGTCAGTCTCGCCCGTGCTTTCCAACCGCCTGACCAGACCGCTGATCATCTGCTCGATGCGCTCGGGCTCGACCGGGCGCTTCTGCATGGCGATGCGGATCGAGCGGGCCATCTTGTCGCGGTCGAAATCCTCGCGCTTGCCATTGGCCTTCACCACGACCAGATCGCGCAGCTGCACGCGTTCATAGGTGGTGAAACGTCCCCCGCAGGCCGGGCAGAACCGACGGCGGCGGATCGCAACGTTATCCTCGGCCGGACGCGAGTCCTTGACCTGGGTATCGGCATTTCCACAGAACGGGCAGCGCATTCCCTTGTCCCTTCAATCGGGCGATCCGCCGCCAGTATAGGCACCTTGGCAGGGATTGGGTAGCCTTATCCACAGCACACAAGATGCGCCCCTCAGGAACCTGTGGCTTCGAAGCCGCGTTGGCGGGCGTGATCGCCAATCTAGGGGGAGAACAATGGCCAGGACCCTGTTCATCACCGGCGCCTCGTCAGGCATCGGCGCCGCCACCGCGAAGGCTGCCGCAAAGGCCGGCTGGAACGTTGCCCTTTTTGCGCGCTCGGCCGGCAAGCTGGCCGACCTGTCGCAAGAACTGGGGCGCGAGGCCCTTGCCACCGCAGGCGACGCCACGCGGATCGACGATCTGCAGGCCGCCGTTGCGCAGGCCGTCGATCGGTTCGGCGGCATCGACGCTGCTTTCGCCAATGCCGGTCGAGGACTGTCGAAACCCGGCACCGAAGCTGGCGACCTGGACGACATCCGCGGGATGATCGACCTGAACGTGATGGGCGTGGTGCTGACTGCGCGTGCGGTGCTGCCCGAGTTGCGCAAGACCAAGGGAACGTTGGTTCTAACCGGATCCGCCGCGGGCCGGAGCCACATCGCCGGATCAATCTATGGCGCGACCAAGTGGTTCGTGCACGGCTATGCTGGAAACCTCGCCGCGGAAATGCGCGAATGGGGTGGCCGCTGTTCGGTCGTGGCACCGGGCATGGTGAACACCAACTTCTTCGACGACGGCGCCCCCGACAAGCTGCAACCCGAGGACGTGGCCGAAGCTGTCTTGCACATGATCACCGCACCCCCGCATACGGCAATCCGCGAAACCTTCCTGATGCCTCAGAACTGAGACGCTTGGAACATTGCCACGACCTGCCGCCGGTGCGGCGCGCGCCGATGCTCGACGACATAGATGCCTTGCCAGCGGCCCAGCATCATCCGCCCATCGACCACCGGGATCTGCAGCGTCGTCGGCAGCACCGCAGCCTTCAGATGCGCCGGCATGTCGTCCGGGCCTTCGTAGCGGTGGCTGATCCAACCCATCGACGGATCGTCCGCGGGCGGGGCCAGCCTTTCCAGCCACGCCAGCAGGTCGGCCTGCACCTCGGGATCGGCATTTTCCTGGATCAGCAGCGAGGCCGAGGTGTGGCGGATCAGCAGTGTCAGGACGCCGTCGCCCCTGTCCAGCAGCCAGTCGGCCAGACGGTCGGTGATCTCGTGGCAGGCGGGGCCGTTCGTGTCGATCGTCAGGTTCAGGATCATTCCGCCGCCTCGGGTCCCTGCAGCGCCGGTGCGTCGTCGTCGCGATCGTGATCCAGTTCGATTTGCTTGCTGGCACGGGCGCCCAGGCCGCGCAGCATCTCGACCTGCCGGATCACGTTGCCAGAGCCGCGCGTCAGCCGGTCCATGGCCTGACCATGCGCCCGGTTCGCCTGGTCCAGCGCCCGGCCCACGCCCTCCATCGAGTCGACGAAGCCTGCGACCTTGTCGTAGAGTTGCCCGGCGCGACGGGCGATTTCCATTGCGTTGCTTTCACGACGCTCGACCGCCCAGATGTGCTCGACGGTGCGCAGCGTCAGCATCAGGGTCGTGGGCGTGGTCAGGCCAACCCGCCGCTCCATCGCGAAGGCCGCAAGCGAGGGATCGGCGCGCAGCGCATCTGAGAAGGCGCCCTCGATCGGGATGAACATCAGCACGTAGTCGACTGAATTGTCATCCATCCTCTGATAGCCCTTGCCGGCCAGCGTACCGATATGGGTGCGGATCGCGGCCAGATGGCGGCGCAGCGCAGCCTCGGCCTCGGCCGGGTCCTCGGACGTGACCGACAGCTCGTAGTCGTTCAGCGAAACCTTGCTGTCGATGACCATGACCTTGCCGCGCGGCATCTTCACGACGACGTCGGGCCGCCACAGCTTCCCGTCCTCGTCGCGCCAGCTGGACTGCAGATCGTAATGCGTCCCCGCCATCAGGCCGGAATCCTCGAGGATCCGTTCCAGCACCATCTCGCCCCAGGCGCCCTGCCGCTGCTTGTCACCTTTCAAGGCTCGCGTCAGGTTTACCGCCTCACGCGAGATCTGCTCGCTGCGATTGTGCAGCGACAGGATCTGCTCGCGCAGCCGCGAAGATTCCTCGTCCAGGATCTTGTTGCGGGCCTGAAGCTCGGTCTGGAACCGACCGACCTGGTCGCGGAAAGGGGTCAGCAGGGCGTTCAGATGCTCTTGCTGGGTTTTCTGCAGGTCCGCCTGCTGGACTCGCAGGGTCTCGGCCGACAGCAGCTTGAACTGGCCGGTCATCTCGGCGCGCAGTTCGCGCAGGGTGGCAATCTCTCGGACCGAGGCCTCGGCGTCCTTTTCCGCCCGCAGGCGCGCCTCGGCCAACTGCGTGGCAAGGACTGCGGCCTCTTGGTGCGCGCGGTGCAGCGCGTCGGTCAGGCCGTCCCGCTCCTCGGTCAGTTCCGACAGGCGCGCGAGCTGCGATTCCAGCCGCGCCTGCTGCTGCCCCAAGCTCAGGTCCTTCTCGTGCAGGCGCGCCCGCGCCGCGTCCCGATCCTCGGCCAGCCGTTCGCGAAGCGCCTCGACCTCGCGCTGCGCCGACCTCTGTTGGCCCCGCCAATGCAGCCCAAGCGCCACCGCCAGCACCAGAAGCGCCCCGGCCAGCACCCACAGGATCGTCACGTCTTGTTGCATCTTCGACCTATGCCCTGATCTCGCGCAGGAAGGTGCCGATGCTTCCAACGGAACTGTCATCCCGCCGCTGAAGCCAGTCCATCAGCGAACCCGCCGTCCTGTCCGAGTAGCGCATCTGCCAGTCGGGGAACAGCCGCCGCGGCAATTTCCCCTGGTCAAGGACCGTCATGTCCAGGTGGCGCGAATCGTCGCGCAGCTTGTCCAGCAGCCGGAACAAGACAATGGGCGGCCCTTCCAGCCACTGGAAGAACAGTCCGTCCTCGTGATGCAGGCAGCCGGTCAATTCCATCCGCCGGTTGTTCTCTGCCGACCTCTCGATGATGCCGGAGATTTCGTCGGCCGTCATGTGGGGCAGAGCGACGCTTCGATAGAGGCAGAAGCCGACCTCTTCCGGCGCATCGCCATTGTTCATATCGCGCATGATCGCACCTCCCGTCAGGGGATGTTGACCGTCCCTGCACATGATGCAAGCCGCGACCTGCGCGGTATTTTAAGCAGCGACCGACATCAGGAAGGCGGTGATCCCGCCGGCATAGTCGCCGCGATGCACGGTCGAGTTGTCGGATACCGCGAACCAGTCCATCAGCGAGGCGCGATCGCGGTCGGAAAACCGCATCCGCCAGTCCTGGAACCGTCGATAATCCAGCGCGCCCTCGTCCAGAACCTCAAGGTTCAGGTGACGCGGGTCCTGGTCCAGAAGCGCGATCAGTTGCAGCAGCGCCGGCGCCGGGCCCTCCAGCCACTGAAAGAACAGCCCGTCCTCGTGATGCAGGCAACCGGTCAGGCCAAGCTGCTGGTTGCGCCGCCGCGCCTCGGTCAGGATGTCATGCATGTCGCCCTGGTCCAGGCCAGGGCGTGCCGTGCTGCGATAAAGAAAGAAGCCGAGGCCGTCGACGCTGTCCAATCTACTGGTCAAGGAAGGACCGCAGCTTTCTGCTCCGCGAGGGGTGCTTGAGCTTGCGCAGCGCCTTCGCCTCGATCTGACGAATCCGTTCACGCGTGACGCTGAACTGCTGGCCGACTTCTTCCAGCGTGTGGTCGGTGTTCATGCCGATGCCGAAGCGCATCCGCAGCACGCGTTCTTCGCGAGGGGTCAAACTGGCCAGGACGCGGGTCGTGGTCTCCTTCAGGTTTTCCTGAATGGCGCTGTCCAGCGGCAGGACGGCGTTCTTGTCCTCGATGAAGTCGCCGAGTTGGCTGTCCTCCTCGTCCCCGATCGGGGTTTCGAGGCTGATCGGCTCCTTGGCGATCTTCATCACCTTGCGAACCTTCTCCAGCGGCATCTGGAGCTTCTCGGCCAGTTCCTCGGGGGTCGGCTCGCGGCCGATCTCGTGCAGCATCTGGCGGCCGGTACGGACCAGCTTGTTGATCGTCTCGATCATGTGGACCGGAATGCGGATGGTCCGGGCCTGGTCCGCAATCGAGCGCGTGATCGCCTGACGGATCCACCAGGTCGCATAGGTCGAGAACTTGTAGCCGCGGCGATACTCGAACTTGTCCACGGCCTTCATCAGGCCGATGTTGCCTTCCTGGATCAGATCCAGGAACTGCAGGCCGCGGTTCGTGTATTTCTTGGCGATGCTGATGACCAGGCGCAGGTTGGCCTCGACCATCTCCTTCTTGGCCTGACGGGCTTCCTTTTCGCCGCGCTGGACCTGGGCCACGATGCGGCGGAATTCCTCGATGTCGACGCCGACATACTGGCCCACCTCGGCCATGTCGCCGCGCAACTTCTCGACCTGGTCGCGCGACCGCTCGAACAGCGCCTGCCAGCCGCGGCCGGCCTGACCGGACATGCGGTCCATCCAGTTCGGATCAAGCTCGGACCCGCGATAGGCGTCGATGAACTCGCGGCGGTTGATGCGGGCCGCGTCGGCCAGCTTGACCATGCCGCTGTCGATCGTGACGATCCGGCGGTTGATGCCGTAAAGCTGGTCGACCAGCGCTTCGATCCGGCCGTTGTTCAGGTGCAGCGAGTTCACCAGGACGACGATTTCCGAACGCAACGCCTGATAGTCGCTCTCGGCGGTGGCCGAGAAGCTGTCGTCCTCGTTCAGGGTCGCGGACATGCGCTGGTCCTGCATGTCGGCCAGACGCTCATAATAGAGCGCAATGGCTTCCAGCGTTTCCAGGACCTTGGGCTTGAGGCTCGCCTCCATCGCCGCCAGCGACAGGTTGGCGCCCTCGTCGTCCTCGTCGTCGTCCTCGGTGCGCAGGGGGTTGCCGTCGGCGTCGTATTCCTCGCGCTTGGGGGCGGCCTCGGAGGTCTCGCCCTCGACAGTCAATTCCTCCTCGTCGCCCTCCTCGCCGTCGACGGCCTGGCCAAAGGTGGTTTCAAGGTCGATGACGTCGCGCAGCAGGATCTCCTCGTCCAGAAGCTCCTCGCGCCACAGGGTGATGGCCTTGAAGGTCAGCGGGCTTTCGCAAAGGCCCGCGATCATCGTGTTGCGGCCGGCCTCGATGCGCTTGGCGATGGCGATCTCGCCCTCGCGCGAAAGCAGTTCGACGCTGCCCATCTCGCGCAGGTACATGCGGACAGGATCGTCGGTGCGGTCCAGCTTTTCCGTCTCGGTCGCCGCAACGGCGACCTCGCGCGATCCCGACCCGGTGGTGACGACGGCACCGCCTTCGGATTCCTCGCCGCCTTCCTCATCCTCGATGACGTTGATGCCCATCTCGGACAGCATCGACATCACGTCCTCGATCTGTTCGCTGCTGACCTGATCGGGCGGCAGGACCGAGTTCAGCTGGTCGTAGGTGATGTAACCACGCTCTCGCGCCTCGGCGATCATCTTCTTGACCGCCGCCTGACTCATGTCCAGCGAATGGGCATTGTCGTCCTTATCGGTTTTTTCGTGGTCATCGTCCTTGGCGGCCATCCGGGGGCTCCTTCTCGGCGGTCTCGGGCGGGCGATTCGCGGGCTGGGCCGAATCGTCGCGAAAGAAATTCGTATCTAACGCGCTTCCGGGCCGAATCAAAGGCCGTCCGCGCGGATGATTCGCGACCGGCTGCGGACGCGCATCGTGGTCATTTTCCCGAAGGCTTGCGCCAGATCTGGCCGCTGAGCCAGTCGGACAACTGCGCCGACAGGGCGGTACGGTCCTCGTTCAGGTCGCTGCTGACCTCCAGCTCGGGACGCTCGGCCCGGTGACGGGCGCGGGCGATCTGGCTGATGCGCCACGTCAGCCCTTCGTCGGCTTCGCCTTGTATCTCTGATTCGGCGCGGGCGAGTTCATGGCTGGCGGCGCGCTCGGCCTCGAGACGATCGAGCAGGTTGTCCAGAATGGCGGCTGCGGCCTCGTCCTCTTGCTGGTGGATCACTGCGGGGGTCAGGCCCAGATGGGCGTCGCGGCGGAGCGTTTCAAGTCCGCGACGACCGGCGGCGCTGTCGCCCTGCGTCAGCAGATCGTGAAGCAGTGCGGCACGATCGGCGTCCTGCGGCAGCAGCTTTTCCAGCCGCGCCTCGGCCAGGGGAACCACTGCGGGTCGAAGCGCGCAGATCAGCAGCGCGGCACCTTCAAGGATGTCCGCGCCCCTGGCGGGTGCAGAGAAGTTGCCGGGCAGGAACGGCGCGCGCGGGGCCATCGAAGCCCCTCCGCGCCGGACCGGGCTGCGCCCGGCCGTCCCTTGCCGCGCCCCCTGCCCCGGAGGGCGCTGGCGGTTTCCCGGACCGAAAAGCTCCCACCGCTTTCGGCGGATCTCCTCGGTGTAGTGGTTGCGGGTCAGCTCATCAGGAATGCGGCCGATGGCCTCTTGCAGGCGCCGGTCCAGCGCGGCCTTGCGTTCGGGGCTGTCGAAGACTTGCCCTTCGGTCTCTCGCGTCCAAAGCAGATCCAAGAGCGGGCGGGCCTGATCCAGAAGCGCCGCCATCGCGCCCGGTCCGGCAGACTTGATCAGGTCGTCGGGGTCCTGCCCTGCCGGCAGGATGACGAAGCGCAGCGCCTGGCCGTGCCCCGTCAGCGGCAGCGCCAGGTCGATCAGCCGCTGCGCCGCCCGCTGGCCGGCCGCGTCGCCGTCGAGTGCGATGATCGGTTCGGGCGAGAGGCGCCACATGAGGCGCAGCTGTTCCTCGGTGATGGCGGTGCCGAGGGGGGCGACGGCGCCTTCGAACCCGGCACGGGCCAAGGCGATGACGTCCATGTAACCCTCGGCCACCACGAGCCGCTGGCCCTTCGAGACGGCGCTGCGCGCGGGGCCGAGGTTGTAGAGGTTGCGGCCCTTGTCGAAGAGCGCCGTTTCCGGGCTGTTGAGATACTTGGCGCGGGCGTTCGGGTCCATGGCGCGGCCGCCGAAGCCGATGCAGCGGCCTTGGCCGTCGCGGATCGGGAAGATGATGCGGCCCCGGAACCGGTCGTAGGCTGCGCCGCCGCCATCGGGGCGCGCGGACATGCCGGCCTCGACGATCTGCGCCTCGTCGAACCCCTTCTCCCGCAGGGCGCCAGTCAGGGCGTGGCGGCTGTCGGGGGCGAAGCCGATCTCGAACCGGTCCAGCGCGGCGGCGTCGAGGCCGCGGCGGGCCAGATAATCGCGGGCGTCGGCGGCGGCGCCCGTTTGCAGCTGCAGCCGGAACCAGCGGCAGGCAGCTTCGGTCACGTCCAGAAGCTTCGTCCGCCGGTCGGTGCGTTCGCGTGCCCGCGGGTCGGGTTCGGGCATCGTCAGCCCGGCCTCGGCCGCCAGCAGCTTGACGGCCTCGATGAACTCCAGCCCGTCGTGGTCGCGCAGGAAGGACACCACGTCCCCCTTCGCCTGGCACCCGAAGCAGTAGTAGAAGCCCTTCTGGTCGTCGCAGTGGAAGCTGGCAGACTTTTCCTGGTGGAAGGGGCATGGCGCCCACCAGTCGCCGCGGGCCTGGTTCGACTTGCGCAGGTCCCACGTCACCTTCTTGCCGATCACGCTGCTGATCGGGACGCGGTTGCGAATCTCGTCGAGGAAACCGGGAGGCAGGGACATGGGCGCCATTATCCGGGATGGCGGAAGGAGCGGCAAGCGCCGGATCAGGGGTATTTGGGCAAAGAAGAAGCGTTACGCGCCCACCGCCCCGCGGGCCAGCCCCCAGTAGATCTGCATGATCCGGGCGCGGTCGAGGCGCCCGCCTTCGCGATACCAGTTGGTCACGCCGGTCAGCATGGCGATCAGCGCCAGCGTGGTCAGCTTGGCGTCCTCGATCCGCATCGTCCCGGCGGCCACACCATCGCGGAGGATGTCTTCAAGAGCGGCCTCGTACCGGCCGCGCAGGTCGGCGATGCGCGCGAAATTATCGGGGCTGAGGTTGCGAAGTTCCATGTAGGACAGGAAGACGGCGTCCGGGTGATCGAGGCTGAAGCCGATATGGAAGTCTACGAAACGGTGCAGGCGTGCCAGCGGGTCGGCCAGCGGGTCGTCGCGCCACGCGGCCAGCAGATCCTGCATGTGCGTTTCCAGAAGGTCGAAGAGAAGCGCCTGCTTGTCGGTCGTATACGCATAGAGGGCGCCGGCCTGCACGCCCACGGCGGCCGCGATCTGGCGCATCGACACGGCCGCATAGCCCTGCCGCGCGAAAAGGCGGCGGGCTTCGTCGCGAAGCAGGGGGCCGGTGATCTCGGCGCGGGAACCTTGGGTGCGGGCCATCGGAACCTGTTAGCCCGAGGTGGGATGGCTTGGAAAGCACGAACACCGCCGTTGCCCATGCCGGGGCGGCGGCGTAACCATCTTGCCATGAGATATGCGATCATCCTTGCCCTGCTGCTGACGGCCTGCACCGAAGGCGCCGATTATCCCCGGCTGCTGCCAACCGAACAGTTGCTGAGCCCGCCGGACGTGCCTGACCATGCCGCGGCTGCCAGCCCGGCTGCGGTCGAGGAGGACGCCTTGTCCCGCGCCGAGGCGCTGCGGGCGCGGGCCAAGGCGCTGCAGGGCCCGGTGGTCGACCCGTCCCTGAGGCGGCGGGCCGGCGCATGATTGCATGACACCTTGCCGCTGGTTAGAACGACCTACCAGCTGGAAAGGGTCTGCTCATGCCGGTGATCACCTCGATAGACGACCTCAAGGCGCTGCACCGCGCGCGGACGCCGAAGATGTTCTACGACTATGCCGAATCGGGCAGCTATACCGAACAGACGTTCCGTGAGAACACCACCGACTTCGCCCGGCTGAAGCTGCGCCAGAAGGTGGCCGTCGACATGTCGAACCGGAGGATCGCCCGCGATATCGTGGGCCTGCCGGCGACGATGCCGGTGGCGCTGGCGCCCGTGGGACTGACCGGCATGCAGCATGCCGACGGGGAGATCCACGCGGCGCGAGCGGCCGAAAAGTTCGGTGTCCCATTCTGCCTGTCGACGATGTCGATCTGCTCGATCGAGGACGTCGCCCAGCACACGACCAAGCCCTTCATGTTCCAGCTCTATGTGATGAAGGACCAGGATTTCTTGGCCGCGATCATCGAACGCGCCAAGGCCGCGAACTGCAGCGCGCTGGTGCTGACGCTGGACCTGCAGATCCTGGGCCAGCGGCACAAGGACCTGAAGAACGGGCTGTCCGCCCCGCCCAAGATGACACTGCCGACGATGCTGGACCTGGCGACCCGCTGGCGATGGGGCATGGGCATGCTGCGCACCAGGCGCCGGCATTTCGGCAACATCGTCGGCCATGCCAAGGGCGTCGGCGACACCTCGAGCCTGATGAGCTGGACGGCCGAGCAGTTCGACGAGCGGCTGGACTGGGACAAGATCGCGGCGATCCGCGACATGTGGGGCGGCAAGCTGATCCTGAAGGGCATCCTGGACCCCGAAGACGCGCGCATCGCGGCCGATTTCGGCGCCGACGCCATTGTCGTCAGCAACCATGGCGGGCGGCAGCTGGACGGCGCGCTGTCCTCGATTCGCATGCTGCCGCATATCGTCAAGGCGGTGGGCGACCGGGTCGAGGTGCACATGGACAGCGGCATCCGGTCGGGCCAGGACGTGCTCAAGGCGCTGGCGCTAGGGGCGCGTTCGACCTGGATCGGCCGGGCCTGGGTGCACGGGCTTGGCGCCATGGGCGAGGCCGGGGTGACGCGCGCGCTGGAGGTCATCCACAAGGAGCTGGACATCAGCATGGCGCTGTGCGGAGAGCGTGACCTGGCGAACGTGGGCCGCCAGAACCTGCTGATCCCCCGCGGCTTCCTCGACGAATACGAGATCGCCTGAGCGCGGGACTGGCGTCAGCTTCTGGGCGCCGAGGAGGTTCGCGACAGCTTCCGGTTGATCCCGCTGACGATCGGGACATGCGGCAGCGCCATGGCCGACAGGAACGGCACGACGATCGCCGTCGCCAGGACCAGCCACATGTGGGTGATGCCGATCGTGATGAAGGCGAAGATGATCCCGATATGCATCAGGTAGATGAGGACCGATGCGCTGGACAGGTTCAGGCGCGTCGCGGGAACGTCCATCCGCATCACTGCCATCACGATCAGCACCGGCACAAGGTAGAGCATCACTGGAAACTCTGGCGGGTCCTTCAGCGGAACGGCCCCCGCGTCCATCAGCCAGCGCACCTCGACCAGCCTCAGGACCAGCAGGACGGCGACCAGCCCCCACAGCGGCAGGGCCTTCGGCAGCGCCGCGCGACCCCGCCGCGCGACCCAGTGCGCCAGCAGGAACCCCTCGACCACGAACGGCAGCAGATAGAGGACATTCGCCCGCCGCAGAGCGAACCATGGCCCGACGAAGGCGTAACGGTCGTTGTACTGCGCCAGCGTCGCCACGATGGCCGCCAGAACCGCGGCGGCGGCCAGCGCCGTGCCTTGATGTCGGACTGGGACCGTCTGGCGCACCAGCCAGATGATCGCCACGATCTGGACCAGGCACGCGACATACCACAAGTGCATCGGACCGTTCAGGACCTGGTGCAGGACCTCGGCACCACTCTCGACCAGGCGCAGCCAGAGCGGCGCATAGATGATCACCCAGGTCGCATAGAGGATGACCAGCCCGCGCAGCCACCCCGACAAGCGATTGCGGGTCGCCGTATGATAAAGGCCGAAGCCCGACAGCAGCGCGAAGGTCGGCACCACCAGCCGCAGCAGCCCGTAACCGATCTCGGTCATCCAGCGGAATTCATAGCCGGTCATCAGGACCGTATGCGCAAAGACCACGCAGCACGCCAGGATCACGCGAAGATAGTCGATCGAGGGATAGCGGTTCGTGACGGGCGACATGGACAATTACAACCTTGGACGTTCCCCGGCCGATGTCGCTTCAACCTACGGCACCGGTCCATCCGTAAAAAGCCATGGCGGTTCATCCGTCAACGAAAATGTGTGATCCCATCTTTCAAATGGGCCGGACATGCGCTATGGGCACCGCTTGCCGCCACGCACCCTTGGAGGGTGGCGGCCTCAACATGGTTAAGGATGAAAGACATGGCCAAAGAGATTCCGGATCTGGTGGCCGAGGCACGCGCGGGGACAGGCAAGGGGGCCGCCCGCCAAGCTCGCCGCGAAGGCAAGGTGCCCGGCATCGTCTACGGCGACGGCAAAGAGCCCGTTGCCCTGGCGTTCGACTTCAACAAGCTTCTGACCCAACTGCGCGCCGGTCGCTTCATGTCCACGCTGTGGAACCTGAAGGTCGACGGCCAGGACGACGTCCGCGTCATCTGCCGCGGCGTTCAGCGCGACGTCGTGAAGGATCTGCCGATCCACATCGACTTCATGCGCCTGCGCCGCACCTCGAAGGTGAACCTGTTCATCCCGGTCGAGTTCGTGAACCACGAGAAGTGCCCCGGCCTGAAGAAGGGCGGCACCCTGGTCACCGTCCGCGCCGAGGTCGAGCTGATCGTGACCGCGGGCGACATCCCGGACCACATCACCGTGGACCTGGAAGGCCTGGAAGTGGGCAGCACGATCCACATCAACGACGCGGCCCTGCCCGAGGGCGTGAAGCCGGTGATCGACCGCAACTTCGTGATCGCCAACATCGCCGCCCCGTCGGCGCTTCGTTCGGAAGACTCGGCCGAGGAAGAAGCCACCGCCGAGGAGTGATCCCGCGCGCTTCGGTCGCATGACCATCGGGCGGTGCCATTGGCGCCGCCCTTTCCATATCAGGGCCGCTTTGCTAGCCCGACCGCATGGAGACACGCATGGAACCCGTCCACATCGTCGGCGCCGGCCTGGCCGGGTCCGAGGCCGCCTGGCAGATTGCCCGCGCCGGCGTCCCGGTCGTCCTGCACGAGATGCGCCCCACCGTCGAAACCTTTGCCCACCGCACCGGCGACTGCGCCGAGATGGTGTGCTCGAACAGCTTCCGCTCGGATGACGACGTGATGAACGCGGTCGGCCTGCTTCACTGGGAAATGCGTGCGGCCGGCGGGCTGATCATGCAGACGGCCGACCGCCACCGCCTGCCCGCGGGCGGCGCGCTGGCCGTGGACCGCGACGCCTTCTCGGCCGCCGTGACCGCCGCCCTGCAGGCCGAGCCGCTGATCGATATCCGCCCAGGAGAGATCACCAAGCTTCCATCCGACGGCAACTGGATCGTGGCGACGGGGCCGCTGACCTCTGACGCTTTGGCCGGGGCCATCCGAGAGGTCACCGGGACGGACGCGCTGGCCTTCTTCGACGCCATCGCCCCCATCGTCCATGCCGACACCATCGACATGAGCATCGCATGGGAGCAGAGCCGCTATGACAAGGGCGAGACCGAGGCCGAGCAGAAGGCCTATATCAACTGCCCGATGACCAAGCCCGAATACGAGGCCTTCATCGACGCCCTCCTGGCCGCCGACAAGGCCGAGTTCCACGAGGGCGAGACCGCAGGCTATTTCGACGGCTGCCTGCCCATCGAGGTCATGGCCGAACGTGGGCGAGAGACGCTGCGCCACGGCCCGATGAAGCCCGTGGGCCTGACAAACGCGCACAAGCCGCAGGAGAAGGCCTATGCGGTGGTGCAGCTGCGCCGGGACAACTCGCTCGGCACGCTCTACAACATCGTGGGCTTCCAGACGAAGATGAAATACGGCGCGCAGACGCAGGTGTTTCGGATGATCCCCGGCCTGCAGGACGCAAGTTTCGCCCGGCTGGGCGGCATCCACCGCAACAGTTTCCTGAATTCGCCTACGCTGCTGGACGACCACATGCGCCTGCGCCCGCGGCCGAACCTGCGCTTCGCGGGCCAGGTCACGGGGGTCGAGGGCTATGTCGAAAGCGCAGCAATGGGGCTTCTGGCCGGGCGCATGGCCGCCGCGCAGGCGCAGGGGCGCGATCTGCCCCCTCCGCCCTTCACCACGGCCATGGGGGCATTGGTCAACCACATCACCGGCGGCGCCGAGGCCAAGACCTTCCAGCCGATGAACGTGAACTTCGGCCTGTTCCCTCCGCTGGAGGACGCGCGCAGCGGCCGCCGCGGGCGCAAGGATCGCTATCCCGCCTATACGCAGCGCGCCAAGGACGACTTCACCGCATGGCTGGCCGCGCAGTAACACGCTTTGCGCCATCGCCCACGGGGCTATTGCACCTTGGTCATGCCTTTTCGGCCCTGACGGCGGCGGCTCATGGCTGGTTCCACCTGCGGATCGAGGATATCGACCGCGATCGCTGCAAGCCGGAATTCGAAACGGCGATCCATGACGACCTGTCCTGGCTGGGGCTGGACTGGCCGCAGCCGGTGATGCGGCAGTCGGATCGCCTGCCCGCTTATCAGGCGGCGCTGGCGCGGCTGGCACCGCTGACCTATCCCTGCCGCTGCCGCCGCGGCGACATCCGCGCGGCGTTGTCCGCGCCGCAAGAAGGGGCATTGCCAGCAGGACCCGACGGGCTGATCTATCCCGGCACCTGCCGCGGTCGTGACATTCGGGATGCCGGGCCGGACGACGTGATCCGGCTGGACGCTGGCCGTGCCTTCGACGCCCTGGGCATCGACCGGATCGCATTCCGGGACCAGGTGATCATGCCCGGTAACGATCATGGCCTGACGCGGGACCAGTTCCTGGACGGCATCGGCGACGTCATCCTGTCGCGGCGCGGCATGGGGACATCCTATCATCTTGCGGTCGTCGTGGACGACGCGACGCAGGGGATCACGCTGGTCACGCGGGGGAAGGACCTCTTCGATTCAACGTATATTCATGTCCTGCTGCAGCGCCTGCTGGACCTGCCGACGCCGGACTACCTGCACCACCGGCTGATCCGCGACGACGCCGGCAGGCGGCTGGCCAAGCGCGACGACGCCCGCGCGATCCGCCATTACCGCGATGCCGGTGTCACGCCCGCCGACATCCGCCGCATGATCGGCCTGTGACCGACTGCGCCGACAGGCGCGATTCTAGGCTATCGGCTCCATGATGACGGTCTCGGCCCCGTCGCGGACCGCGGTATAGAAGCAGCTGCGCCGGTTGGTGTGACAGGCGGGCCCCTCCTGATCGACCAGCACCAGAAGGCAGTCGCGATCGCAATCGACCCGCAGCTCGACCAGCTTCTGGACGTGGCCCGAACTTTCACCCTTGACCCAGAACGACTGGCGAGAGCGCGACCAATAGGTGACGCGCCCGCTCTCCAGCGTGCGGGCCACCGAATCGGCATTCATCCAGGCCATCATCAGCACCTCGCCCGTGCCGGCATCCTGCGCGATCGCCGGGATCAGGCCGGAGGCGTCGTATTTCAGGCTGAGTGGGTCGAACATCGGGTTTCCTTTCGCGCGGCGCGTCCCTATCTAGCGCTGATGGCAGCGGTGCAAAAGCCCGGGCGGAGGATTGATGGCCGACAGCGATCTCATGCAGCTCTATTCGCGCCGGATCCTGGCGCTGACGACGGCCATCCCGCACCAGGGCCGGCTGGAGGAACCGCAGGCCACCGTGCAGCGCCGGTCACCGCAATGCGGGTCGTCCGTGACCGTGCACCTGTCGATGCATGACGGCCGGATCAGCGACTTCGCGCAAGAGGTTCGGGCCTGCGCCTTGGGCCAAGCGTCGGCGTCCGTGCTTGGTCAGGCCGTGGTCGGCATGGATCGCGCAGGGCTTTCTGCCGCGCGCGACCAGCTGCGCGCGATGCTCAAGGAAGATGCCCCGGCGCCCGGCGCACCCTTTGCCGATCTCGAGGCGCTGACGCCCGCGCGGGAATACCCGAACCGCCATGCCTCGATCATGCTGGCCTGGGATGCCACAATCGAGGCAATGGACCAGGCGCTTTCCTGATTTCCTTTAGCTTTCTATGAAAAGGACCGGCCCCTGCCAGGGCCGGTCAGTTGCGCGTGCTTGGGGCGGACGGCGCACAGGCGGGGCGCCGGCCTTGCAACGCGGGGCAGCTTAAATGTGCAGGATCGCGGGCAACCAGAGGACCGCCACGGTAATGAGGGCGACCGAGGCGACTCCGGCAATGTCACAGGCAAGATCACGTGTCATGGGCAGCAACTCCTCTTTGTTGCTGCTTTGTTCTCATGTTCCTGCGATTCGGTAAAGAACTTTTTAAGAACATTCGGTTTGGTCAGCCGACCTGAATCAGCCGAATCGCCTGATCCTGCTGCATCAGCCACATCAGCTGCCGGATGGCTTGCCCTCGTGGTCCGTCCAGCGCCGGCTCGCGTTCCAGCAGGGCGCGGGCATCCTGTCGGGCCACGGCCATCAGCCCGGACTGATGTTCCAAGTCCGCGATGCGGAACCGTGGCAGACCCGATTGCGCGGTGCCAATGACGTCGCCCGCGCCCCGCATCTCGAGGTCGACCTCGGCGATGCGAAAGCCGTCCTCGGTGTCGCGCAGCGTGGTCAGCCTTCGGGCGCCGGCTTCGTTCAGCGGAGGGTGATACATCAAGAGGCAGGTCGAGGCGCCCGTCCCGCGTCCGACCCGGCCCCGCAGCTGGTGCAGCTGCGCCAAGCCAAAGCTCTCGGCCCGTTCGATCACCATGATCGTGGCCTGTGGAACGTCGACCCCTACCTCGATCACCGTAGTGGCGACCAGAAGCTGAGCCCGACCCTGGGCGAAATCGGCCATCGCGGCATCCCGCTGGTCCGGCGGCATCTGGCCATGCACCATGCGCACCGCGTCGCCGAACAGCGCCCGAAGATGCGTGAACCGCGCCTCGGCCGCTGTCAGGTCGGTGACCTCGCTCTCGTCGACCAGGGGGCAGACCCAATAGGCCCTCGCCCCCTGCGCCATGGCGACACGCAGCCGCTCGGTCACCTGATCCAGGCGGCTATCTGCGATCATGACCGTGGTGATCGGCTGTCGGCCCGGCGGCTTCTCGTCCAGCACAGACAGGTCCAGGTCGCCGTATTGCGACAGGGCCAGCGACCGGGGGATCGGCGTCGCCGTCATGATCAGCATGTCGGGCGGCACCTGCCCCTTGGCCGACAGCTCCAGCCGCTGAGCGACGCCGAAGCGGTGCTGTTCGTCAATGATCGCCAGGCGCAGGTCGTGGAACTCGACATCCTTCTGAAAAACGGCATGGGTGCCGACAAGGATGTCGATGCGCCCTTCGGACAGGTCGGTTAGGATCTGGGCGCGCAGGTCCCGTTTGTCGCGGCCGGTCAGTGCCGCCAGCCGGATGCCTGCAGCACGCGCAAGGGGCTCCAGCGCCCTTGCATGCTGACGGGCCAGGATTTCCGTGGGCGCCATCAATACCGCTTGTCCCCCGGCCTCGACGGCGACAAGGGCGGACAGCAGCGCGACCAGAGTCTTGCCCGCCCCCACATCGCCCTGCAGCAGCCGGTTCATGCGGCGGTCACTGGCCATGTCCGCAGCAATCTCGGCAACCGCGCGGGTCTGGGCGGCGGTGGGCGGCCAGGGCAGGCTGTCCAGGACGCGGCGACGCAGCCGGCCGTCGCCGGCGCTGGCGCGGCCCTTCAGGCGGCGCTTGTCGCGGCGGACCAGCGCCAGCGTCATCTGGTGGGCCAGAAACTCGTCATAGGCCAGCCGCGCCCGTGCCGGACTGTCCGGCGACAACGCGGCATGAGAGGTCGGGGCATGCGCCAGCCGCAGCGCCTCGGCAAAGCCGGGCCAGCCGCGTGTGGCGATCAGCTGCGGGTCGATCCATTCTGGCAGTTCGGGCAGGCGCGTCATGGCAGCATCGACCGCCTTGGCCATCGCCTTCTGTGTCAGACCTGTCGATAGCGGATATACCGGCTCGAACTCGGGCGGAGGGTCCTGATCCTCTCGCAGGATGTGGTCCGGGTGGACCATCTGCGCGGCGCCGTCGAACAATTCCAGCTTGCCACTGACAATGCGGCGGCTTCCGACCGGCAGCTGGCTTTCGATCCAGGATTCGCGGGGGCGGAAAAAAACAATGGTCACGTCGTCGGTGCCGTCGCTGCAATGGACGCGCCACGGCCGGCCGCGCACCTGCGGGGCGTGATGCCGGACGACCGTGACGGCGACTGTCACAATTTCGGGGGCGCGGGCATCGGCCAGTCGCTGAATACGCCGGCGGGTGATGCCGCTGGCGGGCAGCGTCAGGATGAGGTCGCGGGGCTTGTCGATGCCCATCTGCTCCAGCGCGGCGCGACCCTTGGGGCCGATGCCCGGCAACGTGTCGATGCCCGCGAACAGCGGGAACAGCGCGGGCGGCCGACCCTTCGGCTGGGTCATCCCGCCCCCGCGATGCGCAGCCATTCATCCTCGTCGATGACGGCGACGCCCAGCTCGGCCGCCTTGGCCGCCTTCGATCCCGCACCCGGCCCGGCGATCAGCAGGTCGGTCTTGGCGCTGACCGAGCCCGCCACCTTGGCGCCCATCGCCTCAGCCCTCGCCTTCGCCTCCGCGCGGGTCATCCGCTCCAGCGTGCCGGTGAAGACCAGTGTCTTGCCGGTGATCTCGGTCTGCAGGTCGCGCAGATCCTCGGCCGGCAGCACCTCGAGCTGGGCGACCAGGCGGTCGATGCCCTGCCGCTCGGCCTCTTGCGAGAAGGTGGTGACCAGCGAATTCACCAGAACGCCGCCAATGCCGTCAATGCCGGTCAGCTCGGCCCAGCTCGGGCTGACGGCCAGCGCGGCGCGGCGCGCCTTGTCGTCGGGGGCCTTGAACGCAGGCTCTTGCGCCGCACCATCGACGGCGGCGACCAGCGCATCCCAGCTGCCAAAGTGCCGGGCGAGCGTCGCGGCGGCCACCTCACCGACATGACGGATGCCGAGGGCAAAGATCAGGCGGGCCAGCGGTATGCGGCGTCTTTCGTCGATGGCGGCAAACAGCTTTTCGGTCGAGCGGGCGCCGAAGCCCTCGCGGTTCTTCAGCTTGCCTAGGTTCCTCGCGTCCCGCGCCGCCAGCGTGAAGATGTCGGCGGGCTCGCGGATCGGCAGGTCCTTGTCGGTGAAGAACATCTCGATCTGCTTGGCGCCGAGGCCGTCGATGTCGAAGGCGGCACGGCCGACGAAGTGCTTCAGCTTCTCGACCGCCTGCGCGGGGCAGATCAGGCCGCCGGTGCAGCGGCGCACGCTGTCGCCCGGTTCCCGGATCGCCTCTGACCCGCATTCGGGGCAGAGCGTCGGGAACTGGAACGGCTGGCTGTCATCCGGCCGGCGCGACAGGTCGACATCGGCGATCTTCGGGATCACGTCGCCCGCGCGATAGATCTGGACCCAGTCGCCTTCGCGGATGTCTCGCCCCTCGCGGATGGGAGCGCCGACGTTGTCGCGCCCGGCGATGTAGTCTTCGTTGTGCAGGGTCGCATTAGACACCACGACGCCGCCGACCGTCACCGGCTCCAGTCGGGCGACGGGGGACAGCGCGCCGGTGCGGCCGACCTGGATCTCGATCCGGTCGAGGCGGGTCCAGGCCAACTCGGCCGGGAACTTGTGCGCCAGCGCCCACCTCGGCGTGGTCGAGCGGAACCCCAGCCGCGCCTGCAGCGCCAGGTCGTTGACCTTGTAGACCACGCCATCAATGTCATAGCCGAGCGTCGAACGCTGCTGCTCGATCCGGCTCCAGGCAGCGATCATCTCGGCCACGCTGGTGCAGAGGCTGGTCAGCGGGTTCGTATGGAAGCCCAGATCACGCAGGCGCTCGACCGCTCCCATCTGGGTGGGGGCCAGCGGCTCGGACAGCTCTCCCCAGCTGTAGGCAAAGAACTTCAGCGGCCGCCGCGCAGTGACGGCAGGGTCGATCTGGCGAAGCGATCCCGCGGCGGCGTTGCGGGGATTCGCGAACACCCGCCCCGCGTCCGAGGCGTTCAACGCCTCGAAATCCGTATGGCTCATGTAGACCTCGCCCCGCACCTCGAGGATCTTCGGCACGTCCCCCGTCAGGCGCTGCGGGATGTCGGCGATGGTTCCGGCGTTGGCGGTGACGTTTTCACCCACGGTGCCGTCGCCGCGCGTGGCCGCCTGCACCAGCGCCCCGTCCTCATACCGCAGCGACAGCGACAGGCCGTCGATCTTCGGCTCGGCCGTCATCTGCAGCGGGGCATCCGCAGACAGGCCGAGGAAGCTGCGCACCCGGGCCGCGAACTCCTCGACGTCGGCATCCGAGAAGGCGTTGCCCAGCGACATCATCCGCTGCGCGTGCTTGACCTTGCCGAAGCCCTCGGCGGGCGCGGCGCCGACCTGGCGCGTCGGGCTGTCGGGGCGGGCAAGCTGTGGGAATGCCTCCTCCAGCGCGGTCAGGCGCGCCTTCAGCGTATCGTAATCGGCATCCGAGATCAGCGGGGCATCTCGGCGGTGATAGGCCTCGTTCGCCTCGGCCACCTGCGCCGACAGGTCGGCGATTTCGGCCGCGGCCTGTTCACGGTCCAGATCGCCGACCGCCGGCCGGTCAGAGATGCTCTGCGCCATCCTCGCCCCCAAAGCCACATCCTTGCGACCGGTCCGCCCGGCCGTCCGTCAGCTGCGGGTATCGCCCAAGGCAGCGCGCTCGTCCAGCCGGCGAAGCGGGTTCAGGCGCCGACAGCCAAGCGTTCGGCCGCGCCGGGGCCTGGATCGCGCAGGACGTATCCGCGCCCCCAGACGGTCTCGATATGGCTGTCGCCGCCCAAAGCCTCCGACAGCTTCTTGCGCAGCTTGCAGATGAAGACGTCGATGATCTTCAGTTCTGGCTCGTCCATCCCGCCATAGAGGTGGTTTAGGAACATCTCTTTCGTCAGGGTGGTGCCCTTGCGCAGGCTGAGCAGTTCCAGGATCTGGTATTCCTTGCCAGTCAGGTTCACCGGCTTGCCCTTGACCTGGACCGAGCGGGCATCGAGGTTCACCACGATCTCTCCGGTCTTGATCAGCGCCTGGCTGTGGCCCTTCGAGCGGCGGATGATCGCCTGGATGCGGGCCTGCAGCTCTTCGCGGTTGAAGGGCTTGGTCATGTAGTCGTCGGCGCCGAAGCCGAAGCCGCGCAGCTTGCTTTCGGTGTCGTCCGAACCGGTCAGGATCAGAATGGGCGTGTCGATGCGCGCCAGCCGCAGGTGGCGCAGCACCTCCATCCCGTGCATGTCGGGCAGGTCCAGGTCCAGAAGGATCAGGTCGTAGTCATAAAGCTTTGCGAGGTCGATCCCCTCCTCACCCATGTCGGTGAGGAACACGTTGTAGCTGGCTGCAGTCAGCATCAATTCGATCGCACGTGCCGTGCTGGGATCATCTTCCACCAAAAGAATACGCATGGCCTGGTTCATTCCCCGATTCGTCAAAAGGTCCTGTCACGACAATCTCGTGAAGACGTTAATATGTCGTTACCGTAGAATTAACTTTGCACTACTCAACCTGCGCTTGTCTATATTTCTGCAGTGCCGTCACTTTCAGCGCCGCCTTGCCGTGACGTGTCACGGCCGCGCACCAGGCATCGAACTCCTCGTCCGACAGGCCATATCGGCGCAGCGCGTCGTCGCGGCTGATCAACCCGTGCGACACGGCTTGGACAACCACCTGCTTGCGGCTGGCGACCCATCGCGTATTGGCCAGAGGCAGGTCCGCCACACTGAGGATGCTGCCGTCTTCCAGCGTCACGATCCGGGGACCAGAGGTTTTCTTCACGAACATGGCAACGCTCCTTCGATCAGGTCCTGCCATCCATCCGCCATTCCGCTTAATCCCCGGTTAGGCGCGGCGGGTTTTCCAACCTCGGCGGGGTTGAGAATGCCCCGCATTTGCATATATTTTGACGCGTTCCGGCCCCGATTTGCGGCGAAAGATCATCCATGACCCTGCTTGCCCCCACCCGCGCCCCCGCGGGCGCGCCCGAATTGAACAGCCTCGGCTTCGCCAAGCCGCCGGCGCAGACCCGCGTCGTGGTGGCAATGTCCGGCGGCGTCGACAGCTCGGTCGTGGCCGCGCAGCTCAAGTCCGAGGGCTACGACGTCATCGGCGTCACCCTGCAGCTTTATGACCACGGCGCGGCGCTGGCCAAGAAGGGCGCCTGCTGCGCGGGGCAGGACATCCACGACGCCCGCCGCGTGGCCGAGCGGATGGGGTTCCCCCATTATGTCCTCGATTACGAAAACAAGTTCCGCGAATCGGTGATCGACGAATTCGCCGATGCCTATCTGGCCGGCGCGACGCCCGTCCCCTGCATCCGCTGCAACGAGCGCGTCAAGTTTCGCGACCTTCTGGAAACGGCCCGCGACCTTGATGCCGACTGCATGGCAACGGGGCACTACATCCAGCGAAAGGCCGGCCCTCATCGGGCCGAGTTGCACATGGCCGCCGACCCGAACCGCGACCAGAGCTATTTCCTGTTCTCGACCACGCAGGAACAGCTGGACTTCCTGCGCTTCCCGCTCGGCCACCTGGCCAGCAAGGCCGAAACGCGGGCGCTGGCGGCCGAATACGACCTGGCGGTCGCCGACAAGCCCGACAGCCAGGACATCTGCTTTGTGCCGAACGGCGACTATGCCAGCGTGATCGAGAAGCTGCGCCCTGGCGCTGCCGATCCCGGAGAGATCGTCGACCAGCAGGGCAAGGTTCTGGGAACGCATCGCGGCGTGATCCATTACACGATTGGACAGCGGCGCGGACTGGGCATCGGCGGCGGACTGCCGCTCTATGTGCTGCGGCTGGAACCCGAAACTCGCCGCGTAGTCGTCGGCCCGCGAGAGGCGCTGGCCACCAGCATCGTCAACGTGACCGAGGTGAACTGGCTGGGCGACGAGCCGTTCGAGGGCGAGATTCAGTGCCTTGTCCGCATCCGTTCGACCCGTCCGCCGCGCCCCGCGATCCTGCGCCCTTTGCCCGGCCGCCGGGCCGAGGTCGAGCTGCTGGACCCCGAGGACGGCGTCAGCCCCGGCCAAGCCTGCGTGTTCTATGCGCCTGACAGCACCCGCGTGCTGGGCGGCGGCTGGATCAGCCTGCGGCGGCGGCCAGCTGCCTGATCCGCTGGACCATCGCGCGCACGCCGTTCGAACGCTGCGCCGACAGGTGATCGTCAAGCCCAAGCCGGGCCAGCTCGGCCTGGGCATCCACGCGCTCGACCTCGTCCAACGGCAGCCCGGAATAAAGCGCGTGAAGCACCGCGATCAGCCCGCGGACGATCATCGCGTCGCTCTCTCCCTGGAAGTCGAAGCGGCCGTCCTCGATCCGCGGCAGAATCCAGACCTGGCTTGCGCAGCCGTCGACCTTGGTCGCCGGCACCTGGAAGGCGGGGTCCAGAGGCGGCATCGCCTTTCCCAGTTCGATGACATGGCGGTAACGCTCTTCCCAGTCGTCCAGGAAGTCGAAGGTCTCGGCGATGTCTTCGAAGGCGGCGGTGGCCATGCGTCTCTCCTCGGATTGGGCTACAGGCCTATCCTGCACGGCGGCCAAGGTCAAAGAGGCTTTTCCGCGCCCCGCGTTTCGCCTATCACCAGGCAGGATTGCCAAGAGGGATTGCCATGACCAGACTGACCCTGTCGCTGCTGATCGGCACCACGATCCTTGCGGGATGCGGTCGTTTGGGGGACAGCGGCTGGAACCCGCTGCGGTGGTCCGGCGGCAGGTCGGCCCCTGCGGATCTGGCGCCCGAGGGCGGCTATCTGCAGGCCACCGACCCGCGCCCCGGCGTCCCGCAGATCCTGGCTGCGGACTGGCAGCCGCTGGCCGAAGGGCGGCTTCTGGTCGTGCGCGGCTTTGCCCCGACCAAGGGATATCATTCGGCCGAACTGGTCACGCAGCGTCCGCAGCCCGGCGACCGGCTGAGTCCCGATCCTGACGGTGTCCTGCGCCTGCGCTTCGTCGCGGCGCCCCCCGCGCCCGACAGTCCGGCCGCAAGGCTTGCGGCAGACCCGGTGACAGATCCGATCATCGTCGCCCTGCCGCTGAGCTTCACGCAGTTGGCCTCCATCGCCGCCATCGAAATCAGCGCCGCCACCGGCACCATCCTTCTGCGCCGCTGAGCCCTCCGGGCCCCGCCACAGGCCACATTGCGCGCGGCCCGTCGCTGACAAGACAGGCACCGATAACCGCGGCCATTAGAGTGGGCCGAGCAATAGAGCACCGTTCAAGGTAATCTCAAATTGCATGCTGCAGCCTCGGCAGCGTGAGGCCGAGGACGATGCGTCGGGCTGTGACAAATCTGATCATCAAGAAGCGCCACAGAGTCCGGCGCACAAGCCGTGCCAAGGCCGTGATGCTGTTCGAGCGGAGGAGCATGTCCATCTCTGAATTCCGCTCGCTCAGGCGACGAAGGAACGGTCTTCAACGTGCTTCCACAGTGACGCCGCCGGAGGACTTCAGGACAGGTTCTGCCTGACGGACACGGGGCGGGTGAGCAACGGAGAAATCGGCTTTGGTCGAAGTCGCGCTTGATCAGCAGGATTGCGTGCACGAGGTTTCATCGCAGGCTGTAGAACAAGCGCAGCCTTGACGGTCAACTCTATGGTCTGCCGGTCCGCGTCGGTTTCTTGTCTCACGATTCATGGACAAGATGTCGCGGATGCCAGGCCATCGCGGCAGCATGTTCAAAGATGCTTGTCCGCGAGACGCCTGCCGCAGTTGAGTTCAAAAGTTCAGCCGAAGGCACATTCGCATCCCGCAGGATCGATTTCGACAGGTTCAGGAAGCTTTCGTGCTGTGCCGGATCGTTGACACGCGGTTGATACGGGCAGCGGACGCGGCATGGTCGATGAAATACTTCGCCAGGCTATGGACCAATCGCCCAGGAACCGGACGGCACCGTCATATCGACGCAGACCATGAGTTCCGTCTCCTTGCGAATGATCCGGCGGTGTCAGCCAGTTCCCGACCAGAATTTCCCTGTTCTCGGGCGTCGAACCACTACGCCATACCACCGCCCTGGCACGGGCCTCTGGCGTAGAAGCAACTCCTACGCCCCGAGCGCTTTTCGTGGAAACAGGCTGCTTCACCGGCTCTCGATGCGGCTTGGAACAGTGCCAGATGATCCACGATGGACGGCGAACCTGGACGACGGCCGCAAGCTTGCCGGCCCAGGCTGGAACTGCCTTTGCAGGGACTGTCCAGGGTTGGTGGGGTTCAACGGCTGGCGCAGGCGGTCAGCCGCTGAAGAGGAAATGCAGGACGTCGCCGTCCTTGACCTCGTAGGTCTTGCCCTCGACGCGCAGCTTTCCGGCCTCTCGGGCGCCGGCCTCGCCCTTGCCGGCGACATAGTCGTCATAGGCGATGGTCTCGCTGCGGATGAAGCCTTTCTCGAAATCGCCGTGGATGACGCCGGCCGCCTGCGGGGCAAGCGTTCCCTTGGTGATCGTCCAGGCGCGCGCCTCCTTGGGGCCGACGGTGAAGTAGGTCTGCAGGCCCAGCAGGTCGTAGCCCGCGCGGATCAGCCGGTCCAGTCCTGCCTCGTCCAGCCCCATCTCGCCCAGGAACATCTGCGCTTCCTCGGCATCAAGCTGGCTGATCTCTTCCTCGATCCGGGCCGAGATCACGACATGTCCCGCGCCCTGCGCCCGCGCCATCTCCTCGACCTTGGCGGACAGGGCGTTGCCGTTCGCGGCCTCATCCTCGGCCACGTTGCAGACATAGAGGACCGGCTTCGCAGTCAGCAGCTGCAGCATGTTCCAGGCCTTCAGGTCATCGTCGGCCACCTCGACGGTGCGCGCGGGCTGTCCGGCCTCCAGCACCGCCAGCGCCTGCTTCAGCAGGCGTTCCTGGGCCACGGCGTCCTTGTCGCCGCCCTTCAGCTTCCGGGCGATATTGGCCAGGCGGCGTTCAATCGACTCCATGTCGGCGATCATCAGCTCGGTCTCGATGATCTCGGCATCGGCGACGGGATCGACGCGATCCTCGACATGGGTGACATCGCCGTCCTCGAAGCAGCGCAGCACATGGGCGATGGCGTCAACCTCGCGGATGTTGGCCAGGAACTGGTTGCCCAGCCCCTCGCCCTTGCTGGCGCCCTTCACCAGGCCCGCGATGTCGACGAAGGTGATCCGCGTCGGGATGATCTGCTTGCTGCCGGCGATCTGCGCCAGCGTGTCCAGCCGGCGGTCGGGGACCGCGACCTCGCCCACGTTGGGTTCGATGGTGCAGAAGGGAAAGTTCGCGGCCTGCGCGGCGGCGGTCTTCGTCAGCGCGTTGAACAGCGTGGACTTGCCGACATTCGGCAGCCCGACGATCCCCATGCGAAAGCCCATGACAGCACCCTTTCCCGTCAGAAACACGCGCGTCTGTTACGCGCCCCGCGGCCCCAAGTCCAGCCCGCGCCCGATTGCACAGGTCCCCCATGCGGGCTAGTGCTGGGCGCAAAGGATGCGGGGACGACATGACCAGAATCGACGACAGGTTCAAGGCGCTTGGGGCCGAGGGGAAGAAGGCGTTCGTCGCCTACATGATGGCATCGGACCCCGATGACGACACGGCGCTGCAGATCATGCGCGGCCTGCCGGATGCCGGCGTCGACATCATCGAGCTGGGCATGCCCTTCACCGACCCGATGGCGGACGGCCCGACCATCCAGGCGGCCGGCCAGCGCGCCCTTGCGCAGGGCGGCAGCGTCAGCCGGACGCTGGACATCGTGCGGGCCTTCCGCGCTGGAGATGACAACACGCCGGTGGTGCTGATGGGCTACTACAACCCGATCTATGCCCGGCCTGGCGGGGTCGACCAGTTCCTGTCAGACGCGGTCGAGGCCGGAGTCGACGGCCTGATCGTCGTGGACTTGCCCCCCGAGGAGGACGAGGAGCTGTGCATCCCCGCCGCCAAGGCGGGGCTGAACTTCATCCGTCTGGCGACGCCCACGACCGATGACCGGCGCCTGCCGGCGGTCGTCCGCAACACCTCGGGCTTCGTCTATTACGTCAGCGTCACCGGGATCACCGGCGGTCCTGCCGCCAGCGCCACCGATGTCGCCCCCGAGGTCGCCCGCATCCGCGCCGCCGCGAACCTTCCGGTGGTGGTGGGCTTCGGCATCTCGACCCCCGACGCGGCAGAGGCCATCGCCTCGGTCGCGGATGGCTGCGTCGTGGGCAGCGCCATCGTCAAGCAGATCGGCGAAGGCCGCCCCGTCCCCGAGATCCTGGACTTCGTCCGCGACCTGGCCGCCGGCGCGCACCGGGGATGAGCCTGGCCTTCGACCATCTGGCCATCTGCCCGCACACTGGCCGAGGGCGCCGAGTGGCTGCAGGACCAGTTGGGCGTCAAGGCCGAGCCGGGTGGCCGCCATCCCGGCCTTGGCACGCACAACATGCTGCTGTCGCTTGGGCCGGGGGAATATCTTGAACTGATCGCCCCCGATCCGCAGGCGGACGCGCCGCCGCGCTGGTTCGGGCTGGACGGCTTCGACGGCCCGCCCCGGCTGGCGGGATGGGTCGCGCGCAGTGCCCCGCTGATCGCGCCAGAAGGAACGACGATTGCCGACGCCTCGCGCGGGGATCTGCGCTGGCGCATCACCCTGCCCGACGCGGGGCAGATGCCCTGCGCCGGCGCGCAGCCGATGCTGATCGACTGGGGTGCGGGTCCACACCCCTCGGACCGGCTGCCGGACCGTGGCATCCGGCTGGCGGCACTGGCGCTGCCTCTGGCGGCGCTGGATCTTCGCGACGACCGATTGGTTCTGAGTGCGCCTGTTATGGCCGCCACGCTGACGACGCCAACCGGGCAGATGAGACTGTGCTGATCCGCGATGCGACCGCGGCCGATGTGCCGGGCATCGCCGCGATCTGGAACCCCATCATCCGCGACACCGTGATCACCTTCTGGCCGACCGAGCGGTCCGAGGCCGAGATCGCCGCCCTGATCGCCGACCGGCAAGCCCTGGGACACGCCTTCCTGGTCGCCGATGACGGCGGCGTGGTGGGCTTTGGCACCTATACCCAGTTCCGCGGCGGCGGCGGATATGCCCGCAGCCATGAACACACCATCTATCTGGCACCGAGGCGGCAGGGCCGGGGCGCCGGCCGCCTGCTGCTGCGCACCATCGAGGATCACGCCGTCGCGCGCGGCCACCGGCTGATGATCGGCGGCATCACCGGGTCTAACGTGGCCTCGATCGCGTTCCACGCAGCGATGGGCTATGCTGAATGGGGTTGCATCCCGAACGCCGGCTGGAAGTTCGGAGCCTATCACGACCTTGTGCTGATGGGACGCGACCTGGCGCAGCCGCGGGCGGCTGGGGGCGTCAATGCGCCCCTATCGTCGGACGACATTCAGGGTTAACCTGTAGCTATGGATTGCTGCGCGACGCCCGAACACTGCACTGGCCCCTGCCCCGCCCTGCCCCGGCCCCGAAGCTTCTGGCAACGGATGGCCGACAGGGTGGTCGCGTTCCTGTGGACGAACCGTCCCGCGACGCCGCCGGAACGTTCGGTCGCCTTCACGATCGCGGTCATCGCCCTTGGCGCGAAGCTGGCCAAGGTCGACGGCACCGTCGCCCGGTCCGAGGTGTCGGCCTTCCGCCGCGTGTTCATCATCCCGCGGTCCGAAGAGAAGAACGCCGCCCGCGTTTTCGACCTGGCCCGGCAGGACGTGGCGGGCTTCGATGCCTGGGCGCGGCGCATCGCCGGGATGTTCAAGCCAGGCGACCCGGTCCTGCTGGACGTGGTCGAGGGGCTTTTCGTCATCGCCGTCGCCGATGGCGGCCTGCATGAGGCCGAGATTGCCTTCCTTGACGAAGTCGGGCGCATCTTCGGGCTGACACCGCAGCAGATCGTCGAGCTGCGCCGGCGGCACGATCCTAGGTCGGATTGCCCGCCCTGCGATCTTCTGGGCGTAACCCCCGACACCCCCCTGCCCGAGGCCCGCAAGCGCTGGCGGCAGCTGGTCCGCGAAAACCATCCCGACCACGCCATCGGCCGCGGCCTGCCCGCCGAGGCCGTCCGTCTGGCCGAGGCCCGTACCCGCCGCCTGAACGAGGCGTGGGAGCGATTCCGTGCCATGCACGAGGGCGGCCGCCAAGGTCTGGCCTGATCGATCTTGCGGCTGCCCCGCCCACTGCCCATCTTCAGGGTATGAAGTCGCATCTTGCCCCACTGGCTCTGGCCATGTCGCTTGTCGCCCCCCCCGCCATCGCGCAGGAGGAACCCGGCTTCTTCGAACGCGGCATCACCGGCTTCATGCAGCAGTTCTTCGAGGATGCCGGCCCCGAGGGTGGGCAGATTGCCCGCGATCTGGCCACCGCGCTGGACCAGATGGGTCCGGTCCTGCGGGATATGGCAACGCTTGTCGACGACATCGGCAATTATCACGCGCCCGAGCGGCTGGAGAATGGCGACATCGTGATCCGGCGCCGCGAAGGCGCGCCACCGCCCCCCGAACTGGGCGAGCGGCCCGAGGCCCCTGACGACGCCACGCCGATCCCGATCGACCCCGACGCGCCGCAGTTCTCGCTCTAGCCCGGCAGGTTTGCGTCGCCGATCAGGCGCCTGTGGCGCCGCCCCTCGGCCACGGCATCCTCAAAGGTGACGATCCCCTTGGCCGCCAGCGCGGGGATCAGGCGCAGGAACGCCTCGGCGGTGGCGATGGTGTCGCCCATGGCGGTATGCCGCGCCTCGGGCGGGATCACGATCCCAAGCCGTTCGCTCAGCGCATCCAGGCTGTGGACGGCGGACTGGCCCCAGATCATCGCGGACAGCAGCACTGTGTCCAGCACCCGGTTGTCGAACTGCAACCCGGTCTCGGGCTGGGCGCGGCGCAGGAAGCCCATGTCGAAGGGCGCGTTATGCGCGATGAGGACGGCGTCGTCGCAGAAGTGGTGGAACGCCATCAGCGCCTGCGACAGGGTCGGCGCGCCTGAGACCGCCGCGTCGTCGATGCCGTGGATCTTCGTCGAGGCGGGCGGGATCGGGCGGCCGGGATCGACCAGCGTCTCGAACCGTTCCCCCGTCCGGCGGCCGCGCACCAGCCGCAGGCCGGCGATCTGCACGATGCGGTCCGAGGGTTCCAGACCCGTCGTCTCGGTATCGAAGACCACGCAGGTCAGGTCCGACAGGCGCGTCGAGCCCAGCCGGCGCGCGGGCAGGCCGAAGTCATAGGTGACGCCGCTGTCTCCGCTCCGCGCCTCGGCCAGCCACAGCGGGATCACAAGCCGCGCGGTCCCGCCCTCGGCCTCGGGCCAGATGCCGGTGTCATGGGCCGCAAGGATCTCGGCTCCGGAAATCTCGGGCTGACCGGGATCGGGGGCGTCCTCCAGCCAATCGTCCAGCGTATCGACCGCCACCGGTGCCCCCTGCCATTCCAGCGCCACCCGCATCTGTCCCGGCAGGTCGGGTTGGACGCCGACCGCCGCCAGAAGGCCCTGCGCCCGCAGCCGCGCGTCCAGCGCCTGCAACAGCGCGTTCAGGGGCGCGGCCTCGGCGCGGAAACAGAGATCGGGCAGCGGCGTCGTCGTCTGCAGCCCTGCGACCAGTTCACGGACGTCAGCCGCCGCCCCCTCGGGTCCGGAAACGGCGTCCGAAAGCCTGCGCGTGGCGGTGGCCAGCCCCCGCCCCTCGGCCCGGATCGCACGGGCCAGCGCGGGGGGGATAGGGCCGTCCAGCACCTCGAGCATCGGCACCAGCGTCGCGGCGTGGCGGCGCAGCGCCTCGACCGCGTCCCGGGGGACGGACGGTGGGCGGTGGTCGCGCAGGATCAGCAGTTGCCCGCCATCGACCCGCCGCAGACGGGCCGACAGCCGTTCACCGCCCGCCGAGGCGCAGGTCAGGTCCGTCGCCTGAGCGCCCGCCGCCAATCGGTCGCGCGCCGCGCGCAGCGCATCAGCGTTCAAATGGCGGTCCAGCATGCGGTCCAGCCCCAGGCCAGGCAGCGACCGCGCGGCGCTGGCGTTATAGAAGACCACCCGCCCCTCGGCATCGGTCAGCACCGCCCCCGCGCCAATATCCGCCAGAATCGCCTCAAGATTGGCCTTCTCGCGCGCCACCTCGGCGGCATGATCCCTGGCGGCCTGGCGCAAGGCGTCGTCCGAACGCTCCCTCGCGCGGGCGGCATCCGCCGCGGCGGCGCCCAGGTCGGCCAGATAGGCGGCCTCGGCCGGTCCCGGCGCCTGCCCGGTTCGCAGCGCACCGGCAAGGGTTTCGACCGGTCGGGCCAGATTGCGATCAAAGAGAAACCAGAGCCCGGTGACCAGCCCCGCAAGCCCGAACCCGGCCAGCATCGCCGCCTGCACCAGCGCATCGACGCCCCCCTGCCCCGCGCGCCACAGCGCCAGTCCGACCACCACCAGCGACAGCGCCAGCAGCCCGGAGAACATCGCCAGGATGCGCTGCCGCAGCGACAGGGTGGTCATGACCCGCCCAGCAGGCGCGACATCTCGGCCCGCAGTTCGGCCAGTTCGAACGGTTTGGCGATGAAGCCGTCGGCGCCAAGCGCCAGCCCCTTGCGACGCTCGACCACCGAGCCGCGCGCCGTCATCATCAGCACCCGGACCCCGGCCAGATCAGGGTCGGCGCGAACGTCCTGCACGATCTGGTAACCCGAGACCTCGGGCAGCATGACGTCCAGCAGGACGAGGTCCGGCCGCGTCTCGCGGATGCGGGCCACGGCACCCTTGCCGGTCGCCAGCCGGTCGTGGCGATGGCCGTCGCGGGTCAGCAGGAAATCCAACGCGGTCGCGATGTTGTCCTCGTCCTCGATGACCAGGATGTCAGCCATCGTCGCCTCCGCCGTCGCAGACCGCGGCGAATGCCGGATCACCCGTCGCCGCCGTCCAGTCGCCGCGTGCGGGGCGGATCCGCCCGCCGGCGCAGTCGAATTCCTGCGGGACGATCACGGTCTGGCCCCGGCGTTCGATCAGCATGATCGGGGCGCGGCGGGTGCCGCCCTCGGCTTCGGTGATCTGGTCGGGGTCCAGTGCGGCGAAGCGTACCGCCACCGGCGCCAGATAGGTCCAGGGTGCCCAGGGCTGGCTGTCGCGGCCCACGACCAGCACCTGCGCCCCCTGCGGCAGCGCATCCCGCGCCCGGCCGAACCAGGCATAATCCGCCCAGACCGAATAGCAGACCATCGCCAGCCCGATCCCCGCCGGAAGAAGCCAGGGCGGCAGCCGCCACCCCGCCTTGCGCGCCGCATGCAGCGCGGCGTAAAGCACTGCTGCGGCACCGACGCCGACGGCGATGACGCCCAGAAGGTCGGTTCCGATTCCCGTCATCCCAGCATTCCCTTTCCGTGTCCCACCGCCGACTGCATGCCGCGCACGACGACGAACGCATCCCGTAGGTGGCTGCGTTCGAATGCCGGCAGATCGGCGGGCGAGAGATAGTTGTCGGGCTTGCGCCCCGCCTTGACCAGATGCGCCTGGTTTTCCAGCCGCGCCGTCTGAATCATGTCATAGGCAGCGATCAGGTCGCGCGCCCCGCTGCCCGAGATCACGCCCCGTGTCTCGGCCTCTTCCAGCCTGGCGCGGGTGTTGACCGCGCCGATGCGCCCCTGCAGCGCATAGACGCGCGCCAGGTCGGTGACCGGGACGACGCCGTTGTGCTTCATGTCGATATGGTGGCGGTATTCGCCCGACCGGATCGTCGCGAACCCGCCGATCAGCCCCAGTGGCGGGCGGTGCTTGAGGCTGTTGGCCACCATATGCGCCACGAAGATCGAGTTCTTCGAGGCCGCCAGCAGCGTCTCGCGCTGCAGATCGTCCAGCAGCGCCCGCTCTCCACCGATGGCGCGCAGGTCGAACATGACCGAGGCCAGCATCTGCGCCTCGGGGCTGGGATGGGCGATCCAGTTGTGAAAATAGCCGCGCCAGACGGGGGCGGGCTGGCACCAGCGTGGGTTCGTGGCCATCATGTCGCCGGGGCAGTGGACGTAGCCGCAATCGTGCAGCCCGTCGCTGACGCGCCGCGCCAGCGACCGGAACCACGGGTGCTGCGGATCTGCACCGGGCGCCAGGATCAGGCAGTTGTCCTGATCGCTTACGCCGGTCTGTTCCTGCCGCCCCTGGCTGCCGCAGGCGGCCCACAGCCAGGGCGCGGGCGCCGGGCCCAGATCGACAGCGGCCAGGTCCAGCAGGCGCCGGGTCGCCGCATCGGCAATGTCGGTGATCATCCGGGTGATGATCTCGTGCCGCTGACCGGCCTGCACAAGCTGGACCAGCAGTTCGGGAATGCGGGCCGTGGCACGGGCCATCTGCGCGGCATCGTCGGCCTGCGCCACATCGCGGATCAGGCCCGCGGCCGAGATCGCCTGCACCCGCGTCAGGTCGGTCTGGCTGATCATCCCGACGAAGCGCCCGTCATCGACCACCGGCAGGTGACCGACGCGCCGTTCCAGCATGATGTTCAGCACGTCATACCCGAGCGCCGAGGGTGCCAAAGTCACGGGATCAGCGGTCATGACCTGCGACACGGGCTGGCGCATGTCGCGCCCCTCGGCCACGACCCTCGTGGTCATGTCGCGGATGGTGACAAGGCCGATCAGCCGTCCCTGGTCGGTGATGCCCAGGCTGCTGATGCGGGCGTCGCGCATCAGGCGCGCGGCCTCGATGATGGGGGTGTCGGGGGGGCAGCTGACGGGGCGGTGGGACAGAAGCTCTCCGACCTTCAGCATGGCGACGTCGGCGCCGCGGTCTACGGGGCCGCGCCCGCGGTCGAAGAACCGCGCGACGCTGCGGTGATCGGTGATCAGGCGGTTCACCTCGGCCCGAGGCAGCATCAGAACCACGGCGTCGTCCAGTGCCGTCGCGGTGGTGACGGCGACACCGTCGCGCAGCAGGCCGCGTTCGCCGAAGCTGTTGCGCGGTCCCAGCTGGGACACGCTGTCGCCATTGCGGTCGGTGACGGCGACGCGACCGCTCTCGATCAGGTAGAGGCCGGGAAGACGGTGGCCGTATTCATAGATCACGTCGCCAGGGGCGAACTGCCTGCGGCTGAAGGAGCCGGCGACCCGCGCCAGCTCGTCCCGCTTCAGGCTGTCATAGGGGTGGACGGTGGCGATGAAGCCCAGGATGCTGTCGGACATCGCCTGCAAGACCTCTGCCAGGGGGATGCCGCGCCCCCGAGGGGACGCGGCGTTCGGTTCAGTGGGCGACCGCGTCGCCGGCACCGCGCGGGACGCGGATCGATTCGACCAGCTCCTGCACGTGGGCGGGCGGGCGCTGCGTCGCCTGCGACACTACATAAGCGACGGCGAAGTTGATCAGCGCGCCGACGGTCCCGAAGGACGCCGGAGAGATGCCGAACAGCCACGCATCGGCCGTATCGGGCAGCATGTTGGTGCCAGCAACGAAGAACCAGCCCTTGTAGGTGAAGATATAGAGGATCGTCACCGCCATGCCCGCAACCATCCCCGCAATGGCCCCCTCGCGCGTGACGCGCTTCGAGAAGATGCCCATCATCAGCACCGGGAAGATCGAGCTTGCCGCAAGGCCGAAGGCCAGCGCCACGGTCTGCGCGGCAAAGCCCGGCGGGTTCAGGCCCAGGATCGTCGCCACCAGGATCGAGATCGCCATCGACACGCGGGCGGCCATCAATTCGCCCTTCTCGCTGATGTTCGGGCGCAGCGTGCCCTTGATCAGGTCGTGCGACACCGCGCCAGAGATCGCCAGCAGAAGGCCCGCCGCGGTCGACAGTGCCGCCGCAAGACCGCCCGCCGCGACGACGGCGATGACCCAACCCGGCAGGTTGGCGATTTCGGGGTTGGCCAGCACCATGATGTCGTTGTTCACGGTGGTCAGCTCGTTCCCGGCCAGCTCACGCTCGACTGCGACGGCGGCTGCCGGGCTGTCGGGGTTCGCGTCGTTGTAGTACTGGATGCGGCCGTCGCCGTTCTTGTCTTCCCATGCGAGCAGGCCGGTGGTCTGCCAGTTGCGCATCCAGGCGAGTTCCGGTGCGGTCTCGATGGCTTCCAGAGACACGGCCGGTTCGCTGAACGTGTCGCCAGCCTGCGCGCCCGGCCACATGGTGGCGGTCAGGTTGAAGCGCGCCATCGCGCCCACGGCCGGGGCCACGGTATAGAGAAGCGCGATGAAGACCAGCGCCCAGCCCGCCGATTTGCGCGCATCCGACACCTTCGGCACGGTGAAGAAGCGGATGATGACGTGCGGCAGGCCCGCCGTGCCGATCATCAGCGCCAGAGTGAACAGCACCATGTCCAGTGTCGAGTTGTGGTGCGCCGTGTATTCACGGAAGCCCAGGTCCGTCACGATCTGGTTCAGCTTGGTCAGGAAGGACACGCCCGTCGCGTCATGGGTGCCGAAAAGGCCCAGCTGCGGCAGGAAGTTTCCCGTCAGCTGCAGCGAGATGAAGATCGCCGGGATGGTATAGGCGGTGATCAGCACGATGTACTGCGCCACCTGCGTATAGGTGATGCCCTTCATGCCGCCCAGGACAGCATAGCAGAACACCAGCGCCGCCCCGATCCAGAGGCCGGTCGAGTTCGACACTTCGAGATAGCGCGAGAAGGTGACGCCCACGCCGGTCATCTGGCCGATCACGTAGGTGATCGAGACGATCAGCAGGCAGATCACGCCGATGATCCGCGCGGTCGGCGAATAGAAGCGGTCGCCGATGAATTCCGGCACGGTGAACTTGCCGAACTTGCGCAGATAGGGCGCCAGCAGCAGCGCCAGCAGCACATAGCCGCCAGTCCAGCCCATCAGGTAGGTCGAATTGTCGTATCCCGTGAAGGCGATCAGGCCTGCCATCGAGATGAAGGACGCCGCCGACATCCAGTCGGCGGCCGTCGCCATGCCGTTCATGACCGGGCTGACGCCACGGTTGGCGGCGTAGAATTCCGCCGTCGAACCCGCGCGGGCCCAGATGGCGATGCCGATATACAGCGCGAAGGACGCGCCGATGACCAGCAGGTTCAGGGTAAACTGGCTCATCTGCTGCCCCTCACTCGTCCACGCCGTATTCGGCGTCCAGCTTGTTCATGCGCGCCGCGTACCAGAAGATCAGAACGATGAAGACCAGGATCGAGCCCTGCTGCGCGAACCAGAACCCCAGGTCGGTTCCGCCCACCGGGATCATCGAGATCAGCGGCCGCAGGATGATGGCGAAGCCATAGGAAACCAGCGCCCAGATCGCCAGGCAGATATAGATGATGCGCAGGTTCGCCTGCCAATAGGCGTTGGAAGATTGTCTGTCACTCATGTCCTTCGGTCCCTCCCTGTTCAGACATGTCGGTGGCTCCGCCATTGTCTTGGTCCTGCACGGCGCCGGCGGATGGCGGGGCAGGCTTTGCGGGGGACCGGCGTGGCCCCCCGGCACGTTTCAGCCGCGGTTCATGCGGTTCGCGATCAGGTCGTCCACGACCTCTGGCTCGGCCAGGGTCGAGGTGTCGCCCAAGGCGCCATAGTCGTTCTCGGCGATCTTGCGCAGGATGCGGCGCATGATCTTGCCTGACCGCGTCTTGGGCATGCCCGGCGCCCACTGGATCAGGTCCGGCTTAGCGATAGGGCCGATCTCGGTCCGCACCCATTTCTCCAGGTCGGCGCGCAGGTCCTCGGACGGCTCGACGCCGTTCATCAGCGTGACATAGGCATAGATGCCCTGCCCCTTCAGCGGATGCGGGTAACCGACGACAGCAGCCTCGGCGACCTTCTCATGGGCGACGAGGGCGCTTTCGACCTCGGCCGTGCCCATCCGGTGGCCGCTGACGTTGATGACGTCATCGACGCGGCCGGTGATCCAGTAGTACCCGTCCTCGTCCCGGCGGCAGCCGTCGCCGGTGAAGTAATAGCCCGGGTACTGCTGGAAATACGCCTCCTCGAACCGCGCATGGTCGCCCCACAGCGTCCGCATCTGGCCGGGCCAGCTGTCGGCGATGCAGAGCACGCCTTCCGCCGGATTGCCTTCCTGGATTTCGGCGGTGGAGGCGTCCAGGATCACCGGCTTGACGCCGAAGAACGGCACGGTGGCCGATCCGGGCTTCGTCTCCGTCGCACCGGGCAGCGGCGTGATCAGGTGGCCGCCGGTCTCGGTCTGCCACCAGGTGTCGACGATCGGGCAGCGGCCCTTGCCGACATGTTCGTTGTACCAGTTCCAGGCCTCGGGGTTGATCGGTTCGCCCACCGTGCCCAGGATGCGCAGCGACGACAGGTCATGCGCCTCGACGGGTTCCGGCCCCTTGGCCATCAGGCTGCGGATGGCGGTGGGGGCGGTGTAGAACTGGGTGACCTTGTGCTTGGCGCAGACCTCCCAGAAGCGGCCGGCATCGGGCCAGGTCGGCACGCCTTCGAACATCAGCGTGGTCGCGCCGTTGGCCAGAGGGCCATAGACGATATAGCTGTGGCCGGTGACCCAGCCCACATCGGCCGTGCACCAGAAGACGTCGCCGTCGTGATAGTCGAAGGTGTACTGGTGCGTCATCGACGCATAGACCAGATAGCCGCCGGTCGTATGCACGACCCCCTTCGGCTTGCCGGTCGAGCCCGACGTATAAAGAATGAAAAGCGGATCCTCGGCCCCCATCGGGCGCGGCGGGCAGTCTGGCGCGACCTGCGCCATCTGCGCCTTGACGTCAACGTCGCGGCCCTCGATCCATGTGGTCTGGTCGCCGGTGTGCTTGACCACCAGGCAGCGCACCTTGTCGGAACAGTGCAGCAGCGCCGCGTCGGCGTTCGACTTCAGGGCGGTCTTGCGGCCGCCGCGGGGCGCGGTGTCGGCGGTGATCAGGACCTTGGCACCGCAATCGTTGATCCGGTTGGCCAGCGCATCCGGCGAAAAGCCCGCGAAGACGATGGAATGGATCGCGCCGATCCGCGCGCAGGCCAGCATCGCATAGGCGGCCTCGGGGATCATCGGCAGATAGATCACGACCCGGTCGCCGCGCATGACGCCCTGGCTCAGCAGGACGTTGGCGAACCGGTTCACCTTCTCGGACAGCTGGGCATAGGTGATATGCTGCGCAGGCGTCTTGGGATCGTCGGGTTCGAAGATGATCGCGGTCTGGTCCGCGCGGGTCGGCAGGTGGCGGTCGATGCAGTTGACGCTGGCGTTCAGCACACCGTCCTCGAACCACTTGATGCTCACCTGGCCCAGGGTGAAGTCGGTGTCCTTCACCTTGGTGAACGGCGTGATCCAGTCCAGCCGCTTGCCCTCGCGCGCCCAGAACTCTTCTGGATCGGCCATCGATTCGTCATAGAGACACCGGTAATCGTCAGGCCCCACATGAGCGCCTTCGAGCCCGGCGGGAATCGCGTATTTCTGCACCTGTTCAGCCGTCATGACATCCCCCCTCTTGCAGCCATGGCGCAGCTCGGGCGGGACGGACCGGATCAGGCCGAGGGCGCGGCTGCGTTCCGGAAGATGTTAACCACAGGCGGGGAAGAAAGTTAAGTATTTTTTATATAACGATTATCTTGTAAATTATTTGACTTCTTGAAGCCGATCTTGTGAAAAATTGACAGGCGCGGCGCCTTTTATCGTCGGCGCCGCACCTTTCGGTCGTTACTGCGGCCGATCCATTCTGGCATAGATGCAGACCTTGCCCCGAAGCGGCTGTGCCCAGGACAGGCGGATCTGCCTTCGCGTGCTGCCGACCTCGGTGCTGACGGTGGGGGCAGCGTCCAGCTTCGTGCCGTCGGCGGTCAGCAGGGCTGATTCGGTAATGACCGACTGCACCGACTTGGCCCAGCCCTGGAACGGCAGCCCCTGAATCACCGGAAGGGTCCAGTTGGCCGACACATTATTCTGGTTATACTGGATCATCAGCGGGTTCGAGACATAGGTGTTGATCCCGTTGAAGGTGTTGGCCTCGAACTGGACGTTGCGCATGCCGTTGTAGTTCAGGTCGGCGATCGACGTGTCGACGCGGTCTATTCGCTCGACATTGCCGTACAGCGCCTTGAACACGTTCCCGACAACATTCAGGCCCTGGATGAAGTGGCCGCTTCCGTGCGGCTTGATCGTGATCCAGGTGAACCATGACACGGTGTTCGAGCACAGGAAGGTGTTGCCAGTCAGCGTCAGCCCGCCGAAGCTGAATTCGCTTCCCGTAAAGGTCGGGACGGCGCTGTGCTCGTTCGTCCACTCGATCGAGGCGTTGTCGATATAGTTCGCCGACACCGTCGTCTGCACGTTCGGCTGCGTCAGGACCAGGCCGGCATAGCGCAGCCCCTGCCCCGAGCCGTCACCCTGAAACCAGTGGTTCCCCGTGATGATGTGCCCGCCGCCACAGGCCACCATGAAATGCGCAAACCTGACGAAGCGGTTGTTGCGGATCTTGACGTCGTTGGCATTGACGTTGATGGCGATGGTGGTCCGGCTTTGGGCGGGCAAGTCCATGTCGTTCGACAGGAACTGGCAGTGATCGACCAGCAGGTCCTGGCACCCCCGCCCGATCGAGGTGATGCCGCGATCCTTGGGCCGGGTGACATAGCAGTCGCGCAGCTGGATCATCTCGCCCTTGGGGGCCAGCATCACGGCGCTGGCGATGCCTTCGCACCCGAAATCGATGTCGACGAAGTTCAGCCGGTCCAGCTGACGCATCCCCGAAAAGTCGAACAGGTATCGATAGCGCTCGAACGTGTAGGTCCGCGTCGCCGCCCCACCATAGAGCGGCTGCGACAGCGTCAGCGTGCCCTGTGCGATATTTCGGGCGTTGACATACACCTCGCGCCCGACGCCGTTGCCGATGACGCGGCTGCCGACCTCGATCTGCGCGACGTTCGCGACGTTGGTCAGCTGAAGGGGGTTGTTCGGATGATATGTGGCGACGCTGGACCAATTGCCTGTGGCCCAGGCCGGACCGGGCTTGGCTTGGATGCCGCCGTTGCGGATCACGCGGCGGTTCGAGAAGGCGTCCGTGGTGGGCGCCAGCTGCTCGATCATCAGCGGGTCGTCCAGGTCGACCCGACGCCCGCACAGGTCCAGCGACAGGTGGTCGGTATAGCCCAGCAGCGCCTGCAGCGCCTTCTTCATCCCGATTGTCTCGTCGCCGAAGGCGTCAGCATAGGTTGGAAAATCAAAGCTGCTAAGGAACGAGATGCGGGTCGCCGCCGGCGTGGTGATCCGCCCCTTGAAGCGGATCGGGCTGTTGATCGACAGGTCGCCCGAGATGAAGAAGTTCCCCTCGGGCACCACCACCGAACCGCCGTTGCTGGCCGCGTCCGCGGCGAGGAAGGCGTCGCGGTCGTTCGTGACGCCGTCGCCGACAGCGCCAAAGTCGCGGACGTCGACCCAGTCGAGCAGCGACGGCACGAAGGCCGCAGTGATGTCGTCGATCCGGATAGACTCGATGCGGAAGGCGCCGCCGTTCGCACCCACCAAGTCCAGGCCAAAATGACCGAAGACGGGACGCGGACCCCAGCCCATGTCCACGCCGCGCCGCGATCCGACGCCGACAATGGCACTGACCTCGACCACGTCACCATAATTGCGCAGGGCGACCGTGCTGCCGGTCTCGACCAGTCCGTCGACATGATTGCGGGCACCGTCGCCCGCCCATCCGGCAATGCGCACGCTGGCCAGTGCGCCAGCCACCGCCTTGACGCGCGCCGAAATGCGCAGATAGACGCCGGGGATCATCGGCGTCTCGCCCATGAAGCGCAGGCTGGTCGTCGTCTGCTGCTTGACGACTTCGAGGCAGGCGCCGAAGTCCTGGTCCGCCGGGACCAACGACGCGTTCCCAGCCATGGCCCAAGTCGGGCTGCCCGACCTGCCGTCGGTCTGCGACCAGACGTCCAGCCCGGACCGGAACGCCGGCGGCATCAGCAGAAGCCCGTTGGTGATCGCAATGTTCATCGGCTATTCCTCCAGATCGGCATGACGATGGGACCCGGCAGGGACCCGCGTGATGCCGACAGGAATAGTTGATGAAAGGTTAACGCGACTTGAAGGCGCCGTGCGGTGCAACCGTCGCCCGCGCAACGGCTGCCGCCCGGCGTCAGCCGACGGTCAGCTTGCCGGCCAGCGCATCTTCGATCAAGCCCCGCGTCTCGTCGACGCCATAGAGCGCGATGAAGCCCCCGAAGCGCGGCCCTTGGTCGGCCCCCAGAAGGACCTGATACAGCGCGCTGAACCAGTCGCGCAGCGGCTCGAACCCGTGCTCCTTGCCGACGGCGAAGACCATCGACTGCAGCGCCTCGGGGTCGGCGGGTTGGTCCCAGGCTGCCAGGCGCGCAACCAGATCCTCCATAGCCCGGCGCTCGACCTCGGTTGGCTCGCGGAAGGTGCGCGTCGGCGCGACGAAGTCCTCAAAATATCGCAGCGCGAAACCCGCCGCCGCGTCCAGGCTTGGGTGCGTCTGGGGCGAGGCTTCGGGCGCGTACCGGCGGATGAAGCCCCACAGTCCGTCCTTGCCGGTTGCCCCTGCGACCGAGGCCAGGTTCAGCAGCATCTGGAACGGGACGACCAGATCGGACGCCGGCACATCACCGCCGTGGATGTGCCAGACCGGATTGGCCAGCTGCTGCTCGGGCGTCTGGTCGGGGAAGGCGCGCAGCTGCTGGTGGTATTCGTCGACGGCCTTGGGGATGACGTCGAAATACATCCGCTTGGCTGTCTTGGGCTTCTGATACATGAAATAGGACAGGCTTTCGGTGGCCGCATACGTCAGCCATTCGTCGATCGACAGACCGTTGCCCTTGGACTTGCTGATCTTCTGCCCGTGCTGGTCGAGGAACAGCTCATAGGTAAAGTGCTCGGGCTTCTTGCCTCCAAGGATCTCGCAGATGCGGTCATAGATCGGCGTGTTGGTACTGTGGTCCTTGCCATACATCTCGAAATCGACGTCCAGCGCGGCCCACCGGGCGCCGAAGTCGGGCTTCCACTGCAGCTTCACGTTGCCGCCGGTGATGGGCAGCGTGATCTCCTCGCCATCCTCGTCGAAGGTGATGGTGCCGGCCTTGGCATCCACGTTCTTGATCGGGACATAGAGGACGCGGCCCGTCTTGGGGCTGATCGGCAGGAAGCATGAATAGGTCTGCTGGCGTTCCTCGCGCAGCGATGCCAGCATGACCTCCATGATGGCGTCGTACTTCTCGGCCGCGCGCAGCAGCACGGCGTCGAACTGGCCGGACTTGTAGAACTCGGTGGCGCTGACGAATTCGTAGGCGAAGCCGAAGGTGTCGAGGAAACGGCGCAGCATCGCGTTGTTGTGCCCGCCAAAGCTGTCATGGGTGCCGAACGGGTCCGGAACGGCGGTCAGCGGCAGCTGCAGGTGCTGCTTCAGCATGTCCTGCTGCGGGACGTTCTCGGGCACCTTGCGCATCCCGTCCATGTCGTCCGAAAAGCAGATCAGGCGCGTGGGGATGTCGCTGATCAACTCGAATGCGCGGCGGATCATCGTGGTCCGCGCCACCTCGCCGAAGGTGCCGATGTGCGGCAGGCCCGAGGGGCCGTAGCCCGTCTCGAACAGGACATACCCCTTCTCGGGGTCCTTCTTTTCATAGCGCTTCAGCACCCGGCGCGCCTCTTCGAATGGCCAGGCCTTCGATTGCATTGCGGCGTCGCGCAAGGTGGTCATGTCGCTCTCTCCTGCTCAGGGTCCGGAAGGCTTATTGAATGCGCCGGGCATCGTCAATAATCTGCGCCCGAACCAGCCGGAGCGTGCCATGACCATCGACCTGCCTTCCCTCAGCCCCTGCGATGCGCTGGTCGCGGTGATGGTCGCCGTCTCGGCGTCCGACAGCACGATCCGCACCTCGGAACTGGTCGCGATCCAGCGCATGGTCGACCATGCCCCGGTATTCGCATCCTATGACGACGACCGCATCCGGCCGGTCAGCCAGACCGTCATGACGCTGTTCGACGAGGAGGACGGCGTGGACGCGCTCTTTGGCCTGATCCGCGATGCCCTGCCAGAGAAGCTCTACGAGACGGCCTATGCCCTGGCCTGCGATGTCGGCGCCGCCGACGGCCGGCTTTATGAGGGAGAGATCGTGATGCTGGCCGAAATCCGCGAGCAGCTGAACATCAACCGCCTCCACGCCGCCGCCATCGAGCTTTCGGCGCGGGTCCGGCACATGACCTTCTAGCGGTCAAGATTGGCCGCGAAGGCCCCCAGCAGGTCCTGCTGCAGCGCCTTCGCGGCATGCGTCCAGGTGCTGACGCCGGCGGGGCGTTCCTCTCCGACCGCCGCTGCCCTGCGGGCGTCGTCGGTGCACAGGATGGCAAAAGCCGCTTCATTGCCTGCGGACGTCGTGACATAGCCCGCAAGGTTCGACACGAAGTTCAACGTCCCCGTCTTCGCCCGCACACGATGTCCCGCTGGACCGGGAGCCAGGTCCTCGGCCAGCGGCGCGGGCTTCAAGAGCGGCGCCAGTCGAAGGTCGCGCCCTGGCCCATCCAGAACGCTGGCAAGACCAAAGGCCGACAGGCGGCTTTCCTCGGACAGGCCCGAGTGATCGGCCAGTCTCATCCCCTGCCCGACAGCGCCCAGCCAGCGGCGCATCCTTTCGGCCGACTCTACCAGCGACCCGACGCCGCTGGCATGCAGGCCAAGCGCCTCTGCCGTGATGTTGGTGGAATAGAGCAGCATGTCCCGCACAAGCGTTTGCAGCGCCGGGCTGTCATGCCGGGCGACGACCTCTCCTGCCGGCAGATCGCCGATGACTTCGGGTGGAGGCAGCACAACCCCCCGCGCCCGGCACAGCGTCTGGAAGACGTCACCCGCGTAAAGCTCGGGCAGGCGAACGGGCAGCCACCGGCTGCCGGAGCGGCCCATCGCGGCGCGAGAGATCGTCCAGTATTCGCGGTCGATGTCATGGCGATAGGTGAACAGATCCGCATGCGTCGCAGGCATGGCGCTGATCGTGTAGGCGCGGGGCGACTGGGCGGCCGCGCGAGCCTCGACGCTGAGCTGATGATCCACGCCGACCCTCCGCCAGCCCAGATGGACGCGGTTGAAGTTCAGGATCATCCCGGAAATGGTGGGATTGTACGCCAGGTGCACCGCCTGCTCGGGCGCGACCTGCGCGATGGCGGGCAGCGCCCCGCCCCACACGGCAAATCGCGTCGCCGGCTGTTGACCGCTGCCGGCCAAAGCCGCGGCCAGACTTGCCAGGTCGTCGGTGGACAGCACCGGGTCGCCGCCACCTGCCAGGATCAACATGTCGCCCGACCGGATCAGTCGTGTCTGAAACCGATGCTCTGGCCCCAGGCGGTCCAGCGCATAGAGGGCGGTGATGACCTTCAGCGTGCTTGCCGGCGCCATGGCCAGCGCCGCCTTGCCAAGCAGTTGCGTCCGGCCGTCCAGCATCGCGAAGGAGATCCGCCCCTGAACGCCGCTGGCGGCAACAACCTCCCTGGGGTCTGGCGCGGGCCGTTGCGGAGGACGCGTCCCAGTTACCCGGGCGCCGGCACCTGTCGGCAGCGCAGCCGCGCTTAGTGCGGCAAGAAAGCGGCGTCGGTTCAACATCATGTGCCACCCGCCCGCAATTTCGTGGAGGAGAGCGGCGACATCGGCAGGTTGAGAAGCGTCCAAGCCGGCGCGTGGCGACCAGCAAGCGTCGCCGCGCGATCCTCGGCCACGCGGAACCGGCGCAAGACGGTCGCAGCGACCGAATAACGCGCCGCCATCCTGCTTCCTGGCCGCGCAAGGACCGCCATCGGCACCTGCGCCGCAATTTCGCGCCAGCGATCCCACCGGTGGAACTGGACCAGGTTGTCCGACCCCATCAGCCACACGAACCGGACATCAGGATAAAGCGCCCGCAGCGCCTGGATCGTGTCGGCGGTCTTACGAAGCGCCAGCCTTGCTTCCAGATCCGTGACCACGATCCGCGGGTCGACCACAAGCCTGCGCGCCGCACCAAGCCGGTCATCGAGCGGCGCCGGTCCGTGCGCCTTCAGCGGGTTGCCCGGAGATACCAACCACCAGACCCGATCCAGCCGCAGCTTGCGCATCGCGACCTTGCTGATCAGGACATGTCCGGGGTGCGGCGGATCGAACGACCCGCCAAGAACGCCGATCCGCTGACCAGGCTGCGCGATTGGGAACCCTGTCCGCATCCGCACCGACTAGCGCAATGTCGCAGCAAAGCCAACGGCGCAGTTCGTGAAGCTATTTGACGGTGATGCGGCCATCGGTATAGGGCTCGTATCCGTCTTGCCGGCTGCCAAGATATTCTGCGACGACTTCGGCCAGATCTGGCCCGAAGTCATAGGCGTTCTTCCCCTCTGACGCGAACATGGCATAGCCATCGCCGCCACCACGCATGTAGTTGTTGGTCGCAACGCCATAAGTCGCATCTTCGTCGATGGGCACCCACTCACCGTCGTTCTCCACCATCACGTCGCTGATGCGAGAGCCGACTTCAGCCGCCGGATCGACGGTGTACTTCAGGCCGGCGACCTGGGCAAAGCGCCCGGCCTGCTCATCGTACTGGCTGGCGCCATTCTCCAAGGCGGCGATGATCCCGGCCCCTGTCAGCTGGAAGGTGGCCAGCGTGTTCTGGAACGGCAGGACGGTATAGACCTCGCCCATGGTCACCTCGCCATGGTCGATCGAGGCCCTGAGGCCGCCGCCGTTCTGAATCGCGATCGGGACGCCCTGATCCGCAGTCCTCTCCAGCATGGCATCGGCGACGAGATTTCCCATCTGGCATTCCCTTGCCCGACAATTCGCCCGATCGCCATCGATTGGCGCCACGGCGTCGGCGACCACTTTCTCGCGAAGTTCGGCGATGGGTTCGGCCATTTCCTTCACGCGCGCGGCAATCGTTTCGTCCTGCGAGACCGACGCGTCAAGCAGGATCGGCTGCCCCTCGGCCTTCAGAAGGTTCCCCTGATCGTCGAAGGTCAGCGTCAGGTGGCCTAGGTACTTTCCATAGGCATAGGCCTGCGCGACCGGCACGTCAGCACCCTCTGGTCCCTGCACCATCGTCGGATAAGCGCCGCTTGCACCTTCCATGTCACCTAAAAGGGTATGGGAATGGCCTCCGACGATCGCGTCCAGACCGGCAACCTCTGCGGCAAGTTCGCGGTCGCGGCCATAGCCGACATGGGTCAGGGCGATGATCTTGTCGACCCCCTCTGCCTGCAGTTCCTCGACAGAGGCCGCAAGGCTGTCGGCATCGTCCTGGAACACGACGCTCTCTCCGGGGGACGAGGTTTCGGGCGTATCAGTGGCCAACGCCGACACGACGCCGACCTTCTGCCCGCCGACGTCCAGCACGACATGCTTGGAAACCTTGCCCGCCAGCACGTTAGACTGCGAAACGTCGATATTTCCGGACAGGACAGGAAAGTCGACGCCGTCCGCAAGAACCGCCAGACCTTCTGGGCCGTCGTCGAATTCATGGTTGCCAACTGCCATCGCATCATAGCCGATGGCGTGCATGAACTCGACGACCTCCTTGCCCTTGTAGGTGGTGTAGAACAACGACCCCTGATACTGGTCCCCCGCATCCAGAACCAGAAGTCCCTCGTCATCGGGGATCTGCTCACGCAGTTCGCTGATCTTCGCGGCAAGGCGGGCGACACCGCCGAAGCATTCCCCGGCCCCCTCCTCCTCCGCACTGCAGGTGCTGTCCGAGCCGTTGATCGGCTCGATCCGGCTGTGCATGTCGTTCGTGTGGAGGATGTGCAGAACCGTCTCGGCCTGTGCCGTTCCGGCGAGAAGCGCGATGGCAGAGGCGGCGGCAAGAAGGCGTCTGATCATGCTGGGTCCCTTTCGGCCATGTCTTGGCCGGGACAGCTTGGCGCAGCCGAAGCCACCGGTCAACACAGCCGCATCTTGACCGCACCGCCCCTGACAAGGCAAATGCCGCAATGATGATCTACAAGATACTCCGCACGCCGGAATGGGCCGATCTTCAGGCGGAAGGCAGCAGCGCCGGCGCTCCGGTCGACGTGGCGGACGGCTTCGTCCACTTCTCGACCGCGGCGCAGGTGCAGGTCACGCTGGCCAAGCACTTCGCCGGTGAGGACGACCTTGTGCTGCTGGCCTGTCGGGCAGACGACTTGGCCGACGATCTGCGGTGGGAGCCCTCACGAGGCGGCGCTCTGTTCCCGCACCTCTATCGGAGGCTTCGGCTCTCGGACGTGCAGTGGTCGCGTCTTGTCCAACTGACCGCAGGCGGTCACGTCACAGGATCACTCGAATGACACTTGTCGAGAAATTGGGACTTGCCGCGCTCCATCGCCTCGACCCCGAGCGTGCGCACGACCTGTCGATCCGCGCGCTGGAACTGGGACTAGCCCCGGTTCACGGGACATCGGTGACGTCGGCTCGGCTGCGAACCAGACTGGCGGGAATGGACCTGCCGAACCCGATCGGACTGGCCGCAGGGTACGACAAGAACGCGCGCGTCGTCGCACCGCTTATGCGCGGTGGCTTCGGCTTTATCGAAGTCGGCGCCGCAACGCCGCGGCCGCAGCCCGGCAACGAAAAGCCGCGGCTTTTTCGACTGCGCGATCAGCAGGCAATCATCAACCGGTTCGGCTTCAACAATGAGGGCGCCGACAAGATCGGGCAACGCCTGGCTGCCCGTCCGAAGGGCATTCCTGTCGGCCTGAATCTTGGCGCGAACAAGGACAGCGTTGATCGTGCCGAAGACTTCGTAAGCGTCCTCGAAACGGCCGGAGTTTCTGCGGATTTCGTGACGGTAAACGTTTCGTCCCCGAATACCGAAAAGCTCCGTGACCTTCAGGGAGCAGATGCGCTCTCGGCCCTTTTGGGGCGGGTCATCGCGTCACGGGATGCATTGTCGCGCCGGATCCCGGTCTTCGTGAAGATCGCGCCCGACCTGACGGATGCCGAACTGTCGCAGATCGCAGCTGTCGCCCGGAACCTGTTGCTCGACGGCATCATCGCCACGAACACCACCTTGTCGCGGGAAGGCATTACCGGCCCGCATGCGACCCAGACCGGCGGCCTGTCAGGCCGACCTCTCTTCCAGCGCTCGACGCGCGTCCTGGCGCTCTTGCACCGCGACCTGCAGGGCAAGGTTCCGCTGATCGGCGTGGGGGGTATCTCGTTCGTGGACGACGTCTGGGAAAAGCTGCGGGCGGGCGCGACTGCGGTGCAGATCTACTCGGCCATGATCTATCAAGGCCTCTCGCTGGCGCCGCGGCTTGCGCAGCAGCTGGACGAGCGGCTGGAGCAGGCGAGGATCACGCTGCCGGAATTGATCGGCAGCGGCGCCGGAAAGTGGATCTAGGTGTAGTCCTCAATCCCCAGCAGCTGGTTCATCGTCAGCGATGGATCGGTGCATCCTGCATCGCCGATGACCCGCGCCGGCACACCTGCGACCGTCTTGCAGGACGGCACCTCGTGCAGGACGACCGATCCGGCTGCAATGCGCGAATGATGACCGACACGGATGTTGCCCAGCACCTTCGCACCAGCCCCGATCAGGACGCCGTCGCCGATCTTCGGGTGACGGTCGCCGTCCTCCTTGCCGGTCCCGCCAAGCGTCACCGAGTGCAGCATCGACACGTCGTTTCCGACAGTGGCAGTCTCGCCGATGACGATCGAGTGCGCATGGTCGATCATGACGCCCGTACCGATCGTCGCGGCAGGATGAATATCGACCCCGAAGCATTCGGAACAGCGCATCTGCACGAAATAGGCCATGTCGCGGCGATCCTGCTGCCACAGCCAATGCGCCATCCGATACGCCTGCAGGGCTTGGAAGCCCTTGAAGAACAGGATGGGCTGGATCAGCCGATGCGTCGCCGGATCACGGTCGTAGACGGCCATCAGGTCGGCGCGCGCCGCATCTCCAAGTTCGGGGGCCGCCGCATAGGCCTGATCCGCGATCTCGCGCAGGATCTGCTCGCTCATCTCGCCGGAGGCGAGCTTCAGCGAGAAACGGTATGCTAAAGCGGCTTCCAGGCTCTGGTGGTGCAGCAACCCGGCATGGACCAGCGCCCCCAGCAGCGGTTCACCCGCCACCGCATCTCGGGCCTCGTCACGCAACTGCGCCCAGATCGCGTCGCGATCCAGCGAAAGGGAAGACTTCTTGATATGCTGCATGTTCATCATGGGCCTGCCCGGACATCCTTTCACCCTCATAGCCTACATGGAAGGATGAGGAAACCCGGGCAGCCCGAAGTTCACGCCGGCAGCCGAAGCTCCAGCCAGTGGACGGCAAGTCGGATCCGCCCCGAGGTGAAGGTGCCACCCTCGGCGGTCACGATCAGCGGCTCGGCCTGATAATAGGCCATCGGCGTCCCGAGCATCCCCCGCGCCCAGGATTCGCGCTGCTTGCCCAGCCCCTTTCCGAAGCGGTCGGTCGCGCCCATCGTGCCAAGCCTCCAGCCGGTCAGGGTGCCCGTGATGGCGTCGACAACGCGGGCCGTGGCTCCGATCACTAAGGCGCCGCTCGGGATGACGAGATCCGTAATCGCACTCGACCCCGAACCCAACGCAACCTCGCCCTCGCCGATGCCTGCGATCATTCCCGAGCCCGAGGCGCCCATGCTCAGCGCGCCGACAGACCATGTCGTGCCGTCATGGATCGCCTCCAGGCCCCGGTCGGCCACAAAGGCGCGCATGCCACGGGCCGGCGGAAGGAAGATCCATCCGCCGTTGCTTCCTACCGCGATGCGGCCGCCATGCCCCGCCCAGATGCCTTGTGCCGCAGAGGGAACCCCCCAGCACTGCCCGTCCAGAACCGCCTCGGGCGGTAGCGCGGTCGAGATGCTCTCGAGCACCAGGTTCACCATCCCGTCCAGCCGCATCAGCGCCTCGTTGACGGTGACGTGCTTCTGCGCCTGCGCTGGCTGCAGCAGCGACATCTGCAGGCGGGACGTTTCACTGGACATCAAAGGTTCTCCTTGCAAAAGGGCCGCGCCCGAAGGTCTGCGACAGTTGCGCCACCTCGACGGTGACGGCGCCGGGCTGCAGTCCTGCCCACAGCGCGTCGGGGATAGTCCAGGCCGGGGTGCCGCATTGCACCTCGACCAGAGCGCGGTCGTTCTGTGTCAGGCGAAGCAGATACATCTCACCTTCTTCTCCCAACGGGACGTCGGGGCCGTCCCAGCCGTCACCATCGATCCGGCTGCGTCGGATCCAGGTGACGCCCCTGCCCTGCAGGCGCAGGTGACAAGGTGCATACGGACGCAGGCCGATACCGCGGGCGACCGTCACGCGGCTGCGATAGCTGCCATCGTCCGGCGCCCGCAGGGCAGGGCCGATGCGCCAGAACCGTTCCTGTCCGCGTGCCGAGGGCGGCAGATCGACCTGACGCGGCGCGCCGTCCAGCAGAACCACCAGACTGCCCGCCGGCCAGATGTCGGGCATCAGGGCGTCGGTTCCGGCCTGTCCGCGAAGCCTCTGGCTGATCTCCCACAGATGCGGCGCGACAAGTTCGGCTTTGCCGAACTGGATGACTTCCCAGTTGTCGATGCTGCCGTCGCCGATCGCCAGCGCGTTGGCGCCGGACAGCAACGCACGCTCGGTGACCGAGCGCAACTGATCACCGATCACGCGCAGGCGCAGCGGCGCCCCCCGGTCAACGGCGCCCGGACGCGCACGCGCAAGCGGCGTGACCGTGCGGCCGACCACGGATCGCCGTTCGGCCATGACGTTCAGATCGAACCCTCCCTCGGCCTCTGCCGAGGCATAGGCTGCGACGGTTCCCGGCCACGGATGCGCCGACACCGCAAGATAGGGCGCATGGGCTACCTCGTCGCCGCGCAGCAGCGGCAGGTCCATGAACACCGGGAAGACCGGCATCGGCGGCTCGTAACGCTGGATGCCACCCTGGTCGTGATGGCTCAGCCGCGGGCTGTAGAGGCCAGGGTCGATGCGCACCGCGTCCACGGTGATGGCACCCGCGCGTTCCACGCGGTCGATCCGCCAGCGCCGCCGTTCCTGGCCCGGCAACTCGGTCACGATAACATCCCCCGGCCCCAGATCGGATCGCGACGGCGGCAGGGCGAACCTGGCGGTGTTGCGGGCCAGTTCGGCTTCGGCGATCCATCTGTCCGCAATGGTACGGCCTTCGGGCCGCGTCAGGACCATCGCGAACTCGCTTTCCGACACCGCCAGCCGCGCATCTTCGGCAAGGTTCGCCTCTGCCGTGGCGACGCCGTAGTCGCCGCCCGCCGCCACGTGGCTCAGCCGCAGGCGCCCGACATTCGCGGCGTCGACCTGTCGCACGCTTTCGAAGCCCGTGACCTCGCCTGCGAGAGCTAGATCCTCGGGTCCGATCGACGTCCGGCTCAGCCCGTCGCGGGCGATGAACTTCAGCTCGCCCTCCCGCTCGACCGCGTCGAACCCATGCGCCAGCATCAGCGGCTGCAACGCGGCACGCGCTGACTCGCTGCCTTGCAGGACATAGCCGCGCACGATGCCCGAGATCCCCGAAACGTCGACTGCCTCAACGCCGGCCGTCCGGCAGATGTCCTTGACGACGGACCGCAGTGTGACGGAAGCGGCCCGGCCGTTCAGCCAATGCCCCCGCTCCCACGCAGGCCCGTCCGACCAGAGATCGTCCCTGCCAGGGAAGGCGGGATAGGGACGCGCATCCCAGCACCAGACATGAGCACGATTCAAGTCCAGCATCCGCATCCCGCCCCCGTTGTCCGGGTTGTTGTCCGGGTCCCGCCAATGCGCCATCGTCGCCTCGACATAGGCCGCTTGGATGGCATCGTTGCGAGTGCCGTTCGAAAAGTGCGGCAACATGCTCTCACTGCTCATGGCGTCCAGGAACTTGTTGGGCTGGTTCGTGGCCTTGTCTAGCGCCGCGCAGCCAAGCTCGGTGAACCAGATCGGCTTCATCCCGGGAACCCAGGCCGTCGCCTCGCGCTGGCGGATGCCGTTCGGCCGGTCATAGTGCAGGTTCTGCCACCAGCCCTTCAAGTCCTTATAGCGCCAGACCCACGCCTCGTCATAGGCGCCGTCAGTGATCGGCGTCCTGATCTGCGCATCGCGGTCGGCGTCGCTTGCATAGTACCAGTCATAGCCCTCACCGCCCGACACGTTCGCCCGCAGGTAATCGATGTTGTCGATCCGCCCCCAATGGGCATCCAGGTGATCGTCACCATCGCGCCAGTCGGACAGCGGCATATAGTTGTCGATGCCGATGAAGTCGATGTTCGCGTCCGCCCAGAGCGGATCGAGGTTGAAGAACAGTTCTCCGCCGCCGGAATGGTGGCCAAAATACTCCGACCAGTCGGCGGCGTAACCGATCTTGACCTTCGCCCCCAAGATCATGCGGACGTCCGCCGCCAGCTGGCGCAACGCCACCACCGCAGGATAGCTGTTTTCAGGCCCCCGGATCCGCGTCATCGACACCATCTCGGAACCGATCAGGAACGCGTCGACCCCACCGGCCGCCGCGCAGAGATGAGCGTAGTGCAGAATGAACCGGCGATATGACCATTCATCAGGTCCGACATAGCTGATCAGGTCGCCGTCACGCTGAAAGTCATTGGGCGCGGCGTGGCCAAAGAAGCGGTCGACCTCCTGCACGGCCGCTGCCGTACCGTCAGACGATCCGATGCGACCTGGCGCAATGCCAGTCGTGATCCGGCCGCGCCACGGCATGATGGGCTGCTCGGCTGCGCCGTAAGGATCAGGCAGCCCATTGCCCGCGATCTGCTCCATCAGGATGAAGGGATAGAAAACCGCCTTGCGCCCTGATTGCGCCAGTGCCCGCAGCCCCTCGACGACCGAGCGATCCGAGGGCGTCCCGCCATAGATCGGCCGCCCGTCCTTGCGCGCTACCTCCTCGGCCTCGGCGCGGCTGATGCCGCCAGCCCGCCAGGGCATCTCGGCGCCGTCGGCTTCCGCGAACTCGACCTTCGGCTTGACTCGGCATTCGCCGATCCTCAAGTCGCTGCCGAACCACGACACCACCAGGCTGACCGACCCGACACTCGGCAGCTCTCGCCCTAGGATGTCCAGCGAGGCCGAAAAGTCCGTGCCTCCCATCGGCGTGTTGCGGTTGAAGCTGCGACCCTGCCCCAAGTCGTCGTCATGATTGACCGGCGTCGTCGCCAGCGAATACTCCCCCGTTCCGGGGATCAGCGCGACGGCCCTGACATCGCGCGAGAGCCCGCTCCCGTCGCGGGCGGGGCAGGTCACTTCGAAGCTCAGTTGCGGCATGCGGTTGCCCCACCGCTCGAGGCTCAGGTTCTCCAGCACGACGTAGGCGATGCCGCGATAGGCCGGAGCGTCGTCGCCCTCGTGCGCCGAGATGATGGGGTCGGGCATCTGCTCGTCATCGCCTGGATAGACGCGCATGTTCAAGTCTTCTGCGGCAATCTCCTCGCCATCCGCCCAAACGCGCCCAACCCCCAGGGCGACGCCTTCGCAAAGCGCCAAGGCGACCGAAAGGCGATAACTGATCTGGGTCACCTGCGGCTTCGGCGAACCCTTGCCGCCGCCGGCGCCCTCGGTGCGCCGGATCTCTTCCAGGGGCGAGGCCCAGATGACGTGCCCGGGTACGCGGATCTGTCCCCAGATGCGCGGCACCGCCGCGCCTTCGCCAGCGGCCTGAATACGCAGACGGTCGATGCGCCCCGTCTCGACGGCTTTCGCACCGCCGCCCAGCAGGCGCTGATCGACCGCACGCCCGACGACGGCGCCGGCGGCGCGTCCAAGCATAGCGCCAGACATCCCAAGCATGGCGCCGCCAAGCCCGGACCCCAGCGAAGCACCCACGGCAGAGAGGACAATCGTGGCCATTCGGGCCTCCTTTGGATAAAGTCAGGGAAAGCTAAAGCGGGCCACGATCCTTGATTGCCAAGGCGTGGTCAGCGGGCTTTCGATGACACCGTGATAGGTGTAGGCGTGCAGGAACCTCGGCTCGGCCCCGGCCTCCGACAGGATGCCCAGATGCTTGGCAATGGCGCCTTGCCGCATCCGGAACAGCAGGACCTGCCCTTGGATTAGGCCCGCATGCGGCTCGACAGGAACCAGATGACGCATCGCCGCGAGCAGCAGGACCTCGTCGTTGCCGCACTCCGCCCAGTCCGCGGTGTAGGCTGGCGGAGTTTCTGGTTCGGCGCCGTGGACTTCTCGCCAGACCCCTCGGATCAGGCCCAGGCAGTCCGCACCGCAACCCTTGACGCTGCTCTGGTGGACATAGGGTGTTCCCAGCCATCCGCGTGCCGCCTCGACGACAGGGCACAGGGGTTCAGCCACGGCGACCTGCCTTCGGCGCCAGCAGCCAGTCCTCGGACGGCAGATGCGGGAAGCCGCGGAAGTTGATGAAGTTGGCGAACTTCAGGCGGCAGGACGTAGCGGACTTGTCACATCCTGCGGTCAGCCTGACCATGTCCCCCGGCATCGGAGAGATACCAAGTGCCGACCACAGCTCGATCACCCGACGGCCGCCGATTTGCGCGGTGTCGTTCTTGATCGTGCCCTGCAGCCCCTCTGCCGCGCCGGACAGGACCTGCAGGCGGCCGCTTTCGAACCAGTTCGCCGCAAATGCCGAAACCGACGCAAAGCTGAAGATGCGGCCGTCCTCAAGCCCCTCCACCCGATGTTCAAGCGACAGATCCGACCCCGTCAGATCGACCTTGCAAGCGGCGTCGCCAAGCCGTGCGTGGCAGCGGGGATGGTAGACACGCCCCTGTGGGGCGTTCAGCCGCTCGGACAATCCGCGCAGTTCGGCACGGAAGGCACCATTGGCACGCGACACGTCGCCAAGATGGCCCCGGAACACCAGCTTCCGCGCCTGGGAATCGGACCAGTCCACCTCCCACATGCACAATTCTGCCTCGTCCCAACGTCCCGCCATCAGGTCGCGCTCGGTAATGGCATCGTCGCTAAGCGCGCCGACCGCCTCCGAGTTATCCACCGACAGGCCGGTTGCCTGAACCAGCGCCCTGGCCGTCAGTCCCCGATCGGGTCGGAACTCGATCCCGTCAAACTCCAGCACCTCGTCATGGTCGGTAAAGCCCAGCCTCATGCCGTCAGCGCGGCGGATCGACCAGGCCCGAGCGATCATCGTCGTCATACCCTGACCTCCACGACCGGAATGTCCGGCACCTGCCCTGCCTGAAAAGTCGCCACCGAGACCGCGATCCGATCCGTATCGAAGCGCACCGGCAGGTCGAATTCGAAACCCGCCGTGATGTCGGCGCCGTTCTCCGGCGCCTCGTTGAACGTGATCGTCCCGGTGCGGTGATCGACCGCGTAATGTGTCCCTAGGAAAACCTCGTTCCCGCCGATGCCAGCCCGCACCGACCCTGTCACGGGCTTCGTGATGGGACGATGATAAGTTGCCTCGCCAGAGCGGTAGGCCTTCGTCAGGCGGAAGGTCCGCTCGCGGCCGTCCGCCGTCGCGATGACCTGGTCGTCGAACCGCGGCGTCCCGGACGGCAGGCAGCTCTTGAAATCCGACCAGTCCTTCCAGCGGAAGCCGTGCAACTGACCTGCACGCGCCTCGAAGAAGGCGATGACGGTGGCCAGATCATCCAAGGACCGCAGTCCCATGCCTGCATCGAAGCGTCTGCGTGCATGGGCCCACGGCGTGTTCCGCTCCTCAAAGCCGCTGGCCAGGGCGACGATCTCGGTACGGCGCTCCGGACCGCCGATCGCACCGAATGACAGGTTGGCGGGAAACCGCACCTCGTGAAAGGCCATGATGCCCCCCTTCAGCTGTTGCGTTCGCCGCGCGCCAGCACGCGCGACATCTGCGCCGCGATCTGCGACTGGCTCCTCTGGAAGCCCGCCACATCCGGCGTCTGGATGTTGAAGGTGACATTGACTGAGCCGCCGCCCCCGGCCGCCGCGACACCTAATTTGCCATCCGGCCCGCGCCGAAGCGGCATGATGGCCTCGGGTCCGGCTTCACCCATCAGCCCCTGGCCGCCGCGCATCGGAAAGGTCGCAGGACCCGAGACGACATCGCCGGCAACCGCCCTTCCATTCGCAAAGGCACCGCCCTTGGCGAAGGGCGTCAGGCCACCGCCAAGCATCCCGCCGATTCCGCTGGCGATCGATCCGGCCAGGGCACTCTCGACCGGCTTCATCGCGATGCCATAGACCGTGTCCGCTAGGGAGCGGCCCACGGTCTTCAGCGCATCCGACAGCTTGCCGCCATCCAGCACCAACCCGTCCAGCGCACGCCCCAGTCCGCGCTCCAGCCCCGAGGACAACGTTCCGACCTCGCGCGTGGTGAACATCATCGACTGGCGCAGCCGCGCCAATTCGCCGTGGAACTCGCTTGTCATCCGGGCGCTCTGCCCCAGATCCTCGTCCAGCCTGTCCAGAACAGAGCTCGCGCTCTCATACGTCGCCATCGCCCTCATCTCCTTTCTGCGCTGTTGCCATTCCGCCCGACGAACCGGAGGCATCCGGATATCGTGCCGCCAGGTCCGCAAGCCGCGACCGGGTCATCCGGGGCGCAAGCGTTCCGATGCCCAGCATCAGCGCCAGTTCAGCCGGCGTCAGCGCCCAGAACTGGTCCGGGTGCAGCCGCAGCTCGCGCAGCCCCGCGCGCATCATGCCCGCCCAGTCCAAGCCGCTGCCCGAGATCATTCCGGCACCCGGAACGCCAGCGCCAGAAGCCGTGCCGCCACCCTTGCGGCCTCCAGCGGCCCCCCGTCGATCTGCACCGACACCAGGTTCTCGGCCGAGCCGCGCCAGCCGCCGCCCCGCAGGCCCGCAACGATCACCATGAGGATGTCTCGACTGCCGAACGCCCCCTCGTCGATCCGCGCGACCAGGCCCGAAAGCCCGGTCGCGCCCAGTTCCGCCTCCAGCTCGGCGAGCGCCCCAAGCGTCAGCCGCGCGACATGCGGCTGACCGTCAAGGGCCAGGGCAACCTCCCCCCGCATAGGATTGGTCATCAGAGAGCCACGAAGGTCAGCAGTCCAGCCGACGCCAACGAGATTTCATAGGTCGCCTCGCCGTCGAAGCTGCCCGCATATTCCAGACCAGTAATCTGGAACGGGCCCTCGACCGTGCCGAAGTCGGGGATGATCACCTGAAACCGCGGGATCTCGCCGTCGAAGAACGCCTGCCGCGCCCTGCCGTCGGTCGATGCGTCGCGGAACACGCCCGAGCCCGAGACCTGCGCGCTGCGCACCCCGGCCCCGCCCAGCAGCTCCCGCCAGCCGCCGTCGCTTTCCAGGCTCGTGACGTCCACCGTCTCGGCATTGAAGGACAGGCGCGTGGCGCGCAAGCCGGCCACGGTCTCGAACGTACCGTCGCCCAGCATGTCCATCTTGATCAGCAAGTCACGTCCGTTTTGAACTGCCATTTGTCCAGTCTCCTCAACCCAGGTCGATGCGTGCGCGGAATGTCAGGTCGACCTGACGGGCCGAGCCGCTTTTCATCCGCCGCGCCGTGGCGCGCAGAAACCAAATTCCTGCCAGATGGCCGCGGGACAGCTCGAGGCTGCCTTGCTCCAGCGCGTCGGTCACGGCGACCGCAGCCGCCTTGATCGCGCCGAAACCCGCGCCGCCGTCGGAGCCGGCCATCACCGACACCACGAAGTCATGACGCGACCCGCGCGCGGTTGCGTCGCTGGCATCGCGCACCTCCTCGGCACCAAGCGAGACGAAGACGCCGCTTGGCGCATCGACGGGCATGGCGTCGAAGATCGCATCGCCGACCAACTGGTTCAGCGACGCGTCGGCGCGCAGGTGCTGATAGATCGCCGCTTGCAGGGCAACGCCCGCACCATAGCTCATGTCAGATCCTCCTCGCGGGCAAAGCAGTCGACAAGGCGCCCGCCGGCGTCGCTCTCGGCAACGGCCTCGATGTTGAATAGGCGCTCGCCCAAGCGAAACCGCTGCCCGGGGCGGGGCCGGCGCGGATCACCGACGGGCGCCGCGCGTGTCGTGATGCGCCACTGGACCACGCTGACCATGCCTGCGCCCGTTCCCTGCTCTCGCCCCGAGCGAGCGTCCATCCGCACCCACAGCCAGCCCAGTTGCCGCCAGTCGGTGCGATAGCCGCTCAGCCCGTCGGCGATCCTCTCCGGCGCTTCCAGCGCCAGGCGCGTGTTCATCGCGACAGGCATCAGCGCCACTCCCGACTGCCGCGGCCGGCAAGGGTGCGGACCGCCCGCCATTTCTCGATCAGCGCACTGACACCGAAGGGCAGCGCATGGCGGGCGCTTTCGCCCCCCCGGTCGTCGTAGTACCGGGCAGCCAACAGGATCACCGCCTGCGCCAGGTCCGCAGGGACGTCCGACCAGCTGCTTCCAAACCCGGCGGTGAATGTCACGGTGACGAAACCCAGGCGCGGGACGTTGGGCAGGATGACGCCTGCGGGCAGGATGATCGGCCGTTGCGTGTCGGGCAGCAGGCGCCAGCTTTCCGCCGGCAGCACCGCCACGGTCCCGGCGCCGTCATCGATCTCGATCCGCTCGACCGAGTGCACGGGCGCCAGCGGCAGGGACTGGCCCAGCCGATCACGCCAGTCGTCCAGCTGCATCCGGAACCGCCGCGTCAGCAGCACCTTGCCGGTGCGTCCTTCGATGGTGGCGATGGCCGCGCGCAGAAAGCCAGCCAGCGCCGTCGTCTCGGCTGCGTCATCCGGCCCGTCGAAGCCCTGGGCCAGGCGCAGGTGCGCGCGCAGGGCGGCCACCGGCAGCGCCTCCGCCGCAGGCGCCGTTTCCTCTATCAGCATCATCTCGCGAACCTCCCGTCCTGCCTGTCCGCATGTTCCACCAAGGGCAGGGCCGATGGCCCTGCCCAGCTGTCTCGGCCAAAGGGATCGAAGGGGGCGCGTCCGCACGCCAGCCATCAGCGCGCGCGGACAGTTGCTCTACCGGAACGGCCGACGCCCGTACGCGCCCCCTTCCCCTCACATGATCCCGCGGGGGATCAGGCGAACTTCAGCAGCTTGACCGCGCGGAAATCGGTCACGCCGCCGCCGACGCGCTTGGTGGCGTAGAAAAGGACGTGGGGCTTGGCGCTGAACGGGTCGCGCAGCACGCGCAGGTCAGGACGTTCGACGATGGTATAGGCGGCGCGGAAATCGCCGAAAGCCACCGCCAGCGCCTCGGGGGCGACATCGGGCATGTCCTCGCTGATCAGGACCGGATAGCCCAGCAGCTGCGGCACCTGGCCCACGCTCAGCGCATCCGACCACAGGAAGCGCCCATCGGCGTCCTTCATCTTGTGCACCCGCGCCGCGGTCTTTGAGTTCATGACGAACGACGCGTTCGCCCGGTACTCGGCCGCCAGCGCGTAGATGAGGTCGATCAGGCTGTCGGCGGGATTCGCGTCGTTGAAGCCACCCAGCGCGCCGGTGGTCAGGAAGCCGATCTGGCCGTCGGCCGCAGTGGCGTCCGGCATGGCGGCATAGGACAGGATGCCCCGCGGCTTGTCGACGCCGTCGCCGCTGATGAACGCCGCCGCTTCCGAGCGGGCGAACTTGTCGGCGATCCGTTCGGCCAGCCAGCCCTCCACGTCGAATGCCGCGTCGTCCAGCAGGCGCTGGCTGGCCTTCGGCATGGCCGACAGTTCGTGGACAGGGATGGTGATGCGCTCGATGCCGCCGGCACCGGTCTCGGCTGCCGCGGCCTCGGTGGCCCAGCCGGCGCCCATGTCACCCTTGTCGACCAGAACCTCGTAGGACGCGCTCTCGATGGTGACGACATTCGCCAGCGCCCGCAGCGACGAACCGGACCGCAGCACGGCCTGCACGGTCTCGACCACCTTCGGCGCCGCCAGGAAGCCGCCGTCGCTGGCGACGGTCAGCCCCTTCTCCTCGATGACCAGGCCGCGCAGGCCGTCGTCGTCGCCGCTGCGCAGATAGGCGTTGAATGCCTTTTGGTGCGGAACCTCGACCTCGGCCGTGGCGGACAGAGGGGCGCGGCCCCGGATGGCGGTCTTGCGGTCGATCATGGTCATGCGCTCTTCCTGTGCATTGAGCTTGGTCTGGATGTCTTCACGAAAGCCCCGGAGTTCGCTCACGAACCCCATCATGGCCCCCTTCAGGTCGGCGGACATGTCCCCGCCGCCCGCAGCCTTCACCTCGGTCATGGTCTTCTCCTCGTCGCGATGATCGGGGCCGCGCCCCTGTTGCCGGACCGCATCCGGGTCCGAACCTCTGGCGGACCGCGGCAGTCGCGGCCCGGAAACTCATTCGCCCCGCAGGGCGCAGGCAGCCTGCCTGAACAGGGCCGCTACCTCACGCAGATCGTCCGCGTCCTTGCGGCCCACCTTTGCCTCGGGCAGCATTGGGAAGGTGACCAGCGACACCTCCCACAGCTCGACCTCGGTCAGGATGCGGCGGCCCTTCTGGTCGCGCTCGGCGCGGATCGTGCGATAGCCGATCGACAGCCCGTCGATCGCGCCGGCCTGGATCAGCGCCGCCGCCTCGCGGGCCTGCGCCACCTCGGGCAGAAGCCGCCCCTTGACCCACAGGCCCTGCTCGTCCTCGCGGATCTCGTCCCAGACGCCGATGGGGCGGGTGGGATCGTGCTGCCACAGCATCCGCACCTTGTCCCTCTTGGCCGCCAGCCGCGCCAGCGACGCGGCGAACGCGCCGGGCATCACGGCGTCGCCCCCTTGATCGGTCAGCCCGAACAGGCTGGCATAGCCCTCGATCACCTGCCCCTCGGACAGGACGGGCGCCCCACCCGCAAACTTCACCTCAAGCCCCGGAACCATCCTTCAGCCTCCTTTCGGCGCAAACTCCAGAATTCCCTGGACGGCCTGGGTCAGGATCACGGCGACCACGCCATAGACCGTCATCCACAGCCGCCGTTCCAGCCCTTCGACCATGGCCTCGATCCGCTCCAGGCGCTTCTCCACCTGGCCGAACTGCAGCGCCATGATCCGCTCCTGCGCGTCGAACCGCTGGTCGTGCCACAGCCCGTCCTTGACGAAACGCGACCCCTCCACGGCTCAGGCCCCGTCCAGCGGCGGCAATCCCAGCAGCGCGCGCTTCTCGGCATCCGTGAGGAAGCTCGCCCCCGCGACCCGCGCCCACTGCTGGTTGCGCTCCTCGGCCAGCGCCGGCACCTGGTCTGGGTCGGGCCGCAGCTCGACCTCGGCGCCCAGGTGTTCGGACAGCCACCACGCGATCGACGCCGCCACCCGCGTGGCCAAGGGCAGCACCGTCAGGCGATAGAACGCCCGGTGCGCCTCGGCATAGTTCGCATAGGTCGCATCACCCGGTATTCCCAGCAACATCGGCGGCACGCCGAAGGCCAGCGCGATCTCCCGCGCCGCCGACAGCTTCGTTTCGTGAAACTCCATGTCGCTCGGGCTGAACCCCATCGGACGCCAATCCAGGCCGCCTTCCAGCAGCATCGGCCGCCCGGCATTGCGCGCACCCTGGTGGTTCATCTCGATCTCGCCCACCAGGCGGTCGTACTGCTCAGGGCTCAGCACCCCCTGCCCGTCGACACCCTTGTAGATGATCGCCCCGCTCGGCCGCGCAGCGTTGTCCAGCAACGCCTTCGACCAAGCGCTGGCGCTGTTGTGCACGTCCAGCGCCACCGCCGCCGCCTGCATCGGCGACAAGCCATAATGATCATCCTGCGGATGGAACGCCTTCACGTGGCAGATGGGGTCAGGGCTGCCCGTCATGTCGAAGCGGTGCTTGCGCCCGCCCACCGCATATTCGAAAGCGACCGGCCAGCCGTCCGCGCCCGGCACCACGCTCATCCGGTCCGAGCGCAGCACGTGCAACTCCTCGGGCAAGCCCGAGGCATCCAGCCCGACCGCCTCCAGATAGCCGTCGCCCGACAGCAGGATCTGCCCGAACAGCGCCTCGAACAGCTCGGCCCGCCCCTGACCCGGATTGGGCCGGCGCAGCAGGTCCAGCAGCGGATGCACCTCATAGCGGCGATCCCGGTTCGCGCAGACCAGGGGCACGGCCGCGGCAGCCTCGGCGATCAGCTTCACGCTGCGAAAACCGACGGGATTGCCCATAAAGCCGCCCCGCGTCAGACTGCCGGTATCACGCGCCGACCAGATCGCCCGCCCCGACCCCGAGGCCAGCGCCACCACCCGACCGGTCGCGCTGGCCTTCCTCTCCGGTGCAGGAGCGTTCTTGCCCTCCCGCGTGAACAATCGAAACGCCATGTTCGCCTCCATGCCTCGGTGATGCAAAAAGGGCCGCCCCGGCGGGACGGCCCTTCGTTCATTCCATCTTTTCCAATCGGCCCTACAGCACCCGCATCTGCGGCCGCCGCCAGCCCGCCGCCGGCTCGATCATCAGCTCGTGGACCGCCCACACCAGCGCATCCAGCCGGTCCGGACTACCGCGCCCCTCGAAGCCGCGCACCGTCATCTGGCACATCTGGTCCTCAAGCGCCCCAAGCGCCCCCCGCAGGTGCTTCACCCGCCCCTGCTCATAGAGCGCCGCCACCGGCTCGGCCCGCAGCCCCTTGCCCCGCGACGCCCGCAGCGCCCTGAAGGGCACCAGCGGATCGATCTGCCGGACAACGCTTTCCACAAGATCGCCGCCCTGGTTCACCTCGGCCACCAGCTTCTCGGCCCCGTGCCGGTCCATCGCGGCAATCGCCGCGCGCGCCCAGTCTGTCGGGCCGCCACGCACGCTGGCATCCTCCAGCACATAGGCCCGCCAATCCTTCGGCTCGCCCTGCGTGACCACGCCCGCCACGATGATGCCGCATTCGTCGCTGCCCGCGCCCCCGGTGACCGAGGGGTCGACCGCCACCACGACCCGGTCCAGCTTCGGCACCTGCGCCACCCGCGCCGTCTCCAGCATCGCCGTCGTCCACAGCGCGCCCTCGATGTCGTCCAGCAGCACGCCGTCCAGCTCCTGCCGCCCCAGCCGCGTCCCGCCATAGCGGCTCTCGACCTCGGCAAGGAAGCTTTCGGCCAGATAGGCGCGGTTTGCATCCGTGGGCGCATGCGTCACCACCGTGCTGGCGTTGCTCAGGATGCGCTTCAGGACGCCCACGTTCCGGGGCGTCGTTGTCACCACCTGCTGCGGATGCTCGCCAAGCCGCAGCGCGAACTGCAGCATGTCCCAGACATCCTCGGCCTTCTTCCACTTCGCCAGCTCGTCCACCCAGGCCGCGTCGAACTGCGGCCCCCGCAGCGCCTCGGGCTCGTGCGCCGAATAGACCGTGGCGGTGGCGCCGTTGGCCCAGACCAGCCGCCGCCGCCCAGCCTCCCAGACGGGACGCCGGTCTGGCGGCGAACAGGCCAGGATGCCGCTCTCGCCGAACACCATCACCTCTCGCACCTGATCAAAGGTCTCTCCGACCAGGGCCACGCGATGACACCGGCCGGGTGCGGCGGCGGTCGGCCCCTCGACCATCCGCCGCACCCATTCGGACCCGGCGCGTGTCTTGCCCGCGCCGCGCCCGCCCATGATCACCCACGACTTCCAGTCGCCCTCCGGGGGCAACTGGTGGGGCAGCGCCCAGAACTCGAACAGCCAGGGCAGGCTCATCAGTGCGTTCTCCGACAGCCCGCCCAGGAACTCCTCAACCTCCTCCGGCCCGGCGGAGGCAAGCCAGGCGGCGCCCGATCTCGTCTCGTGCGGCATCAAGGTCGAGGCTGCCTCCTCCGACCCCGCCCGCGATGTCCTTGCGAAGTTTGTCAACCTTGATCCTTTCCGCCATCAGCAGCTGGACGGCCTCGCGGACCGTCTTCGCCGTCTCCATGGCCTTCTTCAGCTTGGCGGGATCGATCTCCGCCGCCTTGACCGCCTCAAGCTCGGCCTGGTGCCCCCGAAGGTCCTTCACATAGTCCCAGAACAGCCAGCGCAGGACATCGATCTCGTCCTCGCCCTCGGCAATCTCGGGCACCCGGACGCCAGCCCCCGCAGGATGGTTTCCGGGCACGAAGGGTCCTTCGGGATCGCCTGCCCCGCCCCAGTTCATATCGTTCATGCAATCTGCCCCGCCTCGTGACCTGTCCGCACGAGCCGAGAAACAAAAAAGCGACCTAGGGTTGCCCCCCGGCCGCTTGCCCATTTCTCCCAGCATGCAAACGTTCTACTTCAGGCCGTTCTCTAAGTCAATCACTAACGTTCTGGTTGTGAACGGGTTCAAGATAATGCCTACTCGCCAATAACTTACCAGATGCAACACCCCCCGCGAACGCTGCGCAACACCCGGCGATAACAACCGATTTAGTTCTGAAGCGCCCTGACGAACGCGCCGATCCGCGCAACATCCTTGACGCCCGGCGCCGATTCAACGCCCGAGCTCACATCAACAACGCGCGCTCCGGTCAGCCGGACGGCCTCGGCCACGTTCTCGGGCGTCAGGCCGCCCGCCAGCATCCAGGGCCGAAGAAACCGTCGCCCGACCAGAAGCTGCCAGTCGAACGCCAGCCCGTTGCCCCCCGGCAGGGCGGCGCCCTCGGCGGCCTTTGCATCGACCAGCAGCATGTCCGCGACCAGCCCATAATCCGTCAGCTGCGCCAGGTCAGACGCCTCGCGGATGCCCACGGCCTTCATGACCGGCAGCCCGGTCAGCGCCTTGATCTCGGCAACCCGGTCGGGGCTCTCTTTTCCGTGCAGCTGGATCACGTCCAGCGGCACAACCTCCAGCACCCGCCGCAGCAATTCGTCATCGGGGTCGACGAACAGCCCCACGCTGGCCACGCCCACGGGGACATGGGCGACCAGCGCCGCCGCCTCCTCCGGCGTCACCGAACGCGGAGACCTGTCGAAGAACACAAAGCCCAAATAGCGCGCGCCCGCCTCGACGGCGGCCGCAACATGTGCCGGATCCTTCAGGCCGCAGATCTTGACGTCGGCCACCGCTCAGCGCGCCGCGGGCAGCTGTGCTGGCGTTGTCCCCGCGTGCGAGGGAACACGGGCGGCCGCGGGGCGGCGATTCGACGGCTCGTCCAGAATGGCCAGGACATCGTCGCGGGGCGCAGCATGACGCTCGCGCAGATGCCCCATCTCGCTTTCAAGACGCGCCACCTCGTCATGGCGCAGCCGTGCCTCGCGGCGATAGTTCGCCTCGCGCATCCATTCCCACAGCAGCCCCGCCAGCATGCCAAGGGCAAAGGCGCCGAAGATGACGACGAATAGCGGCACGGCCAGCGACCATGTGCCACCCAGGAACTGCCCGAAGCCGGCCGGGAACAGCGAAAGCGTGACCATCTCGCGGTTGGCCAGGGCCACTCCCACCAGGATCAGCGCCAGAAGCGCGATAAAGATCAACCGGATAAAGCGCATGGTCACTTCCTTCGTATGGTTGCGGTCACCGCCGCGGGGGCCGCCCTGTTATCACAAACGTGTTCTACGACGGTCACGCCTCGCCGTTCAACCTGTCGCGCAGCAGCTTGCCGGTCTTGAAGAATGGAACGTGCTTCTCCTCGACATCGACCGCCTCGCCGGTGCGGGGATTGCGGCCGGTCCGGGAATCGCGCTTCTTGACCGAGAAGGCGCCGAAGCCGCGCAATTCGACCCGGTCGCCGCGCGCCATCGCGTCGATGACCTCCTCGAAGACGGTGTTCACGATCCTCTCGACGTCTCGCCTGAAAAGATGGGGGTTCTCGTCTGAAATCATCTGGATCAATTCCGATCGGATCATGCTTTCCCCCAACTGGACGAGTCGTTGCTGCCGCGCGGGATGGACGAACCCCGGATTGCCGCTTTTCAGGCCTGTCAACGCGCGGAAGAAGTCACTGGTTTCACAGCGTTGCCAGCTTTGCCATGTCCGCGCAAGTCGCTTGCCGCGTTCCGCCGGACCGCCGGCAACAAAAAGCCCGCCCCGGACGGACCGGGGCGGGCGAAAGATCAGTCCTTAGACTGGATCAGTTGTTGCGGCTCAGCGCGGCGCCCAGGATGTCGCCCAGCGACGCGCCCGAATCCGAGCTGCCGTACTGGTCGATGGCTTCCTTTTCTTCCGCGATCTCGCGCGCCTTGATCGACAGGCCCAGACGGCGGGTCTTGGTGTCGATGTTGGTCACGCGCGCATCGACCTTGTCGCCGACCTGGAAACGCTCGGGGCGCTGGTCCTGGCGGTCGCGGGCCAGGTCGCTGCGGCGGATGAAGGACTTCACGCCGTTGTACTCGACCTCGATGCCGCCATCCTCGATCGCGGTGATCTCGGCGGTGACGATCGAGCCACGCTTCACGCCGTCAACGGCTTCGGCCATGTGCTCGTTTTCCAGCGCCTTGATCGAAAGCGAGATGCGCTCCTTCTCGACGTCCACGTCCTGAACGACCGCCTTGACGACGTCGCCCTTGCGGAAGTCCTGGATCGCATCCTCGCCACGCGTGTCCCAGCTGATGTCGGACAGGTGGACCATGCCGTCGATGTCGCCCTCGAGGCCCACGAACAGACCGAACTCGGTGATGTTCTTCACCTCGCCCTCGATGACGGTGCCCGACGGATGGGTCTCGGCAAAGACCTCCCACGGGTTGCGCATGGTCTGCTTCAGGCCCAGCGACACGCGACGCTTCGCCTCGTCGATCTCCAGGACCATCACGTCGACTTCCTGGCTGGTTGAGACGATCTTGCCCGGATGGACGTTCTTCTTGGTCCAGCTCATTTCCGAGACGTGGACCAGACCCTCGACACCGGCTTCCAACTCGACGAACGCGCCGTAATCGGTGATGTTGGTCACGCGGCCCTGATGGACCGAGCCGATCGGGAACTTGTCGGCGACCGTATCCCACGGATCGGCCTGCAGCTGCTTCATGCCCAGGCTGATGCGGTGGCTGTCCTTGTTGATCTTGATGACCTGGACCTTGACGGTCTCGCCGATCGACAGGATCTCGGACGGGTGGTTGACGCGGCGCCAGGCCATGTCGGTGACGTGCAGCAGGCCGTCAACACCGCCCAGATCGACGAAGGCGCCGTATTCGGTGATATTCTTGACCACGCCATCGACCGTCTGACCTTCGGTCAGGTTGGCGATGACCTCGGCGCGCTGCTCGGCGCGGCTCTCTTCCAGGATGGCACGGCGCGACACGACGATGTTGCCGCGGCGGCGGTCCATCTTCAGGATCTGGAACGGCTGCTTCAGACCCATCAGCGGGCCGGCGTCGCGCACGGGGCGCACATCGACCTGCGAACCCGGCAGGAAGGCGACGGCGCCGCCCAGGTCGACCGTGAAGCCGCCCTTGACGCGACCGAAAATGGCGCCCTCGACGCGCTCCTCGGCACCATAGGCTTTCTCCAGACGGTCCCAGGCTTCCTCGCGGCGGGCCTTCTCGCGGCTGATGCTGGCTTCACCGCGGGCGTTCTCGACGCGGTCCAGATAAACCTCGACCTCGTCGCCGACCGACAGGCTCGACTCTTCGCCGGGGTTCGCGAATTCCTTCAGATCGACCCGGCCTTCCATCTTGTAGCCGACGTCGATGATGGCCTGGCCCGCCTCGATGGCAATGACCCGGCCCTTGACCACCGAACCTTCGTCCGGCGTGTCGATTTCGAGGCTTTCGTTCAGGAGGGCCTCGAATTCCTCCATGGTCGCTTTAGCGCACATGCGTGTTCAGTTTCCTTTGTATCGGTTTTCCGGCCTGACGGTTGGCTCCGCCGGTCTTTATGGCGTCCATACTGGCAACGACAAAGGGTCGCGGCAAAGCGCCCGACCCGTCTGCAGCGGTCTGTTCTGACCATGTCGCCCGATTGACTGCACGCTCTATACGCGCCGACGCCATCGATTTCAACGCCAAACAGCCTGCCAGAAATGCTGTCAGTCGTCTCGGCGGATCAGGCCGGAGCCACCAATCCCTGCCCGGGATACCGCCGGCAGAACTTTAGCCAGTCTTCCCGTCGAGGTCGCTTCATCCGATCTGGTGCAGCCTGCCCGGTGCGGGTGCCTCTCCCCTGCGACACGGAAATCAGGCGGGTGTCCGATAAGCGCACCCGCCCGCCTCCCGCCCTCGGCTGAGGCGATGCCTGTCAGTGCCTTCGGCCGCCGGAGCCGGCCGCAAGCTGCCCTTCGACAAGCTGCGTCAACTCGGTCAGCGTGAAAGGCTTAGCCAGGAACGCGGCACCGGCCACCGGCGTCCGCCCCTCGACAAAGATGTCCTCGGTATAGCCAGACATGAAGATCACCGCTGCCGCCGGATGACGCTCCTTCGCCTGCTGCACCCAGGCCGGGCCGTCGAGGCCAGGCATGACCACGTCCGTCACGAAGATGTCGATGGTCCGCCCGCACGTGTCCAGAACCTCCAGCGCGTCCTCTCCGCTGCTCGCCTCGAGGACGTCGAACCCCTTCAGCTTCAGCGCCCGCGAGGCGAAGGCGCGGACCGGCGCCTCGTCCTCGACCAGAAGGACGGTGGCGCGAGAGTTGCCCTGCAGCTGCGATGCGGGTCGCGGCGCGGCCTGCGGCAGCGCAGTCACCGTCGCCGCCGGCCGCGCATGCGCCGGAAAATAGAGCGAGAAGGTCGTCCCCTCGCCGATCGCGCTGTCGCAGAAGATGAAGCCACCGGTCTGCTTCACGATGCCATAGGCGGTGGACAGGCCCAGCCCCGTGCCCTCGCCCGTGCGCTTCGTGGTGAAGAACGGCTCGAATATCTTGTCCAGATGCTCTGGAGAGATCCCGCAGCCCCTGTCCGTCACGCGGATGCAGACATAGTCGCCCTTGGGCAGCGTCACCCGGTCCCGCGAAAGCGGCGCGCTCAGCTGGACGTTTTCCGTCCTGACGCTGATGTCTCCGCCCTGGGGCATGGCATCGCGGGCATTGACGACAAGGTTCATGATGACCTGCTCCAGCTGGCGCTTGTCGGCGCGGATGGCGCGCAGCGCCGGGTCGTAGGTGATCGTCAGGCCGACGCGTTCGCCCACCAGGCGGTTCAGAAGATGGGTCAGGTCGGCCAGCGTGTCGCGCAGGTCCAGCGTTTCGAGCCGCAGGGTCTGCTTGCGCGAGAACGCCAGCAGCTGGCCGACCAGCGCCGCCGCCCGGTTGGCGTTCTGGCTGATCTGGTCCAGGTCGGCAAAGTCCGGGTCGCCCTTGTCGCGACGCAGCATCAGCAGGTCGCAATGGCCGCTGATCGCCGTCAGAAGGTTGTTGAAATCATGCGCCACGCCGCCGGCCAGCTGGCCGATCGCCTGCATCTTCTGGCTCTGCACGAACTGCGCCTCGAGCGTCTTTAGTGCGCTGGCATCCGACATGACCGCAATCAGCCGACCCGGATCTGCGGGATCGCGCGCGACCGACAGCTGGATGTGACGGTCCTTCATGGCGTTGGTGCGGGTGTCGGGGTGGCGCAGGCGCAGCATCTCGGTCAGGTTGACGGCGCGCCCGGCGCACAGGTCAGCCAGCCAATCCGCCAGCGGGCGGCCAGGCCCGTCCAGCAGCTCTGCCAGGTTCTGGTCCGCGCCATCATCGGCCAGCAGCCCCTCCATCAACTCGCGTGCGGCAAGGTTCGTCTGGCAGATGCGCCCATCCGCCGTCAGGCGCAGCAGCGCCACGGGGATGGCGTCGAAATCGTCCTGCGGCATGTCGCCGTCGGGCGCCACATGCCCCTCATCAAACCCCGCCCGGTGCAGCGCCCAGACCTGCAGCGGCGCATCCGGCGAACAGCTGAGCGACAGACGCTCATCCCCGGGCAGCTCGATTTCGGCATGGCCGAGCCGCATGGCCTTTGCCGACAGATCGGCCAGCTGCCCCTGCGCATCGGCGCGAAACCGCGCCAGCAGCATCAGGATCTGGCGTCCCGTCATGTCGTCGAAAGACCGCTGCGCGGGCGCGTTCTGGAACAGGACCAACCCGTCGGCATCGCAGATCCAGACCGGCTCGGGCGCCACGGCGACCTCTCCGCGGATCGCGCGGAGCGCGCGGCGGGCGGCGATCCCGCGCGCCAGATGCGCGGCCGAGACCGCACCGCCCAGCAGGTACCACGCGACCGCGATCGTCGCGACGACGACCGCGGCCACGCCGGTCGGGGCGCCGGGCCGCAGGGCCAGCACCGCCGCCCCCAGCACCATTGGCGCCAGCAGCACCGGCAGCGCCGCCAGTGCCCCGCGCGGAAGCCCCGCCTGTTCGTCCAGATGCGCCATGCGAATCGTCCTTCTGCCGTTCGACGGACCAGCACCTAGCGCGGCACCCTTTAATTTAGCGTTAATCAGCCTCTTCATTCGCGGCCGAGGATTGCCAGGAAAAAACCGTCGCCACCGCTCAACGGCGTCCACAGGCGATCCTCGACCAGCCGGAACCCCTGCCGCCGGGCCAGGAAGTCCGACACCTGCCGGCCGTTCTCGGCCGTCAGGACCGAGCAGGTCATGTAGGCCAGCCACCCACCTTGCGCGACAAGCGGCGCGACCCGGTCCAGGATCTGCGCCTGCAGCGCGACAAGATCGTCCAGGCGCCGACGATCCAGCCGCCACTTGGCATCCGGCGTGCGTCGCCAGGTTCCCGACCCCGAACAGGGCACATCCGCCACGACCAGATCGAAGCTGCCCTTCGGCCGGTCCGCGACCGTGACCCGCAGCCCCGCCCGCGCCGCCCGCGCCGGAAGATCAGCCATGCGCGCGACCGATGCGTCATGCGCCGTCAGCCGTGCATCCGGCTGGCGCGCACCGATGGCCAACGTCTTGCCGCCGCCGCCCGCGCAGAAATCCAGGACCGACATCCGCGGCGACAGGGGCAGGCGGGCGCACGCCAGCTGCGGCGACAGGTCCTGAAGCTCGACCAGGCCGTCGCGATAGGCGGCGGAGCGTGCGACCGTGCGTTCGTTCGCCGTTACCCGCAGCGCCGAGGGCAGCAGCTCGGACGGTTCGGTCCCGATACCCTCGGCGGCCAGCGCGGCGATGGCGGCGGGCGGATCGGTCCGCGCCAGGTTCACCCGCAGCCAGACCGGCGCGCGGTCCGTCATCGCCGCCGCAACCTCTGCCGCCAGCGGACCCAGGGCGGCCTGCCAGTCCGGGCGCAGCCAGTCCGGCAGATCGTCGGGAAGGTCGCTTGCCCGGTGCGCGGTCTCGGCCGGGGTCAGGGGGGCGGGGCCGTGACCCTGACCGCTGAAGATGTCGTCCAGGGGCAGGTCCTCGGCGCGGGCATGGCCGATCATCAGGCCGCGCCCGGTCAGCGCACCGCCAAGCGCGGCATAGCTGTCGCGCCGCCGCAACGCCCCGAAGACAAGGTCGCGCAGCGCCGCTCGGTCGCCGGACCCGGCGAAGCGGCTGGCCCGCGACCAGCGCAGCAGCGCCTGTTCGGCGGGGCTTCCGGTCAGGATTTCGTCCAGGACACCGATGGCGGCGGCGATGCGGGCGGCGGGGGTCATGACAGGATCGGGGCGGCAGAGGTGGACATGCAGGACCTTTCGCTGGCACGGAACGTCCAGCGCCTAGCACGGCCCGGCCCGGCCGCTCAATCGGGCAGTCAGAAGCAGGTCGAGGTCGCGATCACCGGAAACAGCGTGAAGGCGCTGGCCACAAGGCCGATCAAGCTGCCGGCGACAATGATCCGGCGTGCCCGCCCCTGCCCCGCCGGCATCGTCACGACCAGCAGGACATGCACCGCCAGCCCCGCCGCCCAGACGGCCCACATCGCCCCGCGATGCAGGTCCACCGGCCCCAGCGACACCTGCGTCCAGCCCAGGTTGCACCCTGCCCCGTGCAGCGCATAGACGGCCGAGAACAGCGCCCCCCACAGCATCGGCCCCGCAAGAGCGCGCGCCAGCCAGGTCATGCCAGCACCTCCTGCGCGGCGACGACCGCGACCGATGCGGCGCTGGTGCCCAGCCAGAAGGTCTGTAACAGTTGCCACGCCGGAACCGCGCCCCGCCTGTCGGCCCCGATGCGGCCCTGCCGCGCATCGACATCGGCCCGCAGCGCCAGCATCACCGCGATCACGCCATGCACAACTGCGAAGCCCAGGACGGCCCCGCGCAGCGCGTCGCGGGCGTGGCGCGTGGGATCGTCCAGCCCCCAGCCCAGCACGCCCAGCAGCGCCAGCGCCAACGCCGAACAGGCCAATCCAAGCCGCGTCCACAGCCTGCCACCCGCGCGCGTCCGGCGCGTCTCGGCCAGCCGCGCCGCGACGACACCGGCGGCCATCAGCGCCAGCGCGGCCAGCGCCGGAAGAAGCATCCACCACGTCCCGATACCGCTTTCGGGCGCCGGCCAGCCCGGCGCCACGACGGTCAGGAACCCGACACCGAACAGCAGCGACCCGTAGAGCGTCGCGTCCGCCACCAGCAGGACCATCGTCCCGGTCAGGCCCAAGGTCTGACGCACCTGCCAATGCAGCGGCAGCGACAGGCCGGGCGCGACCTCGACCAGGGGATGGTCGCGGTCAGTCCCCATGATCGCGCCCCAGCGCCAGACGACGACCAGCGTCGCCACGATCCCCAGCGGCGCCAGCCAGTAAAGCCCGGCCAGCATCATGGCGAAGAAGCTGCCGATCGCTCCGGCGGTCGCCACCGGCAGCGCGGTATTGGTGGCCAGCACGGCGATATGCTGCGGTCTGCCGCTGCCGGGTTCGACGACCAGCGTCTCGCGCCAGCCGCGTGGCGCGCCGGCCAGCAGCCCTTCGCCCCGCGCCAGCGGCAGCAGGGCGCCGGCATCGGGCTGGCGCGGTCCCGGCAGAGAGGCGAAGTTGTAGGATGGCGCCGGCAGCGGCATCGCCCATTCCAGCGTCGGCGCTTGCCACGGGTTGCGCCAGCTGCGCCGCCCGAACATCCACTGCATGATGACGTCAAAGGCAAACAGCGCAAAGCCCGCCGCCTGGATCATCCCGAACCCCGAGGAGACCAGGTTCAGCCACTCGAACTCGGCATTTTCGGGATAGACCGCGATGCGGCGGCGCATGCCCAGAAGTCCGGTCAGGTGCATGATGAAGAAGGTGCCGTGAAAGCCGATGAAGATCAGCCAGAACGCGGCCTCGCCCAGGCCGCGCACCCGCCAACGCCCGCAGATCAGCGGCATCCAGTAGGCGATGGCCGCCAGCATCGGGAAGACGAAGCCGCCGACCAGAACGTAATGCAGGTGCGCCACCACGAAGTGCGTGTCATGCGCCTGCCAGTTGAAAGGCACCATAGCCAGCATCACGCCGGTCAGCCCGCCCATCACAAAGGTCGCGAAAAACCCTATGATATAGAGCATCGGCAGACGGAACTGGACCCGTCCCTCCCACATGGTGCCGATCCAGGCGAAGATCTGCACCGCCGTCGGCACCGCCACCAGCGCCGACGCGGCCGAGAAGAACGACAGCGCCATGTGCGGGATGCCCACGGTGAACATGTGGTGGACCCACAGCCCGAAGGACAGGAAGACCAGCCCGATCACCGCCGCTACCAGCGCGCCATAGCCCAGGATCGTAGTCCGCGACAGGATCGGGATGATGGTGGATAGCGCCCCCGCGGCGGGCAGGAAGATGATATAGACCTCGGGGTGGCCGAACAGCCAGAAAAGGTGCTGCCACAGAAGCGGCGATCCCCCGCGGGCGACATCGAAGAACGGCCAGTCGAAGGCGCGCTCGACCTCCAGCAGGATCGACCCCAGGATCAGCGGCGGAAAGCCCACCAGCATCATCACGGCGGTACCCAGCAGGTACCACCCCATCAGCGGCATGCGCGTCAGCGGCATGTGCGCGGCGCGGCAGCGCAGGATGGTCACGGTGATCTCGATCGCGGCCGCCATGGCGCTGATCTCGACGAAGGTCACGCCCAGCAGCCAGACATCGGCATTGATGCCGGGCGTATAGGTCTTGCTGGTCAGCGGCACGTACATGAACCAGCCGCCATTCGGCGCCACCCCGAACAGCAGCGACAGCACGATGACGATGCCGCCGAACAGATAGCAGAAATACCCCAGCGCGCTGAGGCGGGGATAGGCCATGTCGCGTGCGCCCAAAATCTTGGGCAGAAGCCAAAGCGCCAGCCCCTCCAGCAGCGGGATCGCAAACAGGAACATCATGATGCTGCCGTGCATCGTGAAGATCTGGTTATACAGCTCGGTGTCCAGGAACGCGCCGTCGCGCGTCGCCAGCTGCGCGCGGATCATCATGGCCAGGACGCCGCCGATGGCGAAGAAGACGAACGCCGTCGCCATGAAGCGCTTGCCGATCGTGCCGTGGTTGACCGAGGTGAAGAACCCCCGCCAGCCCGGCAGGTCGCGCCAGACCTCGTCCAGTTCGCGGTGCAACGGCAGGGCGCGTCGCGGCGGGTTGGCCGCGATGCCGGCATCGGTGTCGATGGCGTCGTTGCGGGTGTCGATCCGGGGCCCTTTGGTCATTCACGGCCCTCCTCGGCATCGGCGAAATCGGGCAACGGCCCCGCCGGGTCATAGGCGACAACCTCGAAGTTCATGAAGCTGTGGCCCAGCCCGCAGAATTCCGCACACAGCCCCTCATAGGTGCCGGGCGCGGCGGCCATCAGGCGATGCACGTTCCGGTGGCCGGGGATCGCGTCCATCTTGCCGCCAAGGCGCGGCACCCAGAAGCTGTGGATCACGTCGGACGAGGTGATCGCCACGTCGAAGGGCCGCCCCGCCGGAACGTAAAGGACCCCCTGCGTCGTCACCGGCTGACCACCCGGACCCGGCTGCACGAACTCCCACGCCCACTGGCCGGCATGCGCCTCGACCAGAGGGGTGTCGTCGTCGCGCGCGATCATGCGTTCGCCGATCCAGATGCCGAAGCCCAGAAGCACCGTCAGCACCGCCAGCGAAAAGCCCAGGCCCCAGCCGAAGATCCAGCGACGCTCGGCTGCGAGACGGGGGCGCCCTTGCGACTGGCGGCGCAACGCGCGCCACAGCATTGCCATGACCAGAAGGGTGATCAGACCCGACCCGATCAGCATTGCCCACCACAGGCGCGCGATCTCGACCGCGGCGGGTCCGGCGGGTGTCAGCGTGCTCAGCGGCCCTTCGCAGGCGGCCAGCAGCGGAACCGCCAGCAAAGCGGCGGGCTTGTTAGGGCAGAACCTGGGCAGTGGGGACCCCTGATGCGCAAGAAGTATTCCTGGAGGCAGCGCCGCCGCCTTAGCGACCCGATCGAGGAGCATGTCGCCTTCAGCGACACCGAAACCAAGATCGCCATCGCCGGGCATCCGCTGCATGCGATGATGGTGGCCTTTCCGATCGCGCTGGCGTTCTCCGTCTTCGGGGCGGATGCGATGTACTGGTTCACCGGCGACGACTTCTGGCCGCGGGTCGCGCTGTGGGGGTCCGGCGTGGCCTTCGGCATGGGCGTCCTGGCCGGCGTCACCGGTACGGTCGAACTGCTGATGGCCCCCGGCATCCGCATCCGCAGCGCCAGCTGGACGCATTTCATCCTGGCGGTGATGCTGCTGTCGGTGCTTGGCCTCAACTGGGGCTTCCGGCTCGACGACCCGGTGGGGGCGGTACTGCCTTGGGGCGCGATGATCTCGGCCTTGGCGGCGGGGATGACGGGGATCACCGGCTGGCACGGCGGCAAGCTGGTCTTCGACTATCACATCGGCGCGCAACGCAGGGACAAGGGCGGTCATGCCTGACCCCACGTCCCGCGCGGCGACAGCATGAAGCGCGGCATCCAGTCGGTCAGCCCGCCCAAATCGGGCTTGGCCAGCACCAGCCACAGCACGCCCACCATCAGCGGGATCGCCAGCGCCAGCGGGATCAGCGGCGACGGCAGGTTGTGCATGCCCCTGTGTTCGGCCGAGATCAGGATGAAATGCCCGATCCAGGCGTGAACCAGCGCCATCCCGGACACCAGCGCCAGCTTGGCCACGAACCACAGGTCGAACACGTCGGCGGCGAAGATCAGCCCGGTGCCCGCCGCAATGGCAACGACCGCCGCAGGCGTCGCAAAGGCGACATAGCCGTAATGTGTGATCAGGCGGAATTCGGCATAGCGGGCCTGCAGCTTCTCGCTGCCGCGGTCGCGCCGCCATGCCCCGCCATAGAGGCTGAGAAGCAGCGGCAGCGCGATTAGCGACGCGCACCAGCAGAGCATCGCCGCCAGGTGCAGATACTTGAGCAGGGCGACGATCATGCCGCGAACCCGGCCTGCCAGCCGCGCCGCAGCACGACCGCGGCCAGCGCCGCCAGCGGCAGGAAACCCGGCACCCACATCAGAAGACCCGCCAGCTGCTGGTCGGCCAGCGCGCCCAGGCCCCAGGCCGCCGCGCCGCCGATGTGCTGCAGGTAAAGAACTCCGGGCGCGAAGGTCAGCAGCGCCCCGATCAGCCCCATGATCCCGGCCAGGCCGCCCACCAGAAGCGCGCGGCGCATCGCGTCCTCGGCCGTCATGTCGCGCGTCAGGATGGCCGACCAGAACGCCCAGGCCGGCAGCAGCATCGCCGCCTGCATCGCCCAGTAAAGGCCGTCCGACGCCCAGATCGCCGCATAGACCGCCGGCAGGTGCCACGCGACCATGGCAGCCGTGACCGCCCCCAGCGACAGGCTGGCGGGCACGCGCGCCAGGATCGGACAGGCCAGCGCCAGTGCGGGCGCCGCCACCGTGATCAGCAGCAGGTGATGGACCGACCGCGCCGCGAACAGCGCCACCGTCAGCGCGCAGAGCGGCGACACGAACGCCACCGCCAACGCAGTCAGTGCCACGGCCGCAGCGCCCCGACGCTCCGTCGCGAACCAAAGCGCACAGCCGGCCAGCGCCAGCGCCGCCAGAAGCACGGGGTCCGGGTTCCATGCCGTCCAGATCTGAGTGGGTGCCGGCGCGGGACCGCAATACGGAGTCTGCTGGATCATCAGGGTCCCTGTCCTGAATGCCACGCGGGCATGTTACGGCTTGGTGACGTAACCGCCTGTCACGGCGCGGGTTCCCGCCGATCCGCATCTGGCTGAGGCCCGACCACCGACACGCCCTGGGGAACAAAACGGCACACGGGAAGTTGAAGGAACCGGGCCATAACAAACGCGGAAGTGACGGGACATATGCGGCGACCACCCCTGGTCTGGCGGGCGATCCGCCTCGGGCCGATCATGGCCCTCGCCGGGTGCGAGGGGACGCAGTCGATGTTCTCGCCCGCCGGGATCGACGCGCTGGCGACGCTGAACCTCTTCTGGGTGATGCTGGCTGGCGCGGTCGTGATCTGGTTCGCGCTGAACGGGCTGTTCCTCTATGTGACCCGCATCCACGTCGGCAAGATGTCCCGGCGCCTGGCCGAGGCGGTCATCATCGGCGGCGGCATCCTGTTTCCGCTGGTGGTGCTGTCGACGCTGTTGATCTACAGCTTGCCGATGATGGGGCATCAGCGTGCGCCCGACGACGGCCTGCGCGTCAGCATCACGGCCGAGCGGTGGTGGTGGCGCGTCGAATACTGGCCGGACGGCGCCGACGCCCCCGTCGTTTCCGCCAACGAGCTGCGCCTGCCCGTGGACCAGCGCAGCGAACTGCTACTGACGGCGGGCGAGGTGATCCACAGCTTCTGGATCCCGGCGCTCGGCGGCAAGACCGACATGTTCCCCGGCCGCATCACCCGCATGACGCTGGCCCCGTCGCAGACCGGCACCTTCCGCGGCCAATGCGCCGAATTCTGCGGCCTGTCGCATGCGCTGATGGCGATCCCGGCGGTCGTCATGGAGCCCGATGCCTTTGCGGACTGGCTGGCCGACCAGGCGCAACCGGCCGACCTGTCGGCCCCCGGCCGCGCCGTCTTCCTGCGCGAAGGTTGCGGCGCCTGCCACACCATCCGCGGCACCCCCGCCGCCGGGCGGGTGGGGCCCGACCTGACGCATCTGGGCAGCCGCACCGCGCTGGCCGCGGGCATCCTGCCGATGACGGCCGACGCGCTCCGCGCCTGGATCTCGAACCCCGAGGCGGTCAAGCCGGGGGCCGAGATGCCAGCCTATGACCACCTGAACGACACCGACATGACGGCCCTGGCGGCCTATCTGATGGGGCTGGAATGACAAGCGACGCCGACCGCGGCACCTATCCGCCGACCGAGGAGATGCTGGCACAGCCGGTCCCCGCCGAGGTTGCCAAGGCGCAGGCCGACCGGCTGCGCAAGGTTTGGGCGCAGCCGCCCGGCTGGACCTACTGGTCCGCCGTCAACAACACCGAGGTCGGCGTCTGGTACTGCCTGACAGCCACGTTCTTCATGCTGCTGGCGGGGATCCTGGCGCTGCTGATGCGGGTGCAGCTGGCGGTGCCGGAAAACGACTTCCTGGATGCCAGCCGCTACAACCAGTTCTTCACGATGCACGGCTCGGCGATGATGTTCCTCTTCGCGGTGCCGATCTTCGAGGCGATCTCGATCCTGATCCTGCCGTCGCTGCTGGGTGCGCGGGACATGCCGTTCCCGCGGCTGTCGGCCTACGGCTTCTGGTGCTTCGTGATCGGCGGCATCTTCGTCATGGGGTCGCTTCTGTTCGATGCGGCGCCCGATGCGGGATGGTTCATGTATCCGCCGCTGGCCACGGAATACGGCGGCATCGGCGCCGACATCTGGCTGCTGGGCCTGTCCTTCATCGAAGTGGCCAGCATCGCGGCGGCTGTGGAACTGATCGTGGGCGTCCTGAAATGCCGCCCGCCGGGGATGCGCGTCAACATCATGCCGCTTTACGCCTGGTACGTGCTGGTCGTGGGGGGGATGATCGTCTTTGCCTTCCCGCCCCTGATCGCCGGCGACTTCCTGTTCGAGATGCAGCGCAGCTTCGACTGGCCCTTCTTCGACCCGGAACGCGGCGGCGACCCGATGCTGTGGCAGCACCTCTTCTGGATCTTCGGCCACCCCGAGGTCTATATCATCTTCCTGCCCTCGATCGCCGTCACCGCGATGATCGTGCCCACGGCGGCGCGCCGCCCCATCGTCGGCTATTCTTGGATCGTGCTGTCGGCGGTGGGAACGGGTTTCCTCAGTTTTGGGCTGTGGGTGCACCACATGTTCGCGACGGGCCTACCCGCGATCAGCCTGGGATTCTTTTCCGCCGCGTCAGAGGCCGTGGTTCTGCCCACCGGCATCCAGATCTTCGCCTTCGTCGCGACGCTGATGGTCGGGCGTGTCAGGATGATCCACCCGATGCTGTGGATCGCGGGGGCGCTGGCGATCTTTGTCGCGGGCGGGCTGACCGGCGTCATGGTCGCCATCGTGCCCTTCGACTGGCAGGTCCACGACACCTATTTCATCGTGGCGCACCTGCACTACACCATCTTCGGCGGGATGCTGTTCCCGGTCATCGGCGGCATCTATTACTTCTATCCCATCATCGCCAAGAAGCAGCTGTCCGAGCGTCTGGGGAAATGGGCCTTCTGGCTGATGTTCACCGGGTTCAACGTGACCTTCCTGCCGATGCACCTGACGGGGATGCAGGGCATGCCGCGCCGGGTCTTCACCTATCCGGGCGATCTGGGGTGGAACTGGCTGAACATGATCTCGACCGTCGGGGCGTTCGTGATGGCGGCGGGCATCCTGGTCTTCGTCTATGACCTGCTGCGGCCCAAGGGCAAGCAGCCCGACCCGCCGCGCAACCCCTGGGATGCGGGCACGCTGGAATGGACCCACAACGTCCCCGGAGAGGCCTGGGGCATCCGCTCGATCCCTTACGTGGACACCCGCTATCCCCTCTGGCAGCAATCGAAGATGCAGGAGAGGATCGACGCCGGCCGCTATTACCTGCCAGACGCCGAAGAGGGCAAGCGAGAGACCCTGGTCACCAGCGTCATCGACGCCCATCCCCTGCACGTCCAGCGCGTAACCGGCCCGGCCTGGATCACCATCTGGGCCGCGATCTTCACCGGCGGGGCGTTCATCTTCCCGACCTTCCACTGGTATCCGCCGGCCATCGTCAGCGCGGTGCTTGCGGTGGCCTGCATCATCTACTGGAACTGGACCTCGACCGCCGTCATCCCAGAAAAGGACAGCAAGGACGCAGGCTTGGGCCTGCGGCTGCCGCTCTATGTCTCGGGGCCGGATGCGGTGGGCTGGTGGGCGGTCTGGATCACTATGCTGGCCGACGCGACGGCGTTCTCCAGCCTCGTCTTCGCGGTCTTCTTCTATTGGACCGCCAGCGCGCAGTTCCCGCCTGACGGGGCGCAGTTCGCGAATGGCGGGCTGGTGGCGGCGGGCACGGGGCTGGTGGCGGGCAGCTGGGCGCTGACCGCCTGGGCGCGCCGCGACGCCGGCCGCGGCGCGATGGCGGCGCTGGCGGCCGCGATGCTGGCGGCCTGCGCTGGCGGGGCTGTGCTGTTCCTGGCGCTGTGGACGACGGACATGGATCCCACCGAACATGTCTATCCCGCGATGATGTGGGCGCTGGTCATCTGGGTGATCGTCCACCTGATCGCAGGGGTCGTCCTGCAGGGATACTGCCTCGCGGGCCTTGCCTTCGGCAAGATCACCCGCCGCCACGATGCGCCGCTGTGGAACAGCCTGCTGTTCTGGCACTTCCTTTGCCTGACGGTCCTTGTGACGGGCGCCATGATCGCCATCGCCCCGAGGTTGATGACATGAGCCACGACAAGCAGACATCCGACGCCCGGCAGTTCGCCGAGGAAAGCAGCAGCCTGGTGCGGATCACCGCGGCGCCGCTGACATGGGCGGGCCATTTCGTGCTGTGCTATGGCGCGGCGGCCGTCTGGTGCGTGAAATGGCCCGGCCCCATCGGCCAGATGGCGCCGCTGCGCATCGCGTTGGGGCTGGCCACGGTGCTGGCCCTGGCGATCATCGCCTGGCTGGGCTGGCGGTCCTGGCAGCAATGGGATCTGCTGGACGACTACGACTATGAACACGAGATGGGCGTGGGCGAGGATCGCCACGAATTCCTGGGCCATGCGGCATTCCTTCTGTCCATCGTGTCCTTCGTGGGCGTGATCTTCACCTCGCTGCCGCTGGTCTTCGCGGCGACGTGCAGATGAGGTGGGCGCCCGCATCCGCCGCAATCGCCGTGCTGGCGGCGGCCTGGCTGCTGCCCTGGGACCGCTGGACGGGGCCCTTCCCCGCCCACATGGTCCGCCACATGGCGCTGGTCGCCATCGCCGCGCCGCTGATCGTGCTGGCCCTGCCGGGGCTGGCGGGGCGGCTGGCGATCCCGGCGCTGGCCGGGATGGTGGTCGAATTCGTCGTCGTCTGGTCCTTCCACCTGCCCGGCCTGCAGGACCGGACCGTCCAGGGGCCGGGCTGGTTCGCGCTGGAGCAGGCGGCCTTCCTGGGTGCCGGACTGGCGGTCTGGGCGGGTGCACTGGCGGCGCGGCCGCTGGCGGGCGCCGGGGCGATGCTGCTGACATCCATGCACATGACGCTGCTGGGGGCGCTGATCGTGCTGTCGCCGCGGCCGATCTATGCGATCTGCGGACAGGACGTGGGGTCGCAGCAGCTGGGCGGGCTGATCATGCTGGGCATCGGCACGCCCGTCTATCTGGTGGCGGGCCTGTGGCTGGTGGGCCGCGCCCTGCATGACGGCGGACAGGAGGTTCGGGCATGAAGACGGTGATCCGGACGCTGCTGGCGGTGGCGGGGCTTGGGCTAGCGGGTGCTGCGGCGGTGGTCTTCGGCGGCCTCTATGACGTGTCGGCGCGGCACGGGCACCTGCCCGGTGTGTCCTGGGTGCTGCACACGACGTTTCGGAACTCGGTCCAGCTGCGCGCGCGGCCGATGGCCGAGGTGCCGCCGCTGACCGACCAGATGGCCGCCTTGGGCGCGCGCCACTATGACGCCAGCTGCCGCCACTGCCACGCCAGCCCCGGAGAGACCGCCACGCAGACGATGCGGGCGATGGTGCCCCACCCGCCCCACATCACCGACGCCGTCGCGGACTGGAAACCGAACGAGCTGGGCTGGATCGTCTATCACGGCGTCAAGATGAGCGGAATGCCCCAATGGCCCGCCCCGCGCGAGGACGAGGTCTGGGCGGTCGTGGCCTTTCTGGACCGCGTCTCGCAGATGTCGGAGGCCGCCTATGAGGACCTGACCGCACAGCCCCAGGCCGAACTGGCAGGGTTGTCCTATTGCGCAAGCTGCCACGGCTTGGACGGCCATGCGCCGAACCCGCAGGTTCCCCGGCTGGATATCCTGGACCGGCCGTATCTCGACATGTCGCTCGAGGCGTTCCTGGGCGACCTTCGCCACAGCGGCATCATGCAGCACGCGGTGACCGAGGTGCCGCCGGAGGCTCTGGACCCGCTGGCCGAGCACTATGCCGCGCAACCGCTTGGACCGGCGGCCGCGCAAGACCTCGACCCGGCGCTGGTCGCGCGGGGTCAGCTTCTTGCCGAGGCGCAGGAGGGGGACGACGTGCCGGCCTGCCGGTCCTGCCACGGGCCCTGGCCCGACAAGCTGCGGGACGAGTTCCCGTCGCTGTCCGGTCAGCACGAGCCCTATCTGCGCAGCCAGTTGAAGGCCTGGCGCGACGGCCATCGCGGGGGCGGCCCGGTGTCCGAACTGATGCGGGAAGCCGCCGAAGATCTGGAGGATGCAGATATCGACGCGCTGGCGGCATATTACGCCTCGCTGCCGCCGGCCCGGCTGTCCCGCTGAACTCAGCCGCTGAAGCCGAAGTACCATACCGCCACCGGGATCGCCGACAACAGCAGCATGGCGGCCAGCACCAGCCCCCCGTCCCGCGTCAGCAGGCCCGCCGCGAACAGCGCGATGACCGCCGACGCGATGGAGCCCGAGGTCGGGATCACCTCCATGAACGGCATGAACAGCGTCAGCCCAAGGACCAGCAGCAGCGGCAGGAAGAACCATGGCCGGTGCAGCAGGAACTGCAGCCTGGGGCGCAGGAAGCGCTCGACGAAATGGACGGGCTTGCGCAGCCAGCCGATGCCCTTGCACAGCTTCTGCGTCGACAGCTGCCGGTGCATGACGAAGCCGGGAAGCCAGACGCTCTTGCGTCCGACGGCCATCTGCACGGCCAAGGCGAAGACAATCAGCGCGACCATGGCTGTCACGCCCGGAATGGCGCTGGCCGGCGATGTCGAGATGAGAGAGAAGGTCAGCATCAGCGATGCAAAGGATTTGCGCCCCAGCTTGTCCACGACCTCCTGGACCGCGATGCTCTCTCCATGGGCCGAGCTTTCGATTTGATCGAGAACGTCGCTGAGCGCGCGGGTTCTTCCTTCCGTCATGATCCACCTGCATTCGTTCGCGGGTCAACGCGGCGCCGGCGCTGCCGTTCCGCCTGCCGGGACAGGATGCTTTGCGGGCGCCGTGACCGCCGCTAGCCCATTCGTGACCGGATGAGAGGTGCCGCGCGGGGAACAGACCGCCGCGGCATCCGTTATCCGGACCAGGACCCTGGAAAGGAGATCGACATGTTCATGACGAACCGCAACCTGCACAGCGTCGCGCTGGCCGCGGCCCTTGCCCTGCCCATCGCTGCCGCGCCGGCCTTCGCGCAGACCGCCGACAGCGGCCAGACGACCGGGGACAGCAGCCAGTCCGCCGATATGGCCCCGCAGGCCGCCCCTGACGGCACGACCGCCGGCGATCCGATGGCCGCCCCTGCCCCAGATCAGGTCGTGGCCACCGTCGGCGGCACCGATATCCGTGGCGAGGACGTGGTGGCCGCCATCGCCCAGCTGCCCCCGCAGGTGCAGGCGCAGCCGCCGCAGATGCTGATCCCGCTGGCGCTTGAACAGCTGATCCTGCGAGAGCTGATCCTGCAGGAGGCGCAGAGCCAGAACCTGGCCGAGGACCCCGAGGTGACGCAGCTGGTCGAACAGACCATGCAGGACGCCCAGTCCAACGCCATGGTCCAGGTCTGGCTGGAGCGCGAAACCGCTGACGCCGTCACCGACGAGGCCGTGCAGCAATACTATGACGAGGCCAAGGCCCAGGGCGGCGAGGACTTCCCGCCGCTTGAGGAGGTGCGCCCGCAGATCGAGCAGCACCTTCGCCAGCAGCAGATGACCGAGCTGCGCACCAGCCTGCGCGAGGGGGCCGACGTCGTCCTTTATGGCCCGAACGGCGAGCCGATGGAGGATGCGCAGACCCAAGGCAGCATGGACGCCACGTCCGGCGGCCAGAGCGACATGGGCACCGCTCCCGAGGACCAGAGCAACACGGACTCCGCCTCCGGAAGCCAGGCGGACACGGCGACCGAGGCCGACGGTCCGACCGAGGGTCCCGTCGACACGCCGGCCGAAGAAACGTCGCCAAAGAACTGATCTGCGACCATCGATGCGAACTACAGGGGCAGGCCTAGGGCCTGCCCCTTTCGCATGTGCCGTTCCGCCAATCACGCCCACCGCCGACTTTTTTCCCGACAAAAAAGCATGGGAATTATTGTCCTCGGATTGTCGGTCCGCTAAGAGCCGGACTGCACAGGGTGCAACGGCGCCCGACGGATGATCCGAAGGAGAGAAACATGCGTGACATCGTGCTGGCCGGTCTTCTGGCGGCCCTTCCGGCCTCTGCGGCGCTTGCCGATCAGGTGGTGATCGAGACCGCGCAGGGCGAGGTCGCGCTTCCGGCCGATCCGCAGTCGGTGGCGGTCTACGACATGGCGGCGCTTGACACGCTGGCCGCGCTTGGCGTGACGCCCACCGGCACGATTGACCGCATCCTCGTGCCCGCGCTGCAGGATGCCGCGCCGGGCGCTGCGGCCGTCGGCACGCTCTTCGAGCCGGACCTCGAGGCGCTGGCGGGGCTGGCGCCGGATCTGGTGATCGTGGGCGGGCGGTCGTCGGCGCAGCTTCAGGCTGTCAAGCAGGTGGCCCCCGCCATCGACATGACCATCGGGACCGATCTGGTCGGCGACGCCCGCGCGCGGATCGATGCCTATGGCAAGCTGTTCGCGAAAGACGCCGAGGCCGCGCGGCTGTCCGAGACGCTGGACGACAAGCTTGCGGCGCTGCGCGCGGCGGTCGATCCTGACGACACGGCGCTGGTCGTGATGACCAATGGGCCGAAGATGTCGACCTATGGCAAGGGTTCGCGTTTTGGCTGGATCTTCGAGACGACCGGCTTGGCCGAGGCCGTGCCCGGCCTTGACGACGCCAGCCACGGGCAGGCGATCAGCCACGAATTCATCGCAGAGGCCGATCCCGACTGGCTTCTGGTCCTGGACCGCACCGCCGCGATCGGGGCCGAGGGTCAGGCTGCGGCCGAGACGCTGAAATCCGATCTGGTCGCCGGCACCACCGCCTGGCAGCAGGGCCAGGTGATCATGCTGGACCCGGCCTCGACCTATATCTCGGCCGGCGGGTTCACGTCGCTGACCGGCACCATCGACCGGTTGACGCAGGCCTTCACGGACGCCTCGTCCAGCTGATGCGCCCGCTGCCCGTCCTCGGTGCGGCGCTTCTGGCGCTAATGCTGGTCAGCGTGAGCGTCGGCGCGGCGCAGGTCGATCTGCGCACGATCCTGAGCGATCACCGGGCCATGCTGGTCGTGCTGGAATCGCGGCTGCCGCGGACGGTGGCCGTCGTGCTGACCGGGGCGGCGCTGTCGGTGGCGGGCGTGCTGATCCAGGCGCTGGTCAGGAACCGCTTTGTCGGCCCGGACACGTCCGGCACCGCCGAGGGCGCCGCCCTGGGCCTCTTGGCGGTCACGATCCTTTGGCCGGCAAGCCCACTGTGGCTGCGCATGATCGCGGCCAGCGCGGCGGCGATGGCGACCACGGCGCTGTTCCTGGCCGTTGTCCGCCGCCTGCCCGTGCGCGAGGTGATGCTGGTCCCCATCGCCGGGCTGGTCCTGTCGGGTGTTCTGGGTTCGGTCGTCACCTTCGTCGGCTGGCAGAGCGACCTGATGCAATATGTCGGCACCTGGCTGATGAGCGGAGAGTTCTCGGGCGTCATCTCGGGCCGGTACGAGCTGTTGTGGTTCGCAGGCATCGCGGCGGCGCTGGCGTGGTTCTCGGCCGACCGTTTCGCGATCCTGGGGCTGGGCGACGGGGTCGCGACGGGGCTGGGCCTGTCGACCGCGGCGGTCATGCGACTGGGGCTGGCGGTGGTGTCGATCGTGACGGCGATGGTCGTGACGACCGTTGGCATGATCCCCTTCGTGGGCCTTGTGGTGCCGAACCTGGTCGCGCGGATCATGGGTGACAACCTGCGGACCTCGCTGCCGGTGGTGGCGCTGGCGGGGGCGGTTCTGGTCCTGGCCTGCGATCTGGCGGGCCGGCTGGTGATCCGCCCCTATGAGGTTCCTGCCGGGCTGATCCTGGGCATCCTGGGCGCTGTCCTGTTCCTGTGGCTGCTGCACCGCAGGCCCGCGCATGGATAGCGGCTTCGCCGGCGCCGGCCTTGACCCTCGGCCGCGACTGTCGCGCGATGCGGCAATGCTGGGCGGCATGGCGCTGCTGCTGGCGGCGGTCGCGGCGCTGTGGATGTTCCAGGGGCTGGGCCAGGGCAACCGCAGCTTCCTGCTGGGCCTGCGCGGCGCGAAGCTGGCGGCACTGGTCACCGTGGCGGTGGCCGGCGGCGTCTCCACGATCCTGTTCCAGACGGTGGCGGCGAACCGGGTGCTGACGCCGTCGATCATGGGGTTCGATGCGCTCTATGTCCTGTTGCAGAGCGGGCTAGTCGTCGCCCTGGGCGGCGCAGGCTTCGTGGGACTGCCCCCCGCCGCCAAGTTCACGGCCGAGGTCGCGGCCATGACGGCGCTGGCCGCCCTGCTGTTCGGCACGCTGCTGCTGAAGGGGGCGCGGGATCTGCCGAAGATGATCCTGACCGGGGTGATCCTGGGCGTCCTCTTCCGGTCGGTGTCGGGGTTCCTGGGGCGGGTGCTGGACCCGAACGAATTCGCCGTCGTCCAGTCGGTCAGCTTCGCCAGCTTCAACCGCGTGGACGTGACGCTTCTGCCATGGGCGGTCGCGGCGACCGCGCTGGCCGTTGCAGCGGCATGGCGCATGTCGGCGATTCTGGACGTGCTGGCCCTGGGGCGCGACCCGGCGGTGTCCTTGGGGCTACGACATCGGGCAGCGGTGCTGGCTGTGCTGACGCTGGTGGCGGTGCTGGTGTCGGTTTCGACCGCGCTGGTGGGGCCGGTGGCGTTCTTCGGCCTGATCCTGGCGGGCCTGGCGCACGGGCTGATGCGCACGTCGCGCCACGCCCTGCTGCTGCCCGCCGCCGGCCTCTCTGGCGCCATCCTGCTGGTCGGCGGTCAGTGGCTGTTCGAGCGGCTGCTGAGCCAGGCCGCAACACTGTCGGTCGTCGTCGAGTTCGCGGGCGGCCTGTTCTTCCTGTTCCTGCTGCTGAAGGGGCGCATCAGATGATTCAGATCGACGGCGTCAGCCACCGGATCGGCGGCGCGCCGATCCTGCACGACATCTCGACCCGGCTGCCGCAGGGCAAGTTGACCGCGCTGATTGGTCCGAACGGCGCTGGCAAGTCCACGCTGCTACGGCTGGTTGGCCGGCTGGAGCCGCTGCAGGCCGGGCGCATTACCGTGGCGGGCCACGACGTGGCGACGACTCCTACGGACAGGCTGGCCAGGGTCATGGCGATCCTGGGGCAGCAGACCGCAATTGCCAGCCGCCTGCGCCTGTCCGAGCTGGTGGCCTTCGGCCGCTGGCCGCACCACAAGGGCCGCCCCGGCTCCGTCGACCGCGCCAAGGTGACAGAGGCGCTGGACGCGTTCGCACTGACACCGCTGGCCGGGCGCTTCCTCGACGAGGTGTCGGGCGGCCAGGCGCAGCGCGCGCATATCGCCATGGCGGTCGCCCAAGACACCGACTGGCTGCTGCTGGACGAGCCGTTGAACAACCTCGACATGGCCCACGCCCGCGCCCTGATGCGCAGGCTTCGAGCAATGGTGGATGGCGGCCGCAGCGTCGGCATGGTCGTGCACGAGATCAACTATGCCGCGGCCTGGGCCGATCACGTGATCGCGATGAAGAATGGCCGCGTCGTGGCGCAGGGACCTGCAGGATCGGTCCTGACGGAAGACCTGCTGTCGGACCTTTACGACACGCCCATCCAGATCGGCGAACATCGAGGCCGTCCGCTGGTGCTGCACCACTGCTGAAGCGGCGGGCGGCGCATGAAATGCGCTTTACTCGGCCAAGTTTGCGGTTACTGCTGGCTGCAACGCCCCTTCCGGGGTGCCAGAACGGACACAGGTCGCGCGCCGTCCTGTACCACCTGCCATAGGAGCAAACCGTGCCAGATGTCGGCCTGAGAGAATGGATCGCGGCCGGACGCGCGATCGCCAGCGGTCACCTGTTGCGCTATGATCCGGGCGCGAACCTGACCTCCCGGTTCGAAAAGGAACTGGGTCAGACGGTCGGGGCCAGCCATGTGCTGGCCGTCAACTCTGGCTCCAGCGCTCTTGTCGCGGCGCTGGCCGCGGCCGGCATCGGTCCGGGCGACGAGGTCTTGGTCCCGGCCTATACCTGGATGGCGACGGCCGCCGCGCCCGTGCAGGTCGGCGCCGTTCCGGTGCTTGTCGACATCAACGAGACCCTGACCATCGACCCCGAGGACATCCGCGCGAAGATCACGCCCTATACCCGCGCGATCATCCCGGTCCACATGGTCAACGCGCCCTGCGACATGGACGCGATCATGTCCATCGCCAAGGAACATGGCCTGATCGTCATCGAGGATTCCTGCCAGGCCGTCGGCGTGCCCTACAAGGACCGCCACTGCGGGGCGATCGGCGACCTGGGCACCTTCAGCTTCAACAAGATGAAGAACATGAACATCGGCGAAGGCGGCGCCGTCCTGACCAACGACGAGCGGTATTTCATCCGCGCCCGAAGCTATCACGACCTGGGCTCGCTGGTGCGCCAGCACGGCGACCGCCTGAACGAGCCCGAGTTCGTGGGGATGAACTTCAAGGTGACCGAGATCGACGGCGCCATGCTGAGGGTCCAGCTGCGCAAGGTCGTCCCGATGCTGCGCCGGATGCAGAAGCGGCGCGCCGTTCTGGCCGATATCCTGTCGCAAAGCGACGAGTTCACCGTCACACCGCACAACGACCCCGGTTCGGCCGTCAGCCTGTCGATCCTGGCGCCGACGCGCGAGAAGGCAATCGAGCTGACGGGCCGGCGCGGCGTTCACAACCGGCTGCGCGACAGCTCGAAGCACCTCTACACCAACTGGGAGCCGATCCTGCAGAAGCGCACGTTCCACCCCAAGATGAACCCCTGGGCCTGGGCCAAGCGCGAGATCAACTATACGCCCGACATGTGCGCCCGCACGCTGGATATCCTGGACAGGACCTGCATCGTGACGCTGGGGCTGCGTTACCCCACCCCGCTCATGGCCCTGATCGCCCGAAAGCTGGCCCGCGCGGGCTGATCGCCGGCCGCCCAGGCAGCGTCCGCCGGACGTTCCGTCGACTCGTCATGGCGCGCGGCCGCAAGTGCGGCGGCGCGCGCGGTCAGCGCCATGATGGTCAGCGTCGGGTTGTGGACATGCTGCCGCGGGAACGAGGCAGCGTCCGTCACGAAAAGACCCGGAACGTCCCAGCATTCGTTGTTCTGATCGAGGACCGAGGTGGCGGGGTCCGTCCCCATCCGGGCCGTTCCGCATTCGTGGACGCTGGTCCCGCCCGGCGACAGTTCGTTGTTCACGACCAGCCCCGACAGGCCCAGGTCACGGGCGAGGTCGCGGATGATCGCGGCTTGGCGCTGCGCCATCTCGTGCTGCCGATCAGAATGCTGGAAGCGGATCACCGGCACCAGCATGCCGTGCCGGTCCCGCCGCGACGGTGACAGGGTGACCCGGTTCCCTTCGTCCGGCAGCATCTCGGCGAACGAGACGATGTCCACACGCGCCCCGCCGCCGGGCCTGGGGTGGATATGGATTTGCACCCCGATCGAGCCGCCCAAGGTTTCGTGCGGGGGGATGTGGATGCAGCGGCCGGGTTCGGACTGTTCGGGCAGGACATCGTCAAGCCTGGCGCAGAAGCCGTGCCCGCTCATCACCGCGTGATCCATCAGGTAGCGGCCAAGCGCAGGCGAGCCGGTGCCCGTTCCCGAACCCGCGGAGGGCATGCGGGACAGCATCAGAAGGCGCGTGCTCTCGATCGCCGAGGCGCAGAGGAACACGATGGGCGCATGGGCGCGGCGGACGCTGCCCGTGCGGCTGTCGATCCATTCGACCCCCTCGGCGGCCCCGCCAGGGTTCTTCAGGACGCGCCGCACGACGGCATCCGCCTGGCAGGTCAGGCGCCCGGTGGCGGCGGCCTTGTCCAGCCATGGCAAGGGCGGCGCGAACGTGCCGAGGACTGGCCTTGCCTCGGGCCACCGGGCGCGGATGATGTCCATGAAGGTCTGCTCGGACCCCGTGGGCTGCAGGGTTTCGGCCAGCCTGCTGCCCCGCGCGCCGGACGGCTGATGCGCCCCGCCCTTCAGCTGCAGCCTGTCCTCGACCCAGCCGTACCAGTCATCGAGGTCGTTCAGTCCGAACGGCCAGTCGATCCCGCTGCCGCTGCGGTCCTGCGCCGTCATCCCGGCAAGCCGGTAATACTGCCGGCCATGTCCCGGAACCAGCATGCGCCCGCCCGGGCGGCGCGACCGGAACCAGCTGAACCTGGTGCCCGGCTCGGTCTCATAGGGACAGTCGCGGTCGTCGACCAGGATGTCGGGGGCCATCGCCCAGGCGAACAGCCCCGACTGGACGGGCTGCCGGACCCGCCCCAGCCGGCGGAAGACACGTTCGCCCAGGCGCGCGACCTTGGGAGGAAGCCGCCGCTCGGCGCCGACCTTGTCCAGGAACCGGGCCAGGGCCGTCAGCGATCTGGTGACGGGATTGACCTGAGGGGTTCCGGCCGACCCGGCCTCGAATATCGCGACGTTGAGCCCCGCCTCGCACAACCGTGCCGCCGCAACTCCACCGGCCGCTCCGGCGCCTACGACGATCGCATCGAACCGGCTGCCATCCGCGATCGGCGCGCCATTCCACATGTCTGTCAATTTGGAAACTTTCAATAAGAACACTAAGCCATGTCCGGCTGCCCGGTTGAGCCATGGGCTTGATGGTGAGCCCAGTTCGCGCTTGTTTCCAGCCCCCACGGCCCGATTGGGCCGCCCTTCCTACAGTTTTCGACGCCGATGCGGCCACGGCCGCAACCGCGGGTGGAAGGCCTTTTGAGGCCCGCAACTCAGGCTATAAACGAAGGTTCCTGTTGCCGGATCTGCCGAATCACTTCCGAACAGCGGAACCCGAAGCGGGGAGCGATTCGGCATGTGGCGCCGTCCTGGTAGGCGGGATCGATGGGCGCTATATGGTGAACTAGCGGCACCGACAAAAGCCCACAGACGCGCCGCCACCAGCGCGTCTGCATCCTATGGCACCGACCGCCGGGGTCACGGGTGACGAAACCGGCTCAAGGTCCTCGAATGCCCGGTGCCCGAACCGCCACTCACCCCCGGTGCGCGCGGTTCCATGCGATCGCCTGGGGACGCGTCTTCGCAAGTGCCGCGACCAGCAAGCCAGTGATGGCGGCCTTCAGGATGTCGCCGGGGACGAAGACCAGCGACAGGACGAACGCCTCGGACAGCGTCCGCTCCAGAACGACCGACATGCCGACGATCCCGAAGGTGTAAAGTACCACGACACCGCCGATGAAGGCGCCAAGGCCAGCCGCGAGGCCGGCGTTGCGGATCGGCAGACGCTCGACGCAGAACCCGGTAACCGCTGCCGCCGGGATCATGCCCAGAAAGAAGCCGACGGTCGGCCCGGCCAGGACGCCCAACCCGCCGCGACCGCCCGACAGCAACGGCAGGCCCATGAGGACCAGGACGACGAACAGCGTCGCGGCCGCCGCGCCGCGCCTTGCGCCAAGGGCGGCACCCGCCAGCATCACGCCAAGCGTCTGCGCCGTGATCGGCACGCCGAACCCCAGGGTGATCGGGGGCACGACCCCCAGGGCCGCGATCAGCGCGGCAAACAGCGCCACATGGGCAACGCCTCTTTCCATGTTTTCCATCCTACTCCAGAAGACTGCGCGCACGGAGCGCGTCGGCAACGTGATCGGCCTCTTCGAAAGCCGAAAGCACAAGTGGCACCATCAACCGCCAGCCGGGCCGGCGCAGGGACCGCGCGCGCCAGGCCAGCGACAGCGCCGAGGCCCTGGCGACCAGCACCGGTGTGAAGCGCACGACCAGCGCGACCCCGATCTCGATCCGGTCGGTCCGCATGCCCAGGCGGCGCAGGGGTCCCAGCACACGGTGCAGCACGTCCATCATTTCGGCCAGGGTCGTCGTCATCGTGACCAGGTTCGCCAGCGCGACCAGCGTGACCATGCGCAAGACAATACGGACCCCGTCCCCCACGTCGCGGGTGACGGCATGCCAGAGCAGAAGGATCACCACGAAGGGCAGAAGCGGCCTCAGCGACCGCAGCCCCGCCTTCAGGAACACCCGCCCCGGCAGCGCATAAAGCAGCCCCACCACCGCAGCCGCCGCAAGCTGCACCGCGATGTCCTGGACGGGAAACAGCAGCGTCGTCGCGATGCAGACGGCCAGCAGCTTGCCCCCCGCAGGCCAGCGGTGGGCGCGGGTCCTAACCGGCGAGACGAGAGAGATCATCGGCTGCCCCCTGGCGACGCATGTCCGCGGCAAACTCACTCAGCATCGTGTCGGCAGGTCCGACGGCCCTCAGCCGCCCCTGGTCCAGCCAGAACACCTCATCATAACCCTGCAGGTCATCCGGGTCATGGGTCACGTGCAGCACGGCCACATCGGCCAGGGCCAGGTGGCGTCGCAGCTGCAGGCGCGTCGGAATGTCCAGTCCGGCGAAGGGTTCGTCCAGGATCAGCAGGCGCGGCCTCATGGCCAGAACCGACATCATGCAGAGCAGATGTTTCTGCCCGTGCGACAGCTGATCGACCACGGCATCGATCCAGTGCGACTTGCCGAAGCGGTCCAGGACCTGCAGCACGGTCGCGGCGGCATCCGCCTTGCCTTGGCCCATCTGCCGCAGCCCGAAGGCCATCTCTTCGCGCACCGTCGGGAAGATGATCTGATGCTCAGGGTTCTGGAACATCACCCCCACCGTGCGTAGCGCAGCCTTCCTGTCGCGGAACATGTCGTGCCCGGCGACGCGCAGGCTGCCGCCGCTCGGGCGCAGCAGCCCCGCGACGAGCCGCGCCAGCGTGCTCTTGCCAGAGCCGTTGCGCCCGACGACCCCGATCCGCCGGGCCGAGCTGTGGAGAGTGATGTCTGACAGGATCCTCCGCCCCGAGGCGTCGAAGCAGAGCTTGTCAGCGGCGATGGTCACGTGATCAGGTTCGCGCGGCGCCATCCTGCCCCTCCCTCCGACGGCATTCCCAGCAAGGCAGCGCGGTGCGGCACCCGAGAGCACAGGCGCCAGGCCCGCGTCCGATGCGTCCCGCTGTCTGCGCGATCATCCTCGTCCTCCGCAATCGGACTCGGCATCCGGAAGTGGAACGCGTCTACAAAGCCGTGGCGCATGGCGCAAGACCGTTCGCCAGACGTCCCGACTGAATCAGGGGTTGTTGCTGGCTTCATCAGCGGTCCTTGCCACATGGCGCCGGGCGCCGTCCACGCGACGGACCTGCTTCGCGGCTGCGGCGATCGTTCCCTGAACCCTATTCGTCAATCCGCAGATGTCGGCACACCACACGGAGATGGAGCGCGCGACAGCCTGCCGGTGCTGGCGGTTCCTCGGTCAGGCGCGCTGCCAGGCGCCGTCGATGCGCTGATAGCGAGCGACCTCTGGCTCCAGAAAGCCTTCGGCGGACATGGGGGCGACGTGGCGTTCAAGCCGTAGGCTGTCGCCGTCGATGTCCAGGACCGCGTATTCGTTCTGTCCGTCGCTGATCCGGGCGCAGAGCGCGGTGCCGGCCTGCAGTTGCAGCACACCGGGCCACCTGCCGGTATCAATCAGCGCGTCGACGTTGAAGCGGTGCAGGTGCCCCGACAACGCGATGCGGACGCCGGCGGCCTGCAGCCTGGACATGGCTTCATCGGCGCGGCGGGCGGGTTGCTTGTCCATCTGCGGCAGCTGCTCCAAGGGATGATGCAGGGCGATGACGTTGACGGCGTCAAGGTCCAGCCCCCTGATCAGCCGCCTGATCTCGCCCTTGCGGAACTTGCCGCGCTGCCAGCTGTAGGGGTCGGTGCTGTTGATGCCCAGCACCCGCACGTCGCGGGCCTGCCGCATCGTCTCGAGCGGCCTGCCAAAGCTTCGGCGATAGGCCGCGAAGGGCCTGAGCAGCCGGGCCAGCGGGTTGAAGGCGGGGATGTCGTGGTTGCCCGGCACCATCAGCATCGGCGCCTCGATCCGGTCCAGGAAGGCCCGCGCCATCGCCATCTGGCCGCGGCGCGCGCGGTGGGTCATGTCACCCGTCACGACCACGATGTCCGGCCGCGCCTCGGCGATACGCGCCAGAAGCGGCTCGACCAGGGCCTCGCGGTGAAAGCCGAAATGCAGGTCCGACAGGTGAAGAAGCCTTGTCATCGGGTCAGTCCTTCACGTCGGCGGTCTTGCTGACCCCATCAGCCGGCAGAAGCACGCGCAGACCGCCGTGGCGGACCTGCAGACGGAACGGGCTGGTCAGCACGGTCTTTTCGCCGTCATGGGCCACCAGCTGCCGCCGCTTGGGCGTCTCGATCTGCAGGTGGTCGGACAGGATCAGGTCGAAATCGTCGTTCTTTGCGCTGTGACCGAAGGCCAGCCGCAGGGCCGAGCGCATCAGCGGCAGCGGCTGCAGGGCCTTGGCGATCAGGACGGCGAACTTGCCGTCGCGGATGGCGTCCGCCCCTTCAAGGCCGAAGCTGTCCATCTGGTAGGCGCTGCGGGCCACGAAGACCAGCGCGCTTTCGAAGTGCCGTTCCTGGCCATCGACCCGCGCGACCAGCCGCATCGGGCTGCGCAGCCGGCGCAGCGCCACAAGCACCGACCAATAGGCCGCCACCCGCGACCGCCCCCAACGCTTGTAGATCCCCTCTCGCGTCTTCAGGATCTGCGGATAGGCGCCCAGACTGACATTGTTGAGGAAGATCAGGTCGTTCATGTCGCCAACGTCGACCCGGTCGACCCGCGCATCCAGAAGCGTGTCGAGCGCGTCCTCGATGGTCTCACCGACGCCCAGGTCCCTGGCGAAATAGTTGAAGGTCCCGCCCGGCAGCACGCCCATGACGACATTGGTCCCGGCCAGCGCGCCAGCCACCGCGGACTGCGTGCCGTCACCGCCCGCGGCGACGACCAGATCGAAGCCTTCGCTCGCAACCTGGCGCGCCAGCCCCGGAAGGTCGCTGCCCTTGACGCTCTGGCGCAACTCGAAGCTGCCGCAGGCGGGCTTCAGACGCTTTTCCAACTCGTCGACAATGGCGCGGTGCTTCTTCTTGCCCGAACCGCGATTCATGATGACGCAGACCCGGGCGCTGCCCAGATCGAATTTCTGTTGCTGCATGAAAGGCCTGCCCTGCCTGTCGTTTCCCGCAGGCAACCCCCGAACCGGCCGTTCGGTTGCATCAGAGCCGGCGCGCGGCCTCCTCGGCCGAGGGCTTCAGCCCCTTGCCGCCGGTTTCCAGATAGGTCAGCAGCTGCGCCCGCATTCGCGGTTCCCAAAAGTCGCGCAGGTGGTCGGCGATCTTGTCGGGCGCATCGCCGGGCTGGCTGTCGAAGAAGGTGGCAATCTGGTTGGCCATCATGACCATCTTTTCAGGCGACATCGGATACCTCGGCGCGCAGCCGTTCGGGGTGGCAGAACAGATCGAAACCCTCACCGCGGGCGAAGGCGGCCAGCGTGATGCCGGCACCCTCGGCCAGCCGCAGGGCATGGGCGGTGGGTGCCGAGACGGCGATCAGGACGGCGGACCCGGCCATGGCGCATTTCTGTACCATCTCGACCGAGACCCGGCTGGTCAGGACGAAGGCACCATCGCGGGCGGCGAGCCCCTGCCGCGCTATCGCGCCGATCAGCTTGTCCAGCGCGTTGTGGCGGCCGACATCCTCGCGCGCGAGGACGATCCCCTGCCCCGGCAGCAGAAAGCCCGCCGCATGGACCGCCCGCGTGCGGTCGTGCAGGGGCTGCCAGCCGCGCAGATCCTCGGCCGCTTGCGCGACCCGCTCGGGCGTCAGCGCAGGGCGCACGGTCGACAGGTCCGGCAGGGCACGCACCGCCTCGTCCAGGCTGTCGATCCCGCAGAGCCCGCAGCCGACCGGCCCGGCCATGAACCGCCGCCGCGCGGCCAGCGCCTCGGCGCGATCCTCGCTCAGCCACATCTGCGCCTCAACGCCCTTGGCGTGGTCCAGAACCTCCAGCCGCTCGATCTGAGACGGGTCGGTCACGATCCCTTCGGTCAGAGAAAATCCGACCGCGAAATCCTGAAGATCCGACGGCGTCGCCATCATGACGGCCTGGGTCGATCCGGCATAGACCATCGCCACCGGCGTTTCCTCGGGCAGCGCGCGCTTCACGGCGACGCGACTGCCCGTGCGGTGGTGCATGGCGTCCACGGACTGGACTGGCGGCGGCAGGCTCATCGGCTATTCCGCGGCCGACAGGATCCGCCGCGACCGCTCCGCCTGCTCGTTGTAACGCTCCTGCCAGTCCGAGGGCCCGTTCGACGGGCTGACCTGAACGGCGGTGACCTTGTATTCCGGACAGTTCGTCGCCCAGTCCGAGAAGTCGGTCGTCACCACGTTGGCCTGCGTCGCCGGATGGTGGAAGGTCGTATAGACCACGCCCGGCGACACCCGGTCGGTAAGCACCGCCCGCAGCGTCGTCTCTCCGGTCCGGCTGGCCAGCCGCACCCAGTCGCCCTCCGTCACGCCCCGAACCTCGGCGTCGTGAGGATGGATCTCGAGGACGTCCTCCTCGTGCCAGACGGTGTTCTCGGTCCGACGGGTCTGCGCGCCCACGTTGTACTGCGACAGGATGCGCCCGGTCGTCAGCAGCAGCGGGAAGCGCGGGCCGGTCCGTTCCTCGGTCGCCACGTACTCGGTGATGATGAAGCGGCCACGGCCGGCCTGGAACCCGTTCACGTGCATGATGGGCGTACCCTCCGGCGCATTCTCGTCGCAGGGCCACTGCACGCTTCCCAGCTCTTCCAGCCGCTCATAGCTGACGCCGGTAAAGCTTGGCGTGGTCGAGGAGATCTCCTCCATGATCTGGGCGGGATGAGTATAGCGCCAGCCGGCCCCCATCGCGTTGGCCAGCATCTGCGTGATCTCCCAGTCCTCGTATCCGTTGCGGGGCTGCATCACCTTGCGGACGCGGTTGATGCGACGTTCGGCGTTGGTGAAGGTGCCGTCCTTTTCAAGGAAGGACGATCCCGGCAGGAAGACGTGGGCATAGTTCGCGGTCTCGTTCAGGAACAGGTCGTGGACGATGACGCATTCCATCGCCTTCAGACCCGCCGCCACGTGATGCGTGTCGGGGTCCGACTGCAGGATGTCTTCGCCCTGGCAGTAGAGCCCCTTGAACGTGCCCTCCACGGCGGCGTCCAGCATGTTCGGGATGCGCAGGCCCGGCTCGGGGTCGATCTCGACGCCCCAGGCCTTCTCGAAGATCGCGCGGACATCAGGCAGCTTGACGTGGCGGTATCCCGGAAGCTCGTGCGGGAAGGACCCCATGTCGCAGGCGCCCTGCACGTTGTTCTGGCCGCGCAGCGGGTTCACGCCCACGCCGGGACGGCCGATGTTGCCGGTGAGCATCGCAAGGTTTGCGATGGCCATGACGGTGGTAGATCCCTGGCTGTGCTCGGTCACGCCCAGGCCGTAATAGATCGCGCCATTGCCGCCCGTCGCGAACAGCCGCGCCGCCGCGCGCAGCTCGGCTGCCGGAACGCCGGTCACGCCCTCGACGGCCTCTGGCGAATGACGGGGATCGCCGATGAACTCGGCATAGTGCTGGAACTCGTCCCAGTCGCAGGCCTCGCGGATATAGGCCTCGTCCATCAGGCCCTCGGTCACGATGACATGGGCCAGCGCGCTGACCACGGCGACATTCGTGCCGGGACGCAGCGGCAGGTGATGGGCGGCCTCGACATGGGCCGATCTGACGATGTCGGTCCGGCGCGGATCGACGACGATCAGCTTTGCGCCCTGGCGCAGCCGCTTCTTCAGGCGGCTGGCGAAGACCGGGTGCCCGTCCGTGGGGTTCGCGCCGATGATCAGGACGACATCGGTATGTTCGACGCTATCGAAGTCCTGAGTGCCCGCCGAGGTGCCGAAGGTCTTGCCCAGGCCATAGCCGGTGGGCGAATGGCAGACGCGCGCGCAGGTGTCGGTGTTGTTGTTGCCGAAGACCGCGCGGGTCAGCTTCTGGACCAGATAGGTCTCCTCGTTCGTGCAGCGGCTGGAGGTGATGACGCCCACCGACCGCCGCCCATGCTTCTGCTGGATGGCCTTCATCCGCGTGGCGGCAAACGACAGCGCCTCGTCCCAGCTGACCTCGCGCCAGGGCTCGTCGATGGTGTCGCGGATCATCGGGTTCAGGATGCGGTCCTTGTGGGACGCATAGCCATAGGCGAAGCGGCCCTTGACGCAGCTGTGGCCGCGATTGGCCTTTCCGTGCCTCCAGGGCACCATGCGGACCAGCTGGTCGCCGTTCATCTCGGCCTTGAAGCTGCACCCGACGCCGCAATAGGCGCAGGTGGTGATGACGCACCGCGTGGGTGTGCCCAGTTCGGCCACCGACTTTTCCTGCAGCGTCGCCGTCGGGCAGGCCTGCACGCAGGCGCCGCAGCTGACGCAGTCGCTGGACAGGAAGTCGTCGAACCCGGCCCCGGCGCTGACGCGGCTGTCGAAGCCGCGCCCCTCGATGGTGAGCGCGAATGTCCCCTGCACCTCCTCGCAGGCGCGCACGCAGCGCGAACAGACGATGCACTTGCTGGGATCATAAGTGAAATAGGGGTTGCTGTCGTCCTTGGGCAGGTATTGCGGATTGCCCGGCCCCTCGCGCAGACGCGCCTCGGACTGGGACCGCGCACCGATGCCCTTGGGGTCGAAATGGTTGTCGCCGGGGGTATAGCGGACATCGCGCAGGCCCACCTGCCCCGCCGCGTCCTGCAGTTCACAGTCGCCGTTGGCTGCGCAGGTCAGGCAGTCCAGCGGGTGGTCGCTGATATACAGCTCCATCACGCCCTTGCGGATCTTGCGCACCTTGGACGACTGGGTGTGGACCACCATGCCTTCGGTGACCGGGGTGGTGCAACTGGCGGGCGTGCCGCGCCGGCCCTCGATCTCGACCACGCACAGCCGACAGGAGCCGAAGGCCTCCATGTTGTCGCTGGCGCACAGCTTCGGAACCTCGATGCCTGCCTCGAAGGCGGCGCGCATGACCGAGGTGCCTTCGGGCACCGTCACCTCGAACCCGTCGATGGTCAGGCTGACCGGGGCGCCGCTGCGGGCGGGAGTGCCCATGTCGCGGTCGTCGAAGGGTTCGGCGCCGGGCGCGAACTGGGGGATGATGAAGTCTTTCATTCCGCTGCCTCCTTATGGGTGGCAAAATCATCTGGGAATTGCGTCAGGGCGGACATGACCGGATAGGGCGTGAACCCGCCAAGCGCGCAGAGCGATCCGTCCTTCATCGTCTCGCACAGGTCCGTCAGCAGATCGGCGGCGGCGGCGTCACCCGCCGCGATGCGGTCGATGGTCTCAACCCCCCGCACGGCGCCGATGCGGCAGGGCGTGCACTTGCCGCAGCTTTCCACCGCGCAGAACTCCATCGCGAAGCGTGCCATCTGCAGCATATCGGCAGTGTCGTCGAAAACCACAAGGCCGGCATGGCCGATAAGGCCGCCCTTCTGGTCGAATTCCTCGTATCCCATCGGGGTGTCGAACTTGCTGACAGGCATATAGGCCCCAAGCGGACCGCCCACCTGCACCGCCTTGACCGGACGCCCGGACAGCGTGCCGCCGCCGATATCGTTCACGACCTCTCCCAGGGTCATGCCGAAGGCCGTCTCGAACAGCCCGCCGTGTCGCACGTTCCCGGCAATCTGCAGGGTCACCGTCCCGCGCGACCGGCCGAGGCCGAAGTCCGCGTAATGCTGCGCGCCCTTTTCGAAGATCACCGGCACGGTCGCCAAGCTGATGACGTTGTTGACCACCGTGGGCTTGCCCAGGAACCCCTCCAGCGCAGGCAGCGGCGGCTTGGCGCGGACCGTGCCGCGCTTGCCCTCCAGGCTGTTCAGAAGACTGGTTTCCTCGCCGCAGACATAGGCGCCGGCGCCCGTGCGGATCTCCATGTCGAAGGCGCGACCGCTGCCCAGGACGTCATGTCCCAGCACGCCACGCTGGCGGGCGATGACGACGGCGGCCTGCATCACGCGGATCGCGTCAGGGTATTCGCTGCGCAGGTAGACATAGCCGCGCGTCGCGCCGACCCCCAGGCCGGCAATCGCCATGCCCTCGATCAGGGTGAAGGGATCGCCCTCCATGATCATCCGGTCCGCGAAGGTGCCGCTGTCGCCTTCATCGGCGTTGCAGACGATGTACTTCTGGTCGGCGACCGCATCGCTGACGGTCTTCCACTTGATGCCGGTCGGAAAGCCCGCGCCGCCGCGACCGCGCAACCCGCTGGCGGTCACCTCGGCCACAATGTCGGCCTGGCTCATGCCGATGGCGCGGCGCAGGCCGGCCAGGCCGCCATGAGCGGCATAGTCGTCAAGGTCCAGCGGATCGATCACGCCGCAGCGCGCGAATGTCAGCCGCGTCTGACGGCGCATCCAGTCCAGTTCCTCGACCGGCCCCAGCCCATTCAACTGGCCATCCAGCAGCGCCGGGACGTCGGCGGGCGACAGGGGGCCGTACGCCATCCGCCCCTCGGGCGTCTCGACCTCGACCAGAGGCTCCAGCCAGATCATCCCGCGGGTGCCATTGCGGACGATCTGCACGTCCAAGCCCCGCGCCTTTGCCTCTCGCGCCAGCGCATCGGCCACCTGATCGGCGCCAAGCGCCTTGGCGGCGCTGTCCATGGGAACCCAGATCTTCATCGCGCAGCCTCCAGTTCGGCGGTCAGGCGGTCGGCATCGACACGGCCGATCACCCGCCCGTCCAGCATCGCCGCCGGCCCGCAGGCGCAGAGACCCAGACAATAGACCGGCTCGACCGTCACGCCGCCGTCGGGCGTCGTGCCGTGCCAGTCCACCCCCAGCCGCGCCAGCGTCTCCGCCGCCACGCCCGCACCGCCGACCGACTGGCAGGCCTCGGCCCGGCAGATCTTCAGCACGCGCCGCCCGGCGGGATGGTCGCGGAAATCGTGATAGAAGCTGATCACGCCATGCACCTCGGCCCGGCCCAGGTTCAGCACATCGGCCAGCACCGGCACGGCGGCCTGCGGCACATGACCCCACACCTCCTGGATGGCATGGAGCATCGGCAGAAGCGGCCCCTCCAGCCCTGTCAGGGGCAGGACGACATCTCGGATTTCCTCCGCCGACGGGGCTGGCGCGTGATGGTGCATGGCTGGCCTTTCAAAGTCTGGTTCCGCACACAACAGCCAATCCATCCGCAAATCAATATCGCAGTTCCGTTGTTCGATAGAAAAACTCTATCGAACCATGCGCCGCGCTTCGGTCAGCAGCGCCTCCAGCACCGGGGTGTGCGGCTCTCTCCATGGTGCGATCAGGCCCACCGCGTGGCCCGGGCCGACATTTTCCAGCGGCACCAGCGACAGCGGCTTGCCCTGCGCCAAAAACCCCGCCACGTCATGCGGCAGGATCGTCAGCCAGTCGCCGTTCAGCACCTGAGACACCAGCACCACGGTCGAATTGCTTTCCACCGTCGCCAGCGGGTTCACCCCGGCATCGGCCAAGCGGCGGTTGATGATCCGGCGGTTCTGCATGTCGGGCGTCAGCAGGCACAGCCGCTGGCCGTTCAGCGCCGACCAAGCGACCGCCCCGCCCTGCGCCAGCGGATGCCCGTGCGGCGCAACCAGCGTATAGCTTTCGTCGTAAAGCGGAACCGCACTGACCTTCCCCAACGGCTCGTTGTCGAGATACGAGATCCCGGCATCGACCTCCAGATCCTCGATCATCTGCAGGATGGCGCTGGAGCTGCGCGACAGGATCGTCAGCCCGACATTCGGATGCGCCTCACCATACCGCGCGGCCAGGCGGGCGGCCCAGGTCAGCGCCGTGGGCACGACCGCGATCCGCAGGCACCCCGACAGGCCGTGGCGGGTGGCGCGCATCTCGTCCTTCAGCTGGCGGGTATCGCCGACGATGCGGCGCGCCCAGACCAGCGCCGACTGTCCCTCGGGCGTAAGGCCACCATAGCGCGAACCGCGAAAGATCAGCAGGACCCCAAGCGTCTCCTCAAGCTGCTTGATCCCCGCCGAAAGCGTCGGCTGCGTGATCCCCAGGGACTGCGCCGCGCGGCCGAAATGGCCTTCTTTGGCCACGGCCAGGAACATTTCCAGCTTGTCGATCATGGCGCCCCCTTGCCCGCATGAAGACGCGCAAGGGGGTGGCGGTCAAGTCGGGACGGCGATGACCGCCAGGCAGTCGCCGGTCTGCACCAGCCCCGGAAAATGCCGGGCCGCGATCAGGCCCGCGCGGTTCGCCACGACCTCGACCGGCGCCACCCCTGTGCGGTCGGCAGGCCAGATGCGGGCGATGGGCTGCCCCTCGGCCACCGGCTCGCCCAGATCGGCCAGAGGGTGCAGCAGTCCGTCGCGGGTGGCGAAGTGGAAGCAGTCGTCGCCCGGCATGTCCAGCATCCGGCTGTCGCTGCGCTCGATCTCTCCGCCCAGGATGCCCGCGTGACGCAGGACGTTCTTCGCGCCGCTGATGGCGATGCGTGCGGACGCCGCCGTCGCCGTGCCGCCGCCGCCCAGTTCGGTGGTGACGAAGACCTTGCCTTTTTCCTCGACCACCGTGTCGAACATGCCGACGGCGTCGATTTCGCGCATCATCATCGACCAGGGCGCGCCGAAGGCCTGCATTGCTGCGACGCAGGCCGCCTGCTGATCGGCGTCGTCCAGATAGTGCGCCGCCGCATAGGGCAGGAAATCCAGCGTCTTGCCGCCCGAGTGATAGTCCAGCACCACATCCGCCATCGGCACCAGCACGCTGTCGAAGAAGTGCGCGATCTTCTGCGTCACCGTGCCGTCCGGGCGTCCCGGAAAGCAGCGGTTCATGTTCACCTGGTCGATCGGGCTGACCCGCGTCCCCGCCTTGAACGCCGGATAGTTTAGATAGGGCGCGATGATGACCCGGCCCGTGATGTCGTCCGGCTCAAGCTCCCACGCCAACTGCTGAAGGGCGATGGGGCCTTCGTATTCGTCGCCGTGGTTGCCGCCGGTCAGCAGCGCCGTCGGACCGTCGCCGTTGCCGATCACCGTCAGCGGGATCATCACGCTGCCCCAGGCGCTGTCGTTGCGGCTGTATGGCAGCCGCAAAAAGCCGTGATGCTTGCCGGGGGCGTCCAGCGGGATCGTGGGCCGGATCGGGTTCATGCCTTCACCAGCATCCGCCGGGGAATGGAACAGAACAGCTCCGGCTCGCGCTCGGTGATGACCAGCGATTCCGTGGTCTCGTATCCCCAGCCCTCCATCCAGAGGCCGGTCATGAAGTGGAAGGTCATTCCGGGCCGCAGCTCGGTCCGGTCGCCGCGGCGCAGGGACATGGTGCGCTCGCCCCAGTCGGGCGGATAGGACAGGCCGATCGGGTATCCGGTGCGGTTGTCCTTGACGATGCCGTAACGGTCCAGGACCGTGAAGAAGGCGTTGGCGATATCCTCGCAGGTGTTGCCCGGACGGGCGGCGGCAAGACCGGCCTCCATCCCCTCCAGCACGGCCTTCTCGGCCTCCAGCATCTCCTGAGGCGGCTTGCCCAGGAAGATCGTGCGCGACAGGGGCACGTGGTATCGCTGGTAACAGCCGGCGATCTCGAAGAACGTGCCCTCATCCTGCTTCATCGGCAGGTCGTCCCAGGTCAGGTGCGGCGCGGCGGCGTCAGGCCCGGACGGCAGCAGCGGCACGATGGCCGGATAGTCGCCGCCATGCCCCGACCATTCGTCATAGCGCAATCCGCTGTCATAGATTTCCGCCACCAGATCGCATTTGCGCATGCCGACCTCGATCTTGTCGGCGATGCGGCGGTGCATCCGCTCGACGATGCGGGCGGCCTTGCGCATGTATTGCAGTTCCTTGGGCGTCTTGACCGCCCGCTGCCAGTTCACAAGACCTGTCGCATCCAGGATCTGCGCGTCGGGCAGGCCGTGGACCAGACGCTCATGCGCCTTGGCGGAATACCAGTAGTTGTCCATCTCGACGCCGATGAAGCCGGTGTGCCAGCCCTTGTCGGCCAGCGTCGCCCAGAGGTAGTCCATCGGGTGGCGTTCCACCGACTGCACGTAATAGTCGGGATAGCCGATGATATGGTCGTCGCTCATCCAAACGGTGCGCAGCGCGCCCTGGGCGTCCTGACCGCGCCCGAACCAGATGGGTGCCCCGGCCGGGCCCACGATCACGCATTGGTGGACATAGAAGGACCAGCCGTCATAGCCGGTCAGCCAAGCCATGTTCGACGGGTCGCTGACGATCAGCAGGTCCAGTCCCAGCTTCTCCATGCTGGCGCGCGTCTTGGCCAACCGCTCCTCGTATTCCGCGGTCGAAAAGCGTTCGGGCGTCCGTTGCAGTTCTGGCATTCAGGTGGCTTTCGAAAACGCGGCAAGCGCGTGGGTGGCGATGGCGGTGTCCTGGACGCCCGTGCCGGTCAGATCGCAGATGGTGATCTGGTCGCGGTCGGTGCGTCCGGGGTGTTTTCCGGCGATGATGTCGCCAAGCTCGGGGACATGGTTGCCGGAATGGGTGCCGGCCTCGATGGCGGCGCGCAGCTCTCCCATCAGGCGGGTCTGGCTGGCGCGGTCGGCGACATAGAGGTCGGCGCGTGCCAGGCATTCGGGATCAAGCTCGTTCTTGCCGGGCTGGTCGCTGCCCATGGCGGTGACGTGCTGGCCGTCGCGCAGCCAGCCGGCCTTCAGGATCGGCTGCGTGGCGGGCGTGGTGGTCACGATGATGTCGGCCTGCGACACGGCCTCCTCGGCGTCCGGGGTGGCGCGGATGTCGATGCCCGTGACCTCATCCGCCAGCGCCTGGGCGCGGGACAGGTCGCGGGCCCAGATCACGGCGCTGTTCACGGACCGCACCAGCCGCAGCGCCTGCAGTTGCATCCGCGCCTGAAGCCCCGCCCCCAGGATCGCGACGCGGGCAGCGTCTGGGCGCGACAGCCAGCGCGCGGCCACGCCGCCCGCAGCAGCCGTCCGCACATCCGTCAGCCAGCCGTTGTCCAGCAGCACCGCGCGCACGCGCCCGGTCTGCGCGTCAAGCACCACCATCATCCCCGATGTCGAAGGCAGGCCTAGGGCCGGATTATCGAAGAATCCAGGTGAAATCTTGACCGCAAAGCCCTCGATTCCGGGCACGAATGCCGTCTTGACGTCCACCTCTCCGTTCACGTCGGGCAGGTGCATGGACATGACCGGGGGCATGACCACGCCACCCTCGGCCAGTCGCCGAAAGCCCGCCTCGACCACGTCGATGGCGGTCAGGTCCAGGGGCACGCGGTCGCACAGGTCGGACTCGGACAGGATCAGCGGCGTCATGTGGTCTCCAGCAGGCTGGCGTGAAGCGCGGGGTCGATGTTGCCGCCGGACAGGATCAGGACCAGCGGGCCATCGCTGCGCAGCTTGCCCGCCAGGATCGCACCGGCACCGACGGCGGCGGCGCCCTCGACGACATGGCCTTCACCCGCCAGGTGGCGAAGGCCGGCGGCGATCTCGTCCTCGGTCAGCAGGATCAGGTCGTCCATCAGGTCGCGCACCATGGGGAATGTCAGGCGGTTGCCCATGCCGATGCCGCCGCCCAGACTGTCGGCCAGCGTCGGCAACTCGGTCACCTCGACGGGCTCACCGGCGGCAAGGCTGGCGGCCATGGCGGCGCCCCGTTCCATGCTGATGCCGATGATGCAGATATCTGGACGCCGCGCCTTGGCAGCCGCAGCGACGCCGGCCAGCAGTCCGCCACCGGACAACGGCACGGCGATGGCGGCGGCGTCAGGCACCTGGTCCAGGATCTCCAGCCCCAGTGTGCCCTGCCCCGCGATGACGTCGGGGTGGTCGAATGGCGGTATCAGGGCGAAGCCCTCGTCGCGCTGCAGGCGGCGGGCCTCCTCGAAGGCGTCGTCCTGGCTCTCGCCGACGATGCGCGCCTCGGCCCCCAGATCTCGTATCGCGGCCAGCTTGTTTGCGGGCACCAGCCGCGACATGCAAATGATCGCGGGCAGGCCCAGGGCGCGCGCCGCGTGGGCCAGCGCCCGCCCGTGGTTCCCGGTCGAGGCCGTGGTGACCCCCGCCACGTCCCCCAGCCGCGCCACCGCGTTCGTGGCCCCGCGCAGCTTGAAGGCGCCCGTCGTCTGGCGGTGTTCGCATTTCAGCCAGACCGGCCCGCCCGCCAGCGCCGACAGGTTTGCCGAACCCGCGACCGGCGTATCCAGCACCTGCCCCTCGATCCGGTCACGGGCCGCCAGGATGTCGTCAAGGCTTACCATGTCCGGCACCGGAACAGCGCGCCGGGCCCCGCCGAGGGGATGGCCACGCGGTCCAGCATGGCCCAGAACAGCGCCTGGTTCGACGACAGGACTGGCTTTCCCAGCAGCGCCTCGACCCGCTCGATCACGTCCAGCGCGGGCAGCGCGGTGCAGGACATGAACAGCGCCTGCGCGTCGGGGTGGTCGCTCTCCTCGGCCATCTCGATGATCTCGGCGGCACCAAGGCGGGCCATGTCGCGGTCGTCGGCATGGCCCATGCTGCTGCGGCGCAGGACGTCGATGCCGCGGGCCTGGAAGTAATCCCCGACCAGGTCCGTCGTCGCCTCAAGATAGGGCGTCATCAGCCCCACGCGATCAACGCCCAGGGCGGCAAAACCCCGCAGCGCCGCCCCCGCCGGCGTGGTGACCGGCGCCCGCCCGCCTGCCAGCCCTTCCATGTCGTCGCCCAGCACCGCCGAGGCCGAGGTGCAACCGAAGGCGATCCCCGCCAGGTCCACGCCCGGCACGATCAGGTCCACCGCCGCACGCAGGCGCGGGCCCGTGTGGCGCAGGTTCTCCTCGGTCGTGGGGTTGTCGAAGGCAATGCGGGTCACGTGCAGGCGCGTACCGGGCGGCATCAGCCGCGCGGCGTCGCCCTCGATCGTCATGTCCGTGGCCAGGGCCACCAGGCCGAAGCGCTGGAATGCGTCACGGGTCATAGGCGCCTCATGCCGGGAAGGCGAGGTCGCGCAGGAACAGCGCGATCTGCGGCACGAAGATCAGCAGGACCGAGACCCCCAGCAGGATCAGGATGAAGGGCGGGGTGCCCCGGATCACGTCCAGATAGGGCCGCTTGAAGACGGCGATAGCCGTGAAGATGTCGCAGCCGAACGGCGGCGTGGCACTGCCGATGGCGACCTGCAGCGTGATGATGGTGCCGACCAGCACCGGGTCCAGGCCCGCGTCCCGCACCACCGGCGCGAAGATCGGCACCAGGATCAGGATCACCACGATAGGGTCGACGAACATGCAGCCGATGAAGAACGCGATCGAGATCGTGAACAGCACCCCGTAAGGCCCCATCCCATCGATGCCGATGCCGCCCAGGATCGCCTGCGGGATCTGCGCGAAGCTGATGACATAGCTGAAGGCCGTGCCGGCACCGACCAGGATGAAGACGACGGCGGTGATCAGTCCGGTCGATTTCGCCGTGGAATAAAGCTGCTTCATGCTCAGTTCGCGGAAGACCCCTATCTCCAGCACCAGCGCATAGAGGACGCAGGCGGCGGCGGCCTCGGTCGGTGAGAAGACGCCGCCATAGATGCCGCCGATGATGATGACCGGGAACCCCAGTGGCCACAGCGCGCGCCGCATGGCGCGGCCGCGTTCGGCCCAGGTGGCCGGCGGCTCGGTGGGCACGTTGTTCCGGACCGCATAGACATAGGCATAGACCGAGAACAGCAGCAGGATCAGCAGCCCCGGCCCGATGCCCGCGATGAAGAGTTCCGAGATGGAGGTGCCGGACACCACGCCATAGATGATCATGCCGATCGAGGGCGGGATCAGGAAGGCGATGTCCGATGCGTTGATGATCAGCGCCAGCGTGAAGCTGTCGCTGTAGCCCGCCTTCAGCAGGCGCGGGCGCAGCGGTCCGCCCACGGCCACCACCGTCGCCTGCGTCGATCCGGACACGGCGCCGAACATGGTGCAGGCCCCGGCGGTGGAAATCGCCAGTCCGCCCTTCATGTGGCCCAGGAAGGCCATGACCAGGTCGATCAGCCGTTCCGCCGACTGGCCGCGGGTCATCAGGTCGGCAGCGAAGATGAACATCGGCACCGCGATCAGGCTGGCGGGCTGGATGCCGGCGATGACCTGCTGGACCAGCGTTTCCAGCTGGCCAAGGCCGCCAAAAAGACCCACGAAGCCGACCATCGACCCCACGATCAGCGGCACCATCATCGGAAAGCCCAGCATCAGAAGCACGACCATCGTGCCCAGGATGGCGGCGGTCATGGGCGGGTCTCCTCTTCGGGGACGGCGTCATAGCCGTCCTGAGTACCCGTGGACAGCCAGATGCCGTCATGCGTCAGGTTCTTCAGCGCAGTCAGCGCGTATTGCAGGCCGGTCAGGAAGAACCCGGCAGGCGCCCAGACGATGATCCACCACTGCGGGATGCGCAGCGCCGGCAGCACCCGGCCCCGGCTGGCTTGCGTCTGGACATAGGTGAGGGCGTACCACGCCAGAAGCAGCAGCAGCGCCGCCGTCAGCGCCGAGATGATGACCATCCCGGCCTTGCGCATGCCATAAGGCAGCGCGTCCAGGATCGCCGACATGCGGATGTGGCGCCCGTGCCGCGCGGCATAGGACAGGCCCGCGAAGGTGATCAGCACGATCAGCGCCTGGTTCACCTCTTCCGAGAAATAGAGCGACTGGCCGAAGCCGAAACGCCCGACCACGTTCGCGACCGTGTTGGTGGCCATCGCCAGCACACCAAAGGCCAGCATCACGGCCTCGACCCGCGCGATGGCCTGGTCCAGCGTCCCCAAGGGCCCCGGCAGGTCCGAACGATAGAGCGAATCGTCGATATCGTCCGGGGCTGCCACCGGCTCTGCCAGAAGGGGATCGTCGGGCTCTCGGCTGCGCGGGCTTGTGTCTGGCTGCATGACCACCTGTCCATCTGGGTGTTGCAAGGGAACCGGCCGCGACGGCGCCCGGTTCCGGCAGGACCCGCGATCAGCTGTTCGCGGCGGCTTCGAGGTCGGCCTTCATCTGGTCCAGCACCTCTTGCGCACGGTCGCCGCCGATCTCGAGGAAGGTTTTCTCGACCTCGCCGGCGGTTTCGCGGAACGGGGCGCGCTGCTCCTCGGTCAGCTCGGTGATGGTCATCGAGGGTTTGGCCTCCATGATCTTGTCGAGCGACTCCTGAGTCAGGCCCTGCTGGTATTCGATGATGTGCTCGAAGGCCGCGTCGGTCGCGTTCTGGATGACCTGCTGGTCCTCCTCGGGCAGGCCGTCATAGAAGTCCTTGTTGGCCATCAGCGCGGTCGTGAAGTTGTTGTGGCCCAGACGGGTGATGTGGTCCGTCACCTCGTACATGTTGGTCGACTCGATGAAGAAGGCCGGGTTTTCCTGACCGTCGATGATGCCGGTCTGCAGGCCGCCATAAACCTCGCCCCATGGCAGCGGCGTGGGCGTCGCGCCGAACGCCTTGTAGCTTTCGACCAGCAGCGGGTTCGTCATCACGCGCACCTTGGTGTCGGCCAGATCCTCGGGGCTGGTGACCGGCTCCTGGGTGGTCAGCATGACCTCGCCTTCAGGATACATGGTCAACAGTTCCAGCCCCTGTTCGGCATAAAGCTCGGGGAAGATGTTGTTGATCGTTTCGGAGTTGCGGAAAAAGCTGACCAGCTGGTCCTGATCCTCGGGCAGCAGGTAGGGGACGAAGAAGACCTGCGCCTCGGGGATCAGCGCGCCGGTGAAGCCGGGCGACTGGTTCACGAACTGCAGGATGCCGGACTGGGTCTGTTCCAGGATGTTGTCGGATTCCCCCAGTGTTCCGAACGGGAACAACTGCACCTCATGGTCGGAATTGGCCTCGACCTCTTCCTTGAACTTCTGGGCGAAGACGCCCTGCACCTCGTCCAGGGCCTCCTCGAAGGCATAGCGCCAGGTGTCTGCCATCGCGGTGCCCGAACCCAGGATCAGGGCGGCAAGGCTGGCGGTCGTCATGGTCTTGATGGTCATGGTCACCTCCTGTGTCGGGGCCGTCTCGGCGCGTTCGCCGGCGGCCCCTGGGGTTTGCGGATTCGGACCCGGTTGGCCCGTTCCTGCTTGGCCCGAGAGTTCGGGCGAAGCGGATTCCAAGTCAATTCGTATATTAAATCATGACAATTTCAGGCCGGGGTGTCAAACCGACGGGCGCAGGACCCGGTTTCAGATGCGGCTGTCGGGGGGCAGGATTGCCGAAACGATGCGCAGCGCCTGCTCCAGATCGCGCATCGGCACCCCACCGAGCGACAGCCGCAGCGCCGGGCCCGACGGCAGCATGGCAAAGCCCGCGCCCGGCGCCAGCGCCACCTGATGCGACAGGGCTTGGGCCAGCAGGTCGGCCTCGTCGCAGCCGTCGGGCAGCGGCAGCCAGCGGTGCAGCCCGTGCAGGAAGCCCTGCGCCCGGGGGCCCAGGACTCGCGCGGCGAGCCGGTTGCGCGCGGCCAGCTCGACCCGCTGCGCCGCCAGAAGTGCATCGGCGGTGCCGCCGGTGATCCAGTCCTGCGCGATCTCGGCCATCAGGGGCGTCGCCATCCACGACATCGACAGGTGCCGGTTCAGCGCGATCTCTGCCCGATCTTCGGGCATGGCCAGAAAACCCAGCCGCAGTCCCGGTGACAGGCACTTCGACAGGCCAGTGAAATAGAAACTGCGGTCGGGCGCGAAACTGGACAGCGCCGGCGGGCGGCGGGGCGGCATCGGGCCGGTGGGGTCGCTTTCCAGGATCATCAGCCCGGCGGCGGTCGCGGCCTGCGCCAGCGCCTCGCGCCGGTCGCGATCGATGATCCGCGCATGCGGCCCCCCGCCCGAAGGCAGCAGGAACACCGCCCGCATCCGCCCGCCCGAGGCGCGCGCCGCCGCGATCAGGGCATCGGGGTCCATGCCGCGGTCGTCGCCGGGGATGCCCCTCAGCCGCAGGTGCAGCGCCTGCGCGGCGGGGCGCAGTGTGTGGCAGGTGGCGGCCTCGGTCGCGACGATGTCGCCGGGCTGCGCCACCGTCATCAGCGCCACGAACATCGCCGGCGTCGTGCCGTTGGTGATCAGAATGCGCTGCGCCGGGACCACCATCCCGCAGCGCGCCAGCCAAGCCGCAGCCATGCCGCCATAAAGCGACATTGTCTGGCGCGGGCGAAAAGACAGCATCGCCGGGTCGGGCAGCCGGTCCGACAGCCGCACCATCGTGTCGGCCCAGGCCTGCCTGATCTGCGGCAGGCGGACCGGGGTCATCATCGACAGGTCGATCGGCGGCCGGTCGGTGGGGGCGCGGAACCACGGCACCTCGATCGTCTCTCGCGGCCCCGACTTCACGAAGCTGCCCCGCCCCACCTCGCCCGAGATCAGGTCCGCGCGGATCAACTCCTCGTATGCGCGGCTGACGGTCTGGACGCTGACGCCCAGCTGCCACGCCAGGTCGCGGTGCGGCGGCAGGCGCTGGCCGGGCCGCAGGCTGCCCGCGTCGATCGCCGCGGCGATCCCTTGGGCAAGGCTGCGATAGGCGGGGCGAGAGATGTCCTCGCGTCGTAACGGCCAGTGCGACATGTGTTGCAGGATCGCCCCGCAGCCGCCGGTTGTCCAGATTGACAACTGACCCGCCGCCGGAAACAACCGGTGCATGACACCGCGCGCGCCCCGCCTCGACGACCGCGACATCGCCATCCTCGCGACCCTGTCGCGCGAAGGCCGCATCGCCAAGACCGAACTGGCGGCGCGGGTGAACCTGTCGCCGACGCCCTGCTGGGACCGCATGAAGCGGTTGGAGCAGGCGGGCCTGATCCGCGGCTACCGCGCCCAGATCGACCTGGCCGCCATTGGCCCGCACGTCCAGGTCTTCGTCACGGTCGAACTGGACAGCCACCGCGCCGAAAGCTTCCAGATCTTCGAACGCACCGTCGCGCGGATGGAGGCCGTGACCGGCTGCTGGGCCATCGGCGGGGGCTACGACTATCTGCTGCAGGTCGTCGCCCGCGACGTCGGCGCGTTCCAGGACCTGATGGACGGGCTGCTGGAGAGCCGCGCCGGGGTCAGGCGGTATTTCAGCTATATCGTCACCAAGCCCGTCAAGGACGAGGCCCCGGCGACCGCCCTTCTGGGCTGAGAGGAATCCTCGGGTCGCCACCCTGTGTGCAGAGGAATCCTCTGCTCCCGGCGCGATCATCAGGGAAATCGCCTGCCCACCCTGCCCCATCTTCCACGGGACAAGGAGGTGACCATGTTCGACGATCATCACAGCCCGCTGCCCGAACGCCTGAGCGACCAAGGGCTGCTGCCCGGCCGAGGCGACTTTCCCGCCGAAGGTCGTCTGGCCGTCCGGGACCCCGCGACCGGCGGCCTTGTGGCGCAGGTGGCGATCAGCGACGCGAATGGCGCCCGCGCGGCCGTCAATGCGGCGCAGACGGCGTTCCCGGCTTGGGCGGCGATGCTGCCCCAGCACCGCGCCGACATCCTGCACCGCTGGCACGCGCTGATCGTCGGCGCCAAGGAGGATCTGGCCCGCATCATGGTCGCGGAACAGGGCAAGCCCATCAGCGAGGCGCGCGGAGAGATCGACTATGCCGCCAGCTTCGTGCAGTTCTATGCCGAAGAAGCCTTGCGCCCGAACATCGAAGGCGTGACCAGCCACCTGCCCGACGCCGAGATGGAGCTGTGGCGCGAACCCGTCGGCGTCGCGGCGCTGGTGACGCCCTGGAACTTCCCCTGCGCGATGATTACCCGCAAGGCCGCTGCCGCGCTTGGGGCAGGCTGCACCGTGGTCATCCATCCCTCGGCCGAAACGCCGCTTTCGGCGCTGGCCCTGGCGGTGCTGGCGCAGCGGGCGGGCTTTCCGTCAGGCGTCGTGAACACGGTCATCGGCGACGCGGCGACGATCGTGGGCGAGTGGACGGCGGATGCACGGGTGCGGGCGCTGTCCTTCACCGGCTCGACCGAGGTCGGGCGGCTGCTCTATCGCCAGTCGGCCGACACGGTGAAGCGGCTGGTGATGGAGCTGGGCGGTCACGCGCCCTTCATCGTCTTCCCCAGTGCCGATCTGGACCGCGCCGTGGCCGAGGCCGTGAAGGCCAAGTTCGCGACCTCGGGTCAGGACTGCCTTGGCGCCAACAGGTTTTATATCCACCGCGACGTCTATGACGACTTCTGCACGCGATTCACGGCGGCAGTCGAAAGGCTGACTCTGGCGCCGGGGATGCAGGACGCCGACCTTGGCCCGCTGGTCCATGATCGGCAGGTGGCCAAACAGGTGGCGCATGTCCAGGATGCGGTGGCACATGGCGCGCGCATCCTGACCGGCGGCGAGGTCGCGGCCGATCTGGGCCCGCTGTTCTTCAAGCCGACCGTCCTGGCCGACGTCACCGACGAGGCCGCCATCATGCGCGAGGAGACCTTCGGCCCGGTCGCGGCGCTGTCGCCCTTCGACACCGAGGAGGAGGTCGTCGCCCGCGCGAACGCCAGCGAATACGGGCTGATCGCCTATGTCCACAGTCAGGACCCGCGCCGGATCTATCGGGTCAGCCGGGCGTTGCAATACGGCATGGTCGCCGTCAACCGCACCAAGGTCACCGGCGCGCCGATCCCGTTCGGCGGGATGAAGCAGTCCGGGCTGGGCCGCGAGGGTGCCCGGCAGGGCCTCGAGGCCTTTACCGAAATCAAGTATGTTTGCCGCGACTGGGCATGAGGAGAGATGCGATGCTGACGAATGACGAACTGGCGAAATGGGACCGCGAGAACTTCATGCACCCCTCGACCCATCTGGCGCAGTTCGCGCGCGGCGAGGCGCCGCAGCGGATCGTGACCGGCGGTGAGGGCGCCCATATCACCGACCGCGACGGCAACCGCCTGCTGGACGGTTTCGCGGGGCTTTACTGCGTGAACGTAGGCTATGGCCGGCAAGAGATCGCAGAGGCCATCGCCGCGCAGGCGCGCGATCTGTCCTATTACCACGCCTATGCCGGCCACGGGTCGGAGGCGTCGATCACGCTGTCGAAGATGGTCATGGACCGCGCGCCGGAAGGCATGGCGCGGGTCTATTTCGGCCTTGGCGGGTCCGACGCGAACGAGACGAACATCAAGCTGGTCTGGTACTACAACAACATCTTGGGCCGCCCGAAGAAAAAGAAGATCATCAGCCGCTGGCGCGGATATCACGGCTCGGGCCTGGTCACCGGGTCGCTGACCGGGCTTGAGCTGTTCCACAAGAAGTTCGACCTGCCGCTGGACCAGGTGATCCACACCGAGGCGCCCTATTACTTCCGCCGCCCCGACGCATCCATGTCTGAGGGCGACTTCGTGGGATACTGCGTCGAGAAGCTGGAGGCGCTGATCGAGGCCGAGGGCGCCGACACCATCGCCGCCTTTATCGGGGAACCCGTGCTGGGCACCGGCGGCATCGTCCCGCCTCCCGCCGGATACTGGGAGGCGATCCAGGCGGTACTGGAGGCCCATGACATCCTGCTGATCGCCGATGAGGTCGTGACCGGGTTCGGGCGGCTTGGGACGATGTTCGGGTCGGACCATTACGGCCTGAAGCCCGACCTGATCACCAGCGCCAAGGGACTGACCAGCGCCTATGCGCCGCTGTCGGCATCCATCGTCGGCCAGAAGATGTGGGACGTGCTGGAGCGTGGCACTGACGAGAATGGCGTGCTGGGCCACGGCTGGACCTATTCGGCCCATCCCATCGGCGCGGCGGCGGGCGTCGCGAACCTGAAGCTGATCGACAGCCTGGGGCTGGTCGAGAACGCGGGCACCGTCGGCGCCTATCTGAACGAGCGGATGCAGGCGGCGGTGGGCGATCATGCCCATGTCGGCGACGTGCGCGGCGAGGGGATGCTGTGCGCGGTGGAACTGGTCGCGGATCGCGATGCCCGCCGCTTCTTCGACGCGTCAGAAGGCAAGGGCGCCAAGGTCGTGGCGGCCATGCTGAAGCGCGGCGTTATCGCACGGGCCATGCCGCAGGGCGATATCCTGGGCTTTGCCCCGCCGCTGTGCCTGACGCGCGACGAGGCCGACCGCATCGTCGAGGTCACGGCCGAGTCAATCGCCGAGGTGTTGGGATAGGTTGCGTCCCGCGGACGCGCGGGGGGACTACGCGTCCCCCCGCACCCCCCTCCCCGTGCTGGATCGAGACCTAGATCTGGTCGGGGCGGTCGATATCTCTCAGTTGGCCCGGGGCTGCGATCAGCCGTTCCGGCGGCAGGTCGCGCAGCAGCCGAGCCGCGCCCCGGTCACCTGACAGCGCCGCCAGCAACGGAAGCTGGCTGCGCGGGAAGCAGGCCGGGGGCATCGGGTGCTGACCGTCATGGCTGGCACTGGGGCCGTCGTCACTGGCATGGGCCAACACTTGCGACAGGAGCGAGGGCGTAACGTCGGGCATGTCGCCCAGCACGATCAGCAGCCTGTCCGGGTGGTCCAGATGCGCCAGGCCCGCCCTCAGGCTGTCGGATTGCCCGCCCTGGGGGATGACGATCACCTCGAACCCCTCCAGCAGCGGCCCGAGGCTGGGGTTGCTGATGACGGCGACGTACCGGTCCAGCGGCACCTGGCGCAGCGCATCGGCGGCATGCAACAGCAGTGGACGGCCGCGCAGGCGGGCCAGCAGCTTGTCGTCGGGGCCGAACCGCCGCGACGCGCCAGCGGCCAGCAGCAACCCGGCCCGGATCATCCGGTGACGGCCTCGTGGACGGCGAGGATCTCGGTCAGGGTCGAGGCGGCGATCAGCCGCGGGTCGCGGGCCGGGGCGGTCACGCCGATCGGGCCACGCAGCCGTTCCAGACGGTCGGACGGAACGCCCGCCTGGCGCAGCGCCTGAAGACGGGCAGCCTGGGCGCGCGATGAACCGAGCGCGCCGACATAGAATGCGTCCGACGACAGCCCGCGGATCAGGGCCGGAAGCTCTCGGTCGTGGTCGTGAAACAGCGTCACCACGGCGCTGTGGGCGTCGGGCGTGGCCTCGGCCCCGAGGCAGGGAAGCTCCAGCGCGCCGACCAGGGCGGTCAGGGCCTGCGCCTCGTCCCCCTCGCCGTGGATCTGGAACGCCGGCGGCGGCGGCAGGCGAAGATGGAAATCATCGGGGCCGGGCGCGCTGTCGCGGCAGAGGCCCCCATCCTTCAGGTTCAGGCACCATTCGCCCGTGCGCCGACGGATGCGGTCGTCCCAGATCGCGCCCAGCCAGTCCGGGTCGGGGCGGTGAAGCAAGGCGATCTGGACCTGGCCGCCGCAGGGCAGCGGCAGATCGACCGGCCCCCCCTGGCCATAGACCAGACGCGTCACGGGACCGGGACGGTCGAGATGCGCCGCGATATCGGCATCGATGCACCCCGCCCCTAGGCGGCCGACGCGTGTTCCGTCGGGCCAGAGCGCCATCATCGCCCCCGGCCGGCGCGGGAAGCCGCCGCTCGATCCGGTCAGCAAGGCCAAGGCGCCGCCAGGCCGGCCCAGCAGGGCCTTGACCGGGCAGCGGGGCAAGGCGGCGACAGGAGGAGAAATGATCATGGCGGGGTCCGTCGTTCAAGGCGCAGCCTTGGCAACGCTGGCGCAGCGGCGCCAGTTCCCCACCGCAGACATGCGAAGGGGCCGCCATCCGGTCGGAGGCAGCCCCTTCGGCATCGACTGTCGGGCAGATCTTACTTGATCTTGCCTTCCTTGTACTCGACATGCTGACGGACGACCGGGTCATATTTGCGAACGGTCATCTTTTCCGTCATCGTGCGGGCGTTCTTCTTGGTCACATAGAAATGACCCGTGCCGGCGGTCGAGTTCAGCCGGATCTTGATGGTGGTCGGCTTCGCCATGTTAATCGCTCCTGCTTCGGGGCAATCGCGCGCCGCAAACCCCGTGGAATTCGTATGAATGCCGCCTTCTATACACCCGCGCGTCAGAGTCAACCGCCAAAGCGGCCTGTTCGGCAGGGGCGCGGCAGAAAGGGCTTGCCCGACGCGCGGATCGGGGCGATGTTTCCGTCCGAATATAACGATACTGGAGCCGCGCCATGAAGTTCGTCGCCACCTGCACCGTCCTGACCTTGGCCGCGGCCGCACCGTCGCTGGCCGACGAGGTGACGGTCTTCGCGGCGGCGGCGATGAAGACCGCCCTTGATCGCATCGCGGCGGATTTCGAGGCAGAGACCGGCCATGACGTGACGCTGGTGCTGGCGGGATCGAACCTGCTGGCACGGCAGATCATCCAAGGCGCCCCGGCCGATATCTTCCTGTCGGCCTCGGCCGAGTGGATGGACGTGGTCGAGGCCGAGGGGATGATCGTCCCCGGCACCCGCGCCGATCTGCTGGGCAATGCGCTGGTGCTGGTCTCGGGCAATCCGGACAGCCAGCCGGTCCGGATCGGGCCCAGACTGGACCTGCCGCAGCTTCTGGACGGGGGGCGGCTGGCGATGGCGCTGGTCGATTCGGTGCCGGCTGGGCAGTACGGCAAGGCGGCGCTGACCAGCCTGGGGTTGTGGGACGGGGTCGCAGACCACGTGGCGCAGGCCGACAACGTGCGCGCGGCGCTGGCGCTGGTCTCGACCGGCGAGGCGCCATTAGGCGTCGTCTACGCCACCGACGCGGCTGCCGATCCGGGCGTTTCGGTCATGGGCACCTTTCCCGCGGACAGCCACCCCGCGATCACCTATCCGGTGGCGCTGCTGACCGGCTCGGATGATCCGGCGGACCGGGCCTTCCTTGACGCGCTGTCGGCCCCGGCGGCGCAGCAGGTATTCCGCGACCAAGGCTTCACCCTTGCCCCCTGACTGGCTTTCGCCCGAGGAATGGCAGGCCGTTGCGCTCAGCCTGAAGGTGTCGGGCTGGGCGGTGCTCTGCAGCCTGCCTCTGGGCGTGCTGACGGCGCATGCGCTGGCGCGGTGGCGCTTTCCGGGACGGCAGGCGCTGAACATGCTGGTGCATCTGCCGCTGATCCTGCCGCCGGTGGTGACCGGTTATCTGCTTCTGCTGGCCTTCGGTCGGCAAGGCGCGATCGGCCAGTGGCTGGAGCCCTTGGGCGTCGTCTTCGCCTTCCGCTGGACCGGTGCCGCGCTGGCCGCCGCGGTCATGGCCTTTCCGCTGATGGTCCGCGCCATCCGCCTGTCGATCGAGGCGGTTGACCCGCGGCTTGAACAGGCCGCCGCCACCCTTGGCGCGTCGCGCCCCTGGGTCTTCCTGACGGTCACGCTGCCGCTGATCCTGCCGGGCGTTCTGGCAGGGTCGGTGCTGGCCTTCGCCAAGGCGATGGGGGAATTCGGCGCCACGATCACCTTCGTGTCGAACATTCCCGGCCAGACCCAGACCCTGCCCTCGGCCATCTATACCCGGCTTCAGGTGCCGGGGGCCGAGGCGCAGGCCGGCCGGCTGGTGCTGGTCGCCATCGGGGTGTCGATGGCGGCGCTGCTTCTGTCCGAGTGGCTGGCCCGCGCCGCCGCCCGCCGGGTCGGCGCATGAGCCTGTCGGTCAGCATCGCGCACAGCCTGGGTGCGTTCCGGCTGGATGTCGCCTTCCAGGCGCCGCCGGGGGTGACGGCCCTCTTCGGCCCGTCCGGGGCAGGCAAGACCACTGTGGTGAACGCCGTCGCGGGTCTCTTGACGCCTGACGCCGGCCGGATCGAGGTCGACGGCACCATCCTTCTGGACCGCCGCGCCGGCATCGACCTGCCACCCCACCGGCGGCGCGCGGGCTATGTCTTTCAGGATGCCCGGCTGTTTCCGCACCTCAGCGTCAGGCAGAACCTGCTCTATGGCCGGTGGTTCGGCAGGGGCGACGGCCCCGGCCTGGCCGAGATCGTCGATCTTCTGGGCCTCGGCGCGCTGCTGTCGCGCCGCCCGGCGGCACTGTCAGGCGGTGAGGCGCAGCGCGTGGCGCTTGGCCGCGCGCTCTTGTCCCGACCGCGCCTTCTGCTGATGGACGAACCGATGGCCGCGCTGGACCGGGCCCGCCGGTCCGAGATCCTGCCCTGGTTCGAGAGGCTGCGTGATGTGACGCGGATCCCGATCCTCTATGTCAGCCACTCAGCCGAGGAGGTTGCGCGTCTGGCCACGACGGTCGTGCACCTGGACCGGGGCCGCGTCGCCGCCCAGAACCTGCCGCTGGACAAAGCCCCCGGCGTCACCCTTCGCGCGACGCTGCGCGATTACCGCGCCAACGTCGCACATCTGGACACGCCCGCCGGACCCATCTCCATCAGCGCCCACGCCCCGCCCCTGGCGCTGCGCCTGCGGATCGACGCCGCGACGGTGCTGGTCGCCCTGTCGCCGCCCGAGGGCCTGCTGGGTACCACCGTCATCCCCGCCGTGATCGAGGACGTCCGCAACGACCTGCTCCACTTGCGTGCGGGACAGGCGCTGCTGCTGGCGCGACGGCCGCCCGGCCCCCTGCCCGCGACCGGCACGGCGGTCCATGCCGTCTTGACCGCGCCGCCGCGCATCCTTCCCGAGTAGACCCGCCGCCGGAACAAAAGCGCCTGTCAGCGAATTGCGGCTGCAAGGCCCAAGACGGCGGATGCCCTGGCCGATCCCGGACCAGAGGACTCCATGAACGACCACGACCCGATCGCCGCAGAGGCCGTCGCCCTGCTCAAGCGCCTTGATGCCGAGGCGCCCACCCTCCATGTCACCGATGGCGAACGTCGCGCCGAGGAACTCGCTCGCTTCCTGGCGGGGGTGCTGCCCGACCGCCCGGTGCTGTGCCTGCCGCCATGGGACTGCCTGCCCTTCGACAGCGCCTCGCCCACGCCGGGGGCGATGGGGCGGCGCATGGCGGTCCTGCACCGCCTGCAGGACCCCTCCCCGGACCTGGTCGTGGTCATGACCGTGCAGACCATGCTGCAGCGGCTGCCGCCCCCGTCGGCCATCCGCAGCTTCGGCGTCCGGGCGGGGCAGGCGCTGGACCTGCCCGCACTGCGGGATTTCTGCACCGGCGCAGGCTATGAGGAGGACGAGCGCATCGACGAGCCCGGCGAGGTCGCCTTCCACGGCACCACGATCGAAGTCTTCCCCGGCGGCGCCCCCCTGCCCTGCCGGATCGAACTGTCCGACGGCAAGGTGACCGTGATCCGCCGCTTTGACCCTGTCTCTCAGCGGTCGCTGAGCGAGGTCGAGACGCTGGACCTGGTCCCGGTGACCGAGCTTCCCGCCGATGACGAGGATCGCGGCCGGGGCGCCGAACACCGTCTGCCGAAGGCCTATCCGTCGCTTTCCACCGTGGCGGATCATCTGCCAGATGCGCGACTGTCGATGTCGGACGCCGTGCCGGATGCCGGTCGCACCCTGCTGGACCGCATCGCCGAGGCCCGCGCGGATGCGGCCGAGGGCGGTGGCGATCCGCTTGCGGCGGATGCGCTCTATTTGGACGCGGGTGCCTGGGACGCCTGCGTGCAGCGGGCCGACCTGCTCCCGAAGGCCGGGGGGCAGCCCGTCCCCGCCTTCGCTGCCGAACGCCGCCCGCGGAACCGGCTGTCGCGCTTCCTGGACGCTCAGACAGAGGCCGAGCGACGTATCATCCTGACCGCCCATTCCGAAGCCGAGCGCAGGCGCCTGCAGCGGATGGTGACGCAGGCGGGCGGGCGGGAACCGCAGCCGGTGGCCGACTGGTCCCAGGCCATGGCGCAGGACAGCGCCGTCCTGGTCGCCGATCTGGCCGCGGGCCATGTCACCGACGATCTGGCCGTCGTCACCGCATCCGATCTTCTGGGCAGCCGCGCCCAGGTGCCCGACGACCTGTCGTCGGTGCCCTCGTCCTGGCACGTCCATGCGACGGGGCTGCAGCTTGGCGACGTCGTCGTGCACGAGGATCACGGCCTTGCGCGGCTCGACGGGATCGAGCCGCTGGACAGCGATGAGGCGATCCGCCTGATCTTCGACCATGACGAACGCCTGCTGGTCCCCGCGCACGAGGCGGGGCGGATCTGGCGCTATGGTTCGGCCGAGGCGGGCGTGACGCTGGACCGGCTGCGCGGCTCGGCCTGGCGCAAGCGGCGCGATGCCACGCTGAAGGCGCTGGAGAAGCTGGCCGGGCAGCTTGTCGCGCTGGCCCGGCAGCGGTCGCAGGCGACGGCACCCAAGCTGGTGCCGCCGGGGCGCGACTTCGAACGCTTCGTCGCGCGCTTTCCGTTTCCCGCCACGCCGGACCAGCTGTCGGCGGTGCGCGCGGCCTTGGGCGACATGGCCGCAGGGCATCCGATGGACCGGCTGCTGGTGGGTGACGTGGGCTTCGGCAAGACCGAGATCGCGCTGCGCGCCGCCGCAGCCGCAGCCCTGTCGGGCCGGCAGGTGGCGGTGGCCGCCCCCACCACGGTGCTGGCGCGCCAGCATGCCGAGACGTTCCAGCGCCGTTTCGCCGCCTTCGGCATCAAGATCGGCCACCTGTCGCGCCTTGTCACCGGCAAACCCGCCGCCGAGGTCCGCGAGGGTCTGGCCGATGGCTCGATCCGCATCGCGGTGGGCACTCATGCCCTGGTCGGCAAGGGCGTCGGCTTTTCGGACCTCGGCCTTCTGATCATCGACGAAGAGCAGCGCTTCGGAACCGCTCAGAAGCAGAAGCTGCGCGCCCTGGGCCGCGACTGCCACGTGCTGTCAATGACCGCGACGCCGATCCCGCGCACGCTTCAGGGGGCGCTGGTCGGGCTTCAGGATCTCAGCCTGATCACGACGCCGCCAGCGCGCCGCCGCCCCATCCGTACGCTGATCGGCGGCGACGACGATGCGACGCTGCGCCAGGCGCTGCGCCGCGAACGCCGCCGCGGCGGTCAGAGCTTCGTCGTCGTACCGCGCGTCGAGGATATCGAACCCACGGCGCAGCGGCTGCGCGACCTGCTGCCCGACTTCTCGCTGCGGATCGCGCATGGCGACCTGCCCGCGAAGGACATCGACAGGACGATGGTGGGGTTCGCGCAGGGCGACGGCGACATCCTGCTGGCGACGGCAATCATCGAAAGCGGGCTGGACGTCGCCCGCGCCAACACCATGCTGGTGATGCGCCCGGCGCTGTTCGGTCTGGCGCAGCTGCACCAGCTGCGCGGCAGGGTCGGGCGGGGGGCGGTTCAGGCCTATTGCTACCTTCTGACCGGCGACGACGAGGAACTGTCGGACGACGCACGCAAGCGGCTTGGAACCCTGCAGGCGCTGGACAGGCTGGGTGCGGGCATGGCGATCAGCGCTGCCGATCTGGACCGGCGCGGCGCGGGCGACCTGCTGGGCGACCGTCAGGCTGGCCATGTCCAGAAGGTCGGTCTGGGTCTTTACCAAGAGATGCTGGCCGCCGCCCTGCGCGATGCGCGGGGCGAGCAGGCCACGCCTCCGCCGCCGCAGATCGTCGGGGCGCCGGGCATGATCCCGCCAGACCACGTGGCCGAGCCGGAGACGCGGATCGACCTTTATCACCGCCTCGCCCGCGCCGCCCTGCCCGAGGAGGTCGAGGCGCTGGAGGCCGAGATTGCCGACCGCTTCGGCCCGCCGCCCGCACCCCTGGCGATGCTTCTAAAGGCGACGGTCCTGCGCAGCCTGGCGGGGACCCTTGGCATCCGGAAGGTGACCATAGGCCCCGAGGGGATTGCTCTGGATTTCGACGAAGCCGTCGATCTGGACGAGTTCTCACCCACGGCCAAGGCGCTGAAGCTGGAGGTTCCGTCAGACCACCGGCTGCTGCTGCGCCGCGCGATTGACGACAGCGACGAGCGGCTGTCAGCGGCAATCGATCTGCTGGAAAGGCTGGCCTAGGTGTTTGATCCCACGGTTTGATGGTGCGATCCTTTTTCAGGAATGGAAGGAAGCATTATGGGTCAGGTTCGTCACGGGAGCGCCACGACCACGCACGCCGTCAGAGCTGCAATAATGAGGGCTGGCCCGCCATC
>NZ_JAOTBE010000050.1 GCF_026162645.1 Paracoccus rhizosphaerae
CGCAGATCGCTGTTTCCTTCAGTGACACATCGAGTCCGGCATAGTATTCCATGACTTCCTCCATGATGAAGAGAGCAGAAGCGTGAGGCCAGAGCTGCGCTGCTGCAATCACCCCATCTATGTAGAGGATGACAGGCCAACACTAGGGGAGACGATAAATCCCCATTCAAGTCGTAACGCGCTGTAGTGGCTGCGTTCTGCCGCGTTACGAAAGAGTGTAAGAGACAAAGAAAGTGGGCCAGAGACGATTGTGGATCTAGAGGTCCCCGTTCGAGCCGGGGAAGCGGTACCATCCTTCACCGATATCCTTGCGCCTGAAGTTCGAACAGTTCGGCATAGCGTCCGGGCCGCGCCACCAGTTCCTCGTGGCTGCCCTGGTCCTGCACGCGCCCTCCTTCAAGCACGATGATCCGGTCGGCCATTCGAACGCTCGAGAAGCGGTGGGATATCAGCAGCGCGGTTCGGCCTTGGGTCAGGTCGCGGAAGCGCTGGAACACCTCGAATTCGGCGCGGGCGTCCAGCGCGGCTGTGGGTTCGTCCAGCACCAGAAGCTGCGCGTCACGCATATAGGCCCGAGCGATGGCCAGCTTTTGCCATTCGCCTCCCGACAAGTCCAAACCGCGCGCGAAGCGTTTCCCGACCATCTGGTCGTAGCCCTGCGGCAGCTTGGCGATCACCTGATCCGCCAGCGCCCGTTCAGCTGAGGATACGATGCGGGGCCGGTCGTCCCGCGCCTCAATCCGGCCGATGGCGATGTTTTCCGCGGCCGTGACGGCATAGCGGACGAAATCCTGGAAGATCACCCCCACCGTCGCCCTCAGCTGGTCGAGGTCATAGTCCCGCAGGTCCCGCCCATCCAGCGTGATGCGCCCTTCATCCGGGTCATAGAGCCGCGCCAGCAGCTTGACGATGGTGGTCTTGCCGGCGCCGTTCTCGCCCACCAGCGCCACCGTCTCGCCCGCTCGCAGGTCAAGCGTCATGCCGCGAACGGCCCAATCCTCGCGCCCCGGATAGCGGAAGCCCACGTCCTCGAACCGAAAGCCCTGCACGATGGGCTGCGGGATCGGCAGGGGCTCGGTGGGTGAGGCGATGGCCGGGGTGGCGGTGAAGAAATCGAACAGGTCGTCCAGGAACATGGCCTGGCCCGCCATGCTGGAGAAGCTGGACAGCAACCCCTCCAGCAGCCCGCGAAGGCGCAGGAAGCTGCCAGACAGAAAGGTCAGGTCGCCGATGGACAGCTGCCCCGTCAGGGTGCGGGCGACGATCCACAGGAACGCGCCGTAATAGGCCAGCGTCCCAAGCGCCGTCAGCAGCGCCATGACCGAAAGCTGCCGGCGCTGGATGGCGCGATTCTCAACGTAGAAGCGGCGGGCGAGCGTCAGATAGCGGTCGCGCAGCCAGGGCGACAGGCCGAAGATCTTGACCTCTTTCGCGGTCTCGGCGGTGGCGGCAATCATGCGCAGATAGTCGCGCTCGCGCCGGTCGGCTGCGCGGGCGTGGTTCAGGGCATAGGTCCGGGCGTTGAAATGCATCTCTCCGAACAGCGACGGGATCAGCGCCAAGGCCAGCAGCACGACCAGCCAAGGGTTGTAGACCAACAGGCCCACAGCAAAGCTGAGAACAGTGACGACGTCCTGCAGCTGCTGCATGATCTGGTTCAGCAACGGGATGCGCCCCATCGTCTGGCGGCGCGCGCGGTCCAGCCGGTCCTGGAATGACGCGTCTTCAAAGCTGGCAAGGTCCAGCCCCGCCGCGTGGTCCATCAGCCGGATCGAGATGTCGATGACCAGCTTTTCCTGCAAAAGCGCGTCGGTATAGCTGACCAGCCGCCCCAGGATGTCCTGCGCCACCGCCAGCGCCAACTCCAGCAGCACGAGGCCGATCAGCGGATGCGCCAGGCCGCTGTCCCACCAGCCCGCCAGCGTATCCGGGCCGCCTGATGCCGACAGCGCCACCACCCGGTCGATGATCAGCTTGCCGACCCACAGCATCGCAACCGGCATCAGCGCGCGGGCCAGACGCAGCGCCACCATCGCCATCGTCAGGCCGGGGCTGGCCCGCCAGACCATTGACAGGAACGGGGGGATGTTCTTCAGGGCGGCCCAACGCGCCGAGAAATTGGCTGACGGCGCGTCGGGCGGCATGTCAGGCGGCCTCGGTGCGGCGGGCGTGGGCGATCTCGGTTTCGGTCAGATGGCCGGGGAAGTGGCAGGCAATGCCATGGTCACCGCCCAGCAGCTCTGGCACCTCGGCCGCGCAGCGCGCTTGCGCGCGCGGGCAGCGGGTGCGGAAGACGCAGCCCGAGGGCGGGTTCATGGGCGAGGGCAGGTCACCCGCCAGCGGCACGATTGTCTTCGACGTCTCGATCGTGGGGTCCGGTACGGGAACCGCCGACAGCAGCGCCTGCGTATAGGGGTGCTGGGGATTGCCATAGAGGTCGTCCGAGGATGCGGTCTCCATTACCCTGCCCAGATACAGGACCATCACGCGGTCGCTGATATGTTTCACCACCGACAGGTCATGCGCAATGAAGATCAGCGACAGGCCCAGGTCCTTCTGCAGGCGGATCAGCAGGTTGATGACTTGCGCCTGGATGGACACGTCGAGCGCGCTGACCGGCTCATCGCAGATGATCAGCCGCGGCTCGACGATGAGGGCGCGGGCGATGCCGATACGCTGGCACTGGCCGCCGCTGAATTCATGGGGATAGCGGTTGATCTGGTTCGACAGCAGGCCGACCTTCTCCATCATCGCGCGCACCCGGTCCTTGACTTCGGCGCGGCCAAGCTTGGGGCGGTGAGTGGTCAGAGGTTCGGCGATGATCTGGCCCACGGTCATGCGCGGGTTCAGGCTGGCCAGCGGGTCCTGGAAGACCATCTGGATATCGCTGCGATAGGCCATCATCTGGCGTGGCGTCATCGCCAGCAGGTCCTGCCCGTCGTTCCACCGGGCCAGCCCCGTGGCCGGAACAAGCCCGATCAGCGCGCGGGCCAGGGTGGACTTCCCGCAACCCGACTCGCCCACCACGCCAAGCGTCTCTCCGGGCCGCAGGGTGAAGTCGACGCCGGCCACGGCCTGCAGCGGCTGCGGCTTGGACCAGGGAAGGGCGCCCTCGCGCCGGATGGGGAAGGTCACGCGCAGGTCGCGTACGTTCAGAAGATCGCTCATTGTCCCTCCGTTGTGCTGGTGGTTCCGGCAGCGCCCGCCCCGGCGACTGCGCCGCGCGGGATGGGTTGCGGCACGGCTTCGTTTGGATGGGCGGCGGGTTGGTCTGGTTCGGGTGCGGCACGGGTCATCCGCCCCAGCACTTCGGGGACCGGGGCGTGACAGGCCCGGGCGCGACCGGGTGCAAAGGCCTCCAGCGGCGGGTCGATCGTCGCGCAGACATCGCGGCGATAGGGGCACCGCGGCTGGAAGGCGCAGCCCGAGGGCGGGCGCGACATGTTGGGCGGCTGGCCTGGGATGGCTCGCAATTCCTCGTCGTCCTGATCGACGCGCGGGATCGCGTCCAGAAGGCCCTGGGTGTAGGGCAGTGTGGGTTCCGCAAAGATGGCGCCAACCGGGCCGGTTTCGCGGATGCGCCCGCCATACATGACCGCGACGCGCTCGCAGGATCCCGCCACCACGCCGAGGTCATGGGTGATCAGCATCATCGCCATACCGAAGTCGCGCTGCAGGTCCGACAGAAGCTGCATGATCTGCGCCTGGACGGTCACATCCAGCGCCGTCGTCGGCTCGTCCGCGATCAGAAGCTTGGGCCGGCATAGAAGCGCCATGGCGATCATCACGCGCTGGCGCATCCCGCCGCTAAACTCGTGCGGGTAAAGGCGCACGCGCCCCTTGGCATCGGGGATTTTGACCGCGTCCAGCATCTGAACGGCCTGCGCGACCGCATCGCGCTTGGACAGGCCCTTGTGCAGGGTTAGCACCTCGGCCATCTGGTCCGAAACCCGCATATAAGGGTTCAGCGACGTCATCGGGTCCTGAAAGATCATTGCGATCTGTTCAGCCCGGATGCGGTTCAGGACCTTGGGCGGGGCGTTCAGGATGTTCTGCCCGTCGAAGATCACCCGGCCGCTGGCGCGACCGTTGCGCGCCAGAAGGCCCATGATCGCGAAGGACAGCTGCGATTTTCCGCTGCCGGATTCGCCGACGATGCCCAGAGTCTCTCCGGCCTCGACGGTCAGGTTGACGTCGTTGACGGCGCGGACCTCGGCATCGTTGGTCTGGAAGCGGACCGAGAGGTCTCGAAGTTCGAGAAGGGCCATGTCAGCGCTCCTTCGGGTCAAGGGCATCGCGCAGGCCATCGCCCACGAAGAAGAACCCGAACAGGGTGATGACGAAGAAGAACAGCGGGAACAAAAGCTGCCACAGCGTGCCATAGTTCATCGTGCCCGCGCCTTCCGAGATCAGCGCCCCCCAGCTGGTCAGCGGTTCCTGGACCCCCAGGCCCAAAAAGCTGATGAAGCTTTCGGTCAGGATCATCAGCGGCACCAGAAGCGTCGCATAGACGGCGACGACGCCCAGCAGGTTCGGCACGATATGGCGGATGATGATCCGCCAGGCGGGAACGCCGGTGGCGCGCGCGGCCTCGATGAATTCGCGGTTCTTCAGGGAAAGGGTCTGGCCGCGGACGATGCGGCTCATGTCCAGCCAGCTGATCAGGCCGATGCCCAGGAACAGCATCGACATGGACCGGCCGAACATCACCAGAAGCAGGATCAGGACGAACATGTAGGGGATCGACATCAGAATATCGACCGTCCGCATCATCAGCTGGTCGGTGCGCCCGCCGACATAGCCCGCCGTCGCGCCGTAGAGCGTGCCGACGACAACCGCGATGGCCGCGCCGACCACGCCCACCATCAGGCTGACCTGCGTACCCTGAACGACGCGGGCATAGAGGTCGCGCCCCAGGTTGTCGGTGCCGAAATAGTGCCCGTTCTCCAACGAGGGCTGGCCCATCTGCGCCACCTGGCCCATGACGCTGAAATCCAGCTCCTCGTTCGACCATTGCGCGAACCGGCCGCCGATGATCGCGAAGATCACCACCAGCACCAGGATCGTCAAGCCGGTCATGGCCGCCTTGTTCTTCCAGAAGCGACGGCGCGCGTCGGCCCATGGGCTGCGGCCCTTGACCTCGTCCTGCACCAGCCGGTCAGACAGGGACTGCATCTTTGATTGATCGATGACCATGACCTAGTACCTGATCTTGGGGTCGATCCATGCATAGAGCACGTCGACGATGAGGTTGAAGAGGATGGTCAGCGCGCCCACCAGGATGGTGACGCCCATCATCACGGCATAGTCGCGGTTCAAGGCACTGTCCACGAAGGCCTTCCCGATCCCCCCGGTCGAGAAATAGATGTCGATCACCACCGATCCGGTGATCATCGACACGAAGACCGGACCCAGATAGCTGATGACCGGCAGCATCGCTGGCTTCAGGGCGTGGCGCAGGATCACGCGATGTTCGGGCATCCCCTTGGCGCGGGCGGTGCGGATGTGGTTCGAGCCAAGCACCTCCAGCATGGACGACCGGGTGATGCGCGCGATCGATGCCATATAGCTGGTGGCCAGCGCGATCACCGGCATGATCCAGAAGGACGGGTCGTCGAAGCTCCACCCCCCGCCGGGCAGAAGCCCGTACCAGAGCGTGAAGACCAACACCAGCAGCGGTGCCATGACGAAGTTCGGCAGCACCTGCGCCCCGATGGACACGCCCACCGCCAGGTAATCGACCCAGCTGTTGTGACGGATCGCCGCGATGGCGCCAAGCGAGACGCCGAAGATCACGGCGGCCGCGAAGGACAGCGCGCCATAGGTCAGCGTCACCGGGAAGCCGGCGGCGATCAGCTGGTTCACCGTGCGGTCGGGATAGACAAAGCTGGGCCCGAAGTCGAAATGCAGGACGATGCCGACCAGGTAGTTCCAGATCTGCAGCCACAAGGGGTCATTGAGGCCGTACTGCGCCTCGAGATTAGCCAGCACCTGCGGGGGCAGGGCGCGTTCGCCCGTGAACGGGCCGCCGGGTGCCAGGTGCATCAGCGTGAAGGAGAAGACGATCAGCAAAAGCAGCGTGGGGATCGCCACCGCCAGTCGTCGCAAGACGAATGCGAACAAAGCCAGGGCCTTTCCTGAGGGTTCAAAATGAACGGCCGGGGCGGAAATCCTGCCCCGGCCGGACCATGTCGCGGATGCCGCTTACTCGGCGGTGCGATAAATATCCTTGGCGTACCAGGTGTTGCGCAGGTTCTCGCGCGGGAGGCCCTTGATCGCCGGGTTGATCATGTCGACCTTGGCATAGTGATACACGAAGACGGCGGGGTTCTCCTCGTCCAGGATTGCCTCGGCCCGCTGATAGATGGGCGTCGTGTCATCGGCCGTCGCGGCCTGGGCCAGAAGCTGGTCATATTCCTCGTTCGACCACTTGCCGCTGTTGTAGCCGTCGGTGCGGAACCAGTCGAGGAAGGTCGAGGCCTCGTTGTAGTCGGCGCACCAGGCATAGCGCGCCACCTCGAAGTCCTGATTCTGCAGGCGGTCGGTATGGACCTTCCACTCGACGTTGTTCAGCTCGATCTCGATGCCCAGGGGCCGCCAGAACTGCTGCGCGGCAATCGCCAGCAGGCGGTGGTTCTCGTCGGTGTTGTACTGCAGCGACAGGCGCACGGGGTTGTCAGGGCCATAGCCGGCCTCGGCCAGCAATTCGCGCGCGCGCTCGTTGCGCTCTTCCTGCGTCATCTCGGCCATGCCGCCTTCGGGCGCGGCAAAGCCGTTGATGGCCCAGTGGACCCAGGTATAGGCGGGCTCTTGTCCACCCTGCAGGATCTGGTCGACGATCACGTCGCGGTTCAGCGACAGGGCCATCGCCTCGCGGACGCGATTGTCCTTGAGGACCTCGGGACCCTTCTCGGACAGGTTGAAGATATAGGCGTAGGAGCAGCCGTAAGGGACAGAGGTCGCCTCCTCGGGCGATTCCTGTTCCAGGCGCGGATACTGGCCCGCGGGGATCTGGACGCGGTCCAGTTCGCCGGCCTGATATCGGGTCAGGGCGACATTGTTGTCGTTCACCGTGACGCCGCGGACCGTCTGCATGATGACGTTGTCGGCGTCCCAGTATTCCGGGTTCTTCTCGAACACAATGTCAACGCCCAGGTTGTGGCTCGCCAGGGTATAGGCGCCATTGCCGACGATGTTCTCGGGCTGGACCCAGGCGTCACCATGCTCTTCCACGACCGACTGCGGCACGGGATAGGCGGTGGTGTGCGACAGCGTGCTGAGGAAATAGGGCGTGGGCTCGGTCAGCGTCACTTCCAGTGTCTTGTCGTCGATGGCGCGCACGCCCAGCTGGTCCGGCTCCATCTCGCCGGCGATGATCTCGCTGGCGTTCGCGATGTTCATCAGCTCCATGTACCAGGCGTATTCCGACGCCGTCTCTGGCTTGACCACGCGCTGCCAGGCATAGACGAAGTCGCCCGCGGTGACAGGGTCGCCGTTCGACCAGTTGGCGTCGCGCAGATGGAACGTGTAGGTCAGGCCGTCTTCGCTGACCTCATGGCTCTCGGCCACGCCGGGGATCATGTTGCCCTGGGCATCCTCGATCAGCAGGCCCTCGAACAGTTGGCGCAGCGCGTCCGAACCCTCGACGTCGGTGTTCTTGGCCGGGTCCAGGGACTTGATCGCGTCCAGCAGCCAGTAGGTGTAGGTCTGGTTTTCGGCCAGCGTCTCGCCCTCGGCCGGCTGGACGGCGTGGGCGGGAAAGGCCAGCAAGGCGGCAAGGGCAGTGGATGCAAGAAAGCGGGTCATCCTGGCTCCTTCAGGTTGTGGACGGCGCCTTCTGCGCCGGAGTTGGGCGAGGTTACGCAAACTTGCACGATGGGCAACCCCGCGAATGACGCTTCCCAAGCGGCCCGCCTTGTGGAAAACAGGCGCCCATGATGGCAGACGGACAGATCATTCTTGTGACCGGCGGCGCCCGGTCCGGCAAATCGGCGCTGGCCGAGCGGCTGGTCCTGCGACACCCCGGGCCCCGCATCTACATCGCCACGGCCGAGGCGCGCGACGGTGAGATGCGCGACAGAATCTTGCAACATCAACGGGATCGCGGCGAGGGTTGGAAAACGGTGGAAGAGCCGGTGGACCTTGCCCGCGCCCTGCGGGACACCGATGGACAGGGCGTCCGGTTGGTCGATTGCCTGACCCTGTGGCTGTCGAACTGCATGGGAAACGCCGATCCCAAAGCGCTGGTCGCGACGTTACGTCAACAATCCTGTCCTGTTGTCCTTGTGACGAATGAGCTTGGGCAGGGGATCGTGCCTGACAATGCGCTGGCCCGAAGGTTCCGCGACGACCACGGCCGAATGAATCAGGCCGTCGCGGCCGCCGCTCATGAGGTCTGGATGGCGGTCAGCGGCCAGCCGCTGCGTCTGAAACCGTCCCGAGAGGCGATGAATGAGGGACTTTGACGAACAGGCCGCGGAAGCGGCGCGCGCGCGGCAGGCGCAGCTGACGAAGCCGCCGGGATCGCTCGGGCGGCTCGAGGATCTGGCAGTGTTCATGGCGGGCTGGCAGGGGACCGGCCGCCCGCGCCTGGACCGCGCGCAGGCGCTGGTGTTCGCGGGAAACCACGGTGTCGCCGCGCAGGGCATCACGCCTTTCCCGCCCGAAGTGACGGCCGCCATGGTCCGCAATTTTGACGCTGGCGGCGCGGCAATCAACCAGCTCTGCCGCGCCGCCGGTGCCGACCTGTCGGTCATCGCCCTCGACCTGGATCGACCGACGGCGGACTTCACCCAAGGCCTGGCCATGACCCAGGACGAGGTCATCGAGGCCATGACCAAGGGTGCCGCGGCTGTCGATTCCAAAGCCCAGGTCCTCCTGCTGGGAGAGATGGGGATCGGCAACTCGACGACCTCGGCGGCGCTGGCGGCTGCGATCTTCGGTGGCCCGGCCGAGGACTGGGTCGGCCAGGGCACGGGTGCCGCCGCCGACATGCTGGCGGCGAAGATCCGTGTCGTCGCCGAGGGGCTGGCGCGTCACCAGCCGGTCGGAACGGTGGACACGCTGGCCGCTTTCGGCGGCCGCGAACAGGCGGCGATCTGCGGGGCGATCCGCCGGGCGCGAGAGCTTCGCATCCCGGTGCTGCTGGACGGGTTCATTTGCACGGCCGCAGCCGCTGTGCTGACCCGCGACGACCCCGAGGCGCTGGCACATTGCCTGATCGGCCACGAAAGCGCCGAGCGGGGGCACCGCCGCCTGATTGCGGCCCTGAACATGGCGCCGGTGCTGTCACTGGACATGCGGCTGGGCGAGGGGTCTGGCGCCGCCGTGGCCCTGATGGTCCTGAGGGCAGCCCTGGAATGCCACAACGGCATGGCCACCTTCGCCGAGGCAGGCATTGGCTAGGTGGCACCACGTCCTGCTGGCGCTGGTTTTCCTCAGCCGGCTGCCGGTGGGGCGCTTCCTGCCGCCGCGGGTGTTGCCGCTGTCCGATGCTGCCTGGGCCTTTCCCATCGCTGGCATCGTCCTTGGAGTGCTGGCGTCTCTGCCGCTCTGGCTGACCGGGCCAGGTCTTCTGCCGGCGGCGCTGTCGATTTCGCTGCTGACCTGGCTGACCGGTGCGCTGCACGAGGATGCGCTCGCGGACTTCGCCGATGCAGGCGGCGGCCGCGATCTGGCTGACAGGCTGCGGATCATGCGAGACTCCACCATCGGCAGCTTTGGCGCCATGGCGCTGATCTGCATCACGGTGCTGCGCATCCTGTCCCTTGGCGTCCTGACGCCGTCCCAGCTTGTGGCTGCGGTCGCGCTGGCGCGGGTCGCGCCGGTGGTGCTGATGCGGGCGCTTCCCCTGGCGCGGCAGGACGGTCTGGCACAGGGCGCGGGACAACCTTCGCGCGGCGATGTGACCGCCGCCGGGATGATCTGCATCATCGCCGCGACACTGTTCACCGGCCCGGCGCAGGCGCTGGCTGCGGCGCTGGCCGCGGCTGCGGCAGGCGGCTTCGTGTGGCGCCGCGCAGCCCGGCTTCTCGGCGGGCAGACGGGCGACGTGCTGGGGGCCGCGACACTTCTGTCCGAAACCGCGGCACTGGTTGCGCTTGCGCTTCTGACCTAGCGTCAGCCGATGGGAACGGCTTGACCGCGTGGGTTGCAATGCCCCATACCGCCAGCGTGCGCAGAAGGACCGGGCAAACCGGTCGCCCGCCCGGAGGGGGCGGGCCGCGCCTTGAGGGAGGGGATTACCATGGGCGGCCTTCTGGCCCTGTCGCGCGGGATCGACCGCGTCAACACCGTCATCGGCCGCGGCGTCGCATGGCTGATCCTTCTGGCGATCGTCGTCAGTTCGGTCAATGCCGTGGTCCGCAAGGTGTTCAGCATCTCCTCGAATGCGTGGCTCGAGCTGCAGTGGTACCTCTATGGTGGCGCGTTCATGCTGGCGGCGGCCTATACGCTGCTGACGAACGAACATATCCGCATCGACATCATCTATGGCCGCTGGTCGCGGCGGGTGCAGCACTGGATCGACCTGATCGGCACGCTTCTGTTCCTGCTGCCCTTCACCTCGATCATGCTCTACCTGACCTGGCCCGCCTTCATGCGCGCCTGGTCCAACGGAGAGATCTCGATGAACGCGGGCGGCCTGCCGCTGTGGCCGGCGCGGGCGATCCTGGCGGCCGGCTTCACGCTGCTGTTCGTGCAGGGCATCTCCGAGCTGATCAAGAAGATCGCCGTGATGCGCGGCATCATCCCGGACCCCGTCAGCCACGCCGAACCCCACGAGGCTGGCCACAGAGAGGCGGCCCTGATGACCCCCGGCTTTGAACAGGACCCGGTGGATGACCTTCGCCGCCCGGATCCGGAGAATCGCGCGTGATCGACCTTATCGCCCACAATCTTGCGCCCATCATGTTCTTCTCGATGGTCGTTTTCCTGCTGTTCGGCTATCCGATCGCCTTTGCGCTGGCGGCCAACGGCCTGCTGTTCTTCTTCTTCGGCGTCTTCCTGACGCCGCTGTCGGACCAGGTGAACCTGGGCTGGAACCTGCTCGGTGCGCTTGGCGACCGGGTCTTCGGTGTCATGCGCAACGACACGCTGCTGGCCATTCCGTTCTTCACCTTCATGGGCATCGTCCTTGAACGGTCGCGCATGGCGGAGGAGTTGCTGGACACCATCGGCCAGCTGTTCGGGCCGGTCCGCGGCGGCCTGGCCTATGCGGTGATCCTGGTGGGCGCGCTGCTGGCGGCGACGACCGGGGTGGTCGCGGCGTCGGTGATCTCGATGGGGCTGATCTCGCTGCCGATCATGATGCGCTATGGCTATGACAAGCGGCTGGCGGCGGGGGTCATCACGGCGTCGGGGACGCTGGCGCAGATCATCCCGCCGTCGCTGGTGCTGATCGTGCTCGCGGACCAGCTGGGCCGCTCGGTCGGGGATATGTACACCGCCGCAATGGTGCCTGCGTTGGCGCTGACCGGCATCTACATGATCTATGTCCTGGTCCTGTCGGTACTGCGTCCGCGCTCGATGCCGGCGCTGCCGATCGAGGCTCGCCCGCTCGGCTCGGGCGGGATCTCGCTGCTGCTGGCGGTGGTCGCCGCCGTCGGCATCTTCTGGCTGACAGAGCGTTGGCTGGCGGCGTCGGTCGGCGACGACAGCGCCATCTGGGCCGGCGCACTGACCGTGCTGATCATGCTGATGCTGGCGATGATCGACCGGGGGCTGAAGCTGAACCTGATGTCGCCGATGACCCGAGAGGTGATCATCGTCATGATCCCGCCGCTGGCACTGGTCTTCCTGGTGCTGGGCACCATCTTCCTGGGCATCGCCACCCCGACCGAGGGTGGGGCCATGGGGGCGATGGGCGCTCTGATCCTGGCAGGCATCAAGCGGCGGCTGAGCTTCGATGTCGTGAACCAGGCGCTGCTGTCGACGGTGCGGCTGTCCGCCTTCGTGATGTTCATCCTGATCGGCGCGACGGTCTTTTCGCTGACCTACTACTCGATCAACGGCCATGTCTGGGTGCGCGACCTGCTGACGGCGCTGCCCGGCGGCGAATACGGCTTCTTGATCGCGGTCTGCGCCATCATCTTCTTCCTGGCCTTCTTCCTCGACTTCTTCGAGCTGGCCTTCGTGATCGTGCCGCTGCTGGTGCCCGCCGCGACGGCGCTCGAAATCGACCTGGTCTGGTTCGGGGTGATCCTGGCGGTGACGATGCAGACGTCCTTCCTGACGCCGCCGGTCGGGTTCGCGCTGTTCTACCTGCGGTCGGTGGCGCCACAAAAGCCCTACCGCGACAAGGTCACCGGGCGCATGATGGACCCGATCCGGACACTGGACATCTATCGCGGCGCGGCGCCTTTCGTAGGCCTGCAGATCCTGATGATCGCTGCCGTGATCGTCTTCCCGGGCATGGTCATGCACTACAAGGGTCCGGTCGTGGATACCTCGAACATCCAGATCCAGATCCCGATGGGTGGCGGCGGATTGGGCGGCGACAACCCGGGCGGCGGCTTTGGTGGCCTGGGCGGGCTGGGGGGATCGCCCTTCGCGCCACAGCCGACACCCGCTGCGCCCGAGGCCCCGGCCGATGCTGCCCCGGCACCGGCGCCGTCCGACGGGATGGGTCTGGGCCTCGGTGGGCCGCCGCCGGGCCTGACGAACAACTGACACGGAAAGGGGCCACAGTGGCCCCTTTTTGCATTGCCATATCGCCGATCCTCGAATGATCCTGTTAACACGGTGGCGGACTGGCGCTATAGATTCAGAAGCCCCGCCATTTGCCAAAGCAAGCCGAAGATCATGCAGCATTCGATGAGTTCAGACGACATCTCTCGCGCCCGCCTTGACGCCCTGAGGGTCGAACATCGGCAACTGGACGAGGCGATCGCGGCCATGCAGGACGATCAACTGACTTCGTCCCTCGCGCTTCAGCGGCTGAAGAAGCAAAAGCTGGTGCTCAAGGACCGCATCGCCCGGCTTGAGGATGAACTGACCCCCGACATCATCGCCTGATTGCGGGCGGGGCGAGGTCGCGTTATGCGAGACGCGCGCATGGACAGCCACGGGGGACGACGGACGCGATGGACAGACCGGTAGGGATCATCATGGGCAGCCAGTCCGACTGGCCGACCATGCGGGAAGCGGCCGCCATCCTGGATGAACTGGGCATCGGGTACGAGGCGCGCATCGTCAGCGCCCACCGTACCCCTGACCGGCTGTGGGACTATGGCAATACGGCCGTGTCGCGTGGTCTGAAGGTGATCATAGCCGGGGCCGGCGGGGCGGCACACCTGCCGGGCATGATGGCGTCGAAGACGCGCGTCCCCGTCATCGGCGTGCCGGTCCAGACGCGGGCCCTGTCTGGGGTCGACTCGCTTTATTCGATCCTGCAGATGCCGAAGGGCTATCCGGTCGCCACCATGGCCATCGGATCTGCCGGCGCGGCGAATGCCGGGCTGATGGCAGCGGGCATCCTTGCCATCTCGGACGACGTACTTGCGCAGCGCCTCGACGACTGGCGTTCGGCGCTGTCCGCCTCCATCCCCGAGGAGCCGTCCGATGACTGAGATCCGCACCATCGGCATCCTGGGCGGCGGCCAGCTGGGCCGCATGCTGTCGGTCGCGGCAAGCCGCCTTGGCCTGCGCTGCCATATCTTTGAACCCGGCGCCGCGCCTGCTGGCGATGTCGCCTGGCATGTGACGACGGCTTCCTACGAGGACGAGGATGCGTTGCGCGCCTTTGCGGAAAGCGTCGACGTCATCACCTATGAGTTCGAGAACGTGCCGACCTCGGCGCTGGACCTGCTGGAAAGTCTGCGCCCGATCCGGCCAAGCCGCCGGGCGCTGGCCGTGTCGCAGGACAGGCTGACCGAGAAGACATTCCTGAACGAAATCGGGCTGGCGACCGCACCGTTCGCCGATGTTCCCGACGAAGCCGCGCTGCCCGAGGCGATCGAGGCGATCGGGCGCCCCTCGATCCTCAAGACCCGCCGCATGGGCTATGACGGCAAAGGGCAGGTGCGCATCGGGGACGGGCCGGCGGAGTGGACCGGCGCGCCCTCGGTTCTCGAGGGGTTCGTGAACTTCTCAGCCGAGATCAGCGTCATCATCGCGCGTGGCGCCGACGGACAGGTTTCGGCCTTCGATCCCGGCCTGAACGTCCATGAAAGCGGCATCCTGCGCACCACGACCGTGCCCTGCGGACTTCCTGGCAAGGCGACGACCGACGCGGTTCTGGTCGCGGCGCGGATCGCCAACGCGCTCGACTATGTCGGCGTCCTGGGGGTCGAACTGTTCGTCACGCCGGACGGCCTGATCGTCAACGAGATCGCGCCGCGGGTCCACAATTCGGGGCATTGGACGCAGGCGGGGTGCGCCGTCGACCAATTCGAGCAGCACATCCGCGCGGTGGCGGGCCTGCCACTTGGGGATGGCAAGCGCTATGCGGATGTCGTGATGGAGAATCTGATCGGCGACGACATCGCTCGCGTTCCGCAACTGATGGCAAGCTCCGGCGTACAACTGCACCTCTATGGCAAGGGCGAGGCAAGGCCGGGGCGCAAGATGGGCCACGTCAACCGGATCGTTGGATGATCGTGCCGGCGCGGCCGCGTCTTGCGGTGCGCGCGGCCATACTGCACCGGGACCGCGTCCTGATGGTCAACGCCTATCCAGGCCAGATGTCGGACCTGTGGTGCCTGCCCGGCGGCGGGGTGAATACAGGCCAGTCGCTGCACGACAACCTAGCCCGAGAGGTCGCGGAGGAGACGGGGCTGGCAATCCGCATCGGAGAACTCTTTCTGGTCAACGAGTTCCACGACCCTGCACGCGGATTTCATCAGGTCGACCTGCTGTTCCGGGCTGCGCCGGTCGACGGGACGCTCTGCGCGCTGGACGATCCGGAAGGTGTGGTGAATCGCGCACTTTGGGTTTCGCGGGACGAACTGGTGCGGCTGCGGCACAAGCCTGACAGCCTTGCGGGCGCGATCTGGTCAGACAGCAGCGCGTACTATGATCCGCTGGAATTGATCGTGCCCTGAGCGGGCAGCGTGACGACCGAAGGGCGCAGCCCCGGCCGTCACGGCAGTATTCACTCGGCAGCTTGCTTGACCGCCGTTTCCGATCCGGCCTTCATGCGGAAGCCGCGTTCCAGCTGGTCGAAGGGCGCCACCGGATAGTCGCCTGAGAAGCAGGCGTCGCAGTATTGCGGGCACTTGGAGTTGCGGCCCTCGGCCTCGCCCACCGCGCGGTAAAGGCCGTCCAGCGACACGAAGGACAGGCTGTCCACGCCAATCCAGTCGCGCATCTCCTCGGGGGACATGTTCGCCGCCAGCAGCTTGTCGCGGTCGGGTGTGTCCACGCCATAGAAGCAGGGCCAGGCGGTGGGGGGCGACGCGATGCGGAAATGCACCTCGGCCGCGCCGGCGTCCAGGATCATGTCCTTGATCTTGCGGCTGGTCGTGCCGCGCACCACGCTGTCGTCGACCAGCACCACGCGTTTGCCCGCGATCAGCGCGCGGTTCACGTTCAGCTTCAGCCGGACACCCATGTTGCGGATCTGGTCGGTGGGTTCGATGAAGGTCCGGCCCATGTACTGGTTGCGGATGATCCCCATGCCATAGGGAATGCCCGATTCCTGCGCAAAACCGATGGCCGCCGGTGTGCCGCTGTCGGGGACGGGGCAAACAAGGTCGGCCTCGACCGGGGCTTCGCGGGCCAGTTCGACACCGATCTGGCGGCGCGTCTCATAGACCGACCGCCCGCCGATGATCGAATCGGGGCGCGAGAAATAGACGTGCTCGAAAATGCAGAACCGCCCTGTCGACGGCCCGAAGGGGCGCGAGCTTTCGATCTGCCCCTTGGAAATGACCACCATCTCTCCGGGCTCGACCTCGCGCAGGAACTCGGCGCCGATGATGTCCAGCGCGCAAGTCTCGGATGCCAGGACATAGCCTTCCTCGCCCACGCGGCCCAGCACCAGGGGCCGGACGCCGAGGGGGTCGCGCACGCCGATCAGCTTGGTCCGGGTCATGGCAATGACGCTGAAGGCACCCTCGATCCGGCGCAGCGCATCCTTCATCCGTTCGGGGATGTTGCGCTGGATGGACCGCGCCATGAGGTGAATGATGCATTCGCTGTCGGACGACGACTGGAAGATGGACCCCCGCTCGATCAGTTCGCGCCGAAGGGCGGCGGCGTTGGTGATGTTGCCGTTATGGGCGATCGCGCAGCCGCCCATGTGGAATTCGCCGAAGAAGGGCTGCACGTCGCGGATGGCGGTGTTGGCCTTGGTCCCGGCGGTCGAGTAGCGCACGTGGCCGATGGCCAGTGGCCCCGGCAGGGTCGCCATCAGTTCCGGCTTGGTGAAGTTGTCGCGGACATAGCCGAAGCGATGGGCGCTGTTGAAGCCGTGCTCGGGGTCGTGGGTGACGATCCCGCCCGCCTCCTGACCGCGATGCTGCAGGGCATGAAGCCCGAGCGCGACGAAGTTCGAGGCATCGGCTACGCCGATCGCTCCGAAGATCCCGCATTCCTCGTGCAGTCGGTCCGAATCAAACGGATGGGCCAGGAAGGGTTGCATCGGCACGTCCTGATGGCTGGGGGCTGTCGCCGGCTATGTAGTGCGCCCGGCCCGCAAAGTCACGCCCCCGCAGTGGCTGCGGGGGCGTTTTTCGTCACGGTGCTGTCGCAATGGGAAAAAGCGGCGCCTCAGTCGGCAGGGGCCTCGGGCGTCACGGCCGCGCCGGTGGCGGTGCAGGCCCGCACCATCTGTTCGTAGCGGCTGACGATCCAGCCCGGCGCGTCGGCAGGAATTTGTTCATCCATCTGGGTGCGCATCCGCTCGAACACCTGCGCCGAGCGCGAGTTCTCGACCATGGCGACCTGCTGGCTTGTCATCACACGGTCATAGACGATGAAGGCGATGGCAACCAGAAGGATGCCCCGCGCCACCCCGAAGATGAAGCCCATCCCCTGGTCGACGCCGCCAAGGGCGGATCGCTGGACGACCGAGGAAAAGAGCGGCGTGATGATCGAGAAGACCACCAGGGCCAGCGCGAAGACCACCGCGAAGCCCGCAATGGTGGCCAACTCGCAGCTGTCGCCCATGAAGCGGTCCAGGACCGGCAACTGGGCGATCATCGGCCGCACGGCCGGCGCGAACAGGAAGGCCAGGATGGCCGCCGCGATCCAGCCCAGGATCGCCAGCGATTCGCGCACGAACCCCCGCGACCACGCCAGTATCGCCGACAGGATGATGACAGCCGCCACCACCGCATCGATAATCGTGAATCCGTCCATGTAACGCCCCTCGCGCCGGTTCTTCTTGCATTTCAGGCGACTCAGCCGGCGCCGAAGACCTCGCCCACGAAACCCGTCAGGTCCGTGATGCGCCTGAGCGACATTCCGGCCTGGCCCTCGACCTTGGAAGCGTCGGGCAATATTGCCTGTGAAAAACCAAGTTTCTGCGCCTCTTTCAACCTGTTTTCTGCCTGAGCGACCGGACGGAGTGCACCTGACAGGCTGATCTCTCCGAAAAGCACGGCTTCGGGGGGCAGGGGGTTGTCCTCGCGCGCGGAAAGAAGCGCCCCGGCGATGGCCAGGTCGGCGGCGGGTTCGGCCACCTTCATGCCGCCAGCAACATTCAGGAATACGTCGAGACCCGCAAACGGGATGCCGCACCGTGCCTCGAGCACGGCCAGGATGGTGCTGACCCGCCCGCTGTCGAGGCCGACGACCGTCCGGCGCGGGCTGGCCAGGGTCGAGGGGGCGACCAGCGCTTGGACCTCGGTCAGGACGGGGCGCGTGCCCTCGATGCCGGCAAAGACCGCGCTGCCGGCGATCGGCTGGCCACGTTCGGACAGGAACAGCGCCGAAGGATTGGCGACCTCGGCCAGGCCCGCGCCCGTCATCTCGAACACGCCGATCTCGCCCGAGGGGCCGAAGCGGTTCTTGACGCTGCGCAGGATGCGGAACTGGTGGCCGCGCTCGCCCTCGAAATAAAGGACGGTGTCGACCATGTGCTCGACGACGCGGGGGCCGGCGATCTGGCCCTCCTTGGTGACGTGGCCGACCAGGATGACGGCCACGCCGCGCGACTTGGCAAAGGTCACAAGCTCGTGCGCCGCGGCGCGGACCTGCGCGACACTGCCGGGTGCGGCCTCGACCGTATCGGACCAGAGCGTCTGGATGGAATCGATCACCGCGACGTCGGGGCGTTCGGCGTCCAGCGTCGTCAGGATGTCGCGCAGGTTCGTCTCGGCGCCAAGCCGCATCGGCGCATCGGCCAGACCAAGCCGCTGCGCCCGCATCCTGACCTGGGCGCTGGCTTCCTCGCCCGAGAAATAGATCGCGTTCAAGTCCCGGCGCGAGAAAGCGGCGGCCGCCTGCAGAAGCAGCGTGGACTTGCCGATGCCGGGATCACCGCCGACCAGCAATGCCGAGCCGGGCACCAGTCCGCCGCCCAGGACGCGGTCAAGTTCTTCCATCCCCGAGAGGCTGCGGGGCGGCGGCGGTTCGCTGGTCGACAGGCCCGACAGCGGGACGGCGCGACCTTTGGCGGCGCCGAGGCCACGGCCGGGGCCCTGAGACAGGGGCGCCTCTTCGATAATGGTATTCCAGGCGCCGCAGGCGTCGCAGCGCCCGGCCCATTTCTTATGAGCGGCGCCGCAGGCGGTGCAGGTGAAGGCGGTTGTGGGCTTTGGCATGCCCCCATGTGGCACTGCGACGTGCTCACCGCAAGAAGGGTATTTGCGCAAAGAAGAAGCCCTGCGCTCACGGCAATGTCGGCTTGATCTTCGCGGGCCGCGGCGGCAGGGTCCGCGCGGATCACTTCAGGGGCGGCAAGCATGGCGACGGCCTTTTCGCGTTTTGAATTCATGATCGCCTGGCGCTACCTCCGCGCACGGCGGGCCGAGGGCGGTGTCAGCGTCATGACCTGGATCAGCCTGATCGGCATCGCGCTTGGCGTCATGGCGCTGATCGCGACGCTGGCGGTCAGGGCGGGCTTCCGGGCCGAGTTCGTGGACACGATCCTGGGCGCGAACGCGCATACGACCGTCTACATGTCGCCGCAGCGGATCACGAACGAATTCACGGACGACGTCTATGTCGTGCCGGGCCGCATCAGCGATCATCAGGCGGTCGCGGCGCAGCTGGCCCAGGTTCCGGGCGTCACCGGCACGGCGGCGGTCGTCAAGGGCCAGGTCATGGCCAGCGCCAATGACGCCTCGAACGTGGCCGAAGTCTATGGCATCGCGCTGGAGGATCTGGAGGAGATGCCCCGCATCGTGAACCCCGACACCTCGGTCGGTGATCTTGCGCGCTTCGACGATGGCATCGCCATCGGATCGGGCATTGCGCGTGAATTGGGCGTGACGGTCGGCGACCGTATCCGGCTGATCGCGCCGGAAGGGGCGCGTACGGCCTTCGGAACCACGCCGCGCGTCAACGCGTATGAGGTGACCTATATCTTCACCGCCGGCCGCTACGACATCGACCGGACCCGTATCTACATGCCGCTGGCCGAGGCGCAGAGCTATTTCAACCGCGAGGGCGTCGTCGACGAGATCGAGGTCTTTGTCGACGACCCGGAGCGCGTGGACGACTGGACGCTGCCGTTGATGCAGGCGGCGGGCCAAGGTGCGCAGGTCTGGACCTGGCGCGACAGTTCAGGGGCGTTTCTATCGGCGCTGGACATGGAGGACGACGTGATGTTCGTGATCCTGTCCGTGCTGGTCCTCATCGCGTCTATGAACATCACCAGCGGGCTGATCATGCTGGTCAAGAACAAGGGCCGCGACATCGGCATCCTGCGCACGATGGGCCTGACAGAAGGGTCGGTGCTGCGGGTGTTCTTCCTCTGCGGGGCGTTCACCGGCATCATCGGCACGCTGGCCGGCGTCGGTCTGGGCGTCCTTCTGGCGCTGAACGTCGACAACATCATGGCGGGGCTGAACGCGCTGACCGGCGGAGGGGCGTGGCAGCCAGAGGTTCGCGGCATCTATCGATTGCCCGCTGACCTACGGGCCTGGGACATCTTCCGCGCCGTTGCGCTGTCGCTGACGCTGTCCTTCATCGTCACGATCTTTCCCGCGCGCCGCGCCGCGCGGATGAACCCGGTGGAGGCCCTTCGCTATGAATGACGTGCTGCGGCTTGAGGGCGTCGGCAAGACCTATGACCGGGCGGGGCCTGCGCCGGTTCGCGTATTGTCCGGGCTGGACCTGACTGTCGCGCGCGGAGAGATCGTGGCTCTTGTCGCGCCCTCCGGGGCGGGCAAGTCGACGCTGCTGCATATCGCGGGGCTTCTGGATACGCCGGACGAGGGCCGCGTCTGGCTGTCGGATCGTGACATGACCGGCCTGCCGGACCGCGCCCGGACCGAAGCGCGACGCCAGGATTTGGGCTTCGTCTATCAGTTCCACCACCTGCTGCCAGAGTTCAGCGCGGCCGAGAACATCGTTCTGCCGCAGCTGGCCAACGGCGTGTCAGCGCGGGACGCGCAGGCGCGCGCGGCCGAACTTCTGGAGCGGGTCGGGCTGTCGCACCGGGCCGACCACCGGCCCGCGCAGATGTCGGGAGGCGAACAGCAGCGGGTCGCCTTCTGCCGCGCCCTGGCAAACGCACCGTCGCTGCTGCTGGCGGATGAACCGACGGGCAACCTTGACCCTGAGACTTCGGACCGCGTCTTCGATGTCCTGGTGTCGCTGGTGCGCGACACCGGGCTTTCAGCGCTGATCGCGACGCACAACCATGCGCTGGCCGAGAGGATGGACCGCATCGTCAGGCTCTCGAGCGTCGCCTGATCATTGCGCATGGCGATGCGCCCATGCATCTTGCGCGGGACAAGCAACCGAAGGGGGCAAGAATGCGGGCAGTGATTGTGGCGGGAATGACGGGGCTGGGGCTGGCGGGTCTGGTGGCAGCCTGCGCGCCCGAGCCGGAGAAGACGGGCGCGGCGCTGGATTACGCGACCTATTGCGCCGCGTGCCACGGACCATCTGGTCGGGGCAACGGCCCTGCGGCGGTCGGGATGCAGCCGGCACCAGCGGACCTGACGGTGCTGGCATCCCAGAACGGCGGCGTCTTCCCGAAGACCCGCGTGATGGGTCAGCTGGTGGGCTATACGATGGGCCGCAGCGAATCGCACATGCCTGTGTTCGAAGCACTCCGCGATGGGCCGGTCGTCATGTATGACGACGGGTCGGGGCAGCGCGTCGCGACGCCGGCGCGGCTTGTCGCGCTGGCCGACTACATCCAGACGCTGCAGCAATAGGTCATGCGGCACATCCTGTTGCCGGTGGCGGTGGCCGCTGGAATGGCCGCACCGGCCGCGGCCGACACGTTCGAGCGTTTCGGCACGACCATGAAATACGGCCTGCCGCTGGCCGCCGCGGTCTGCGCGGCGGATCAGGACCGGTTTGAGGATTTCGCGGTTCGCGGTGTGGTGCAGGCCGTCGTGGTGCTGGGCCTGAAGACGCTCTTCGACGGCAGTGCCCTTGGCCAGCGCCCGTCCGGAGAGGGGCGGGGCTTTCCGTCGGGCCATTCGGCAGCCGCGGGCTTTGGGGCCGCCGACCTGGCGGGGAAATGCTGGCGCGAGGATCCGGGCCTCGGCGCCCTTGCCTATGGCGCCGCCGGCCTGACTGCCGTCAGCCGCGTCCATGCGGGCGAGCATACGGCCGAACAGGCCCTCAGCGGGGCGCTGATCGGCATCGGCTTCGGGGCCGCCAGCTTCGGCATCGGGTCGAACGGTGCCGAGATCAGCTTCGGGCTAAGGTTCTAGCGCAGCAAGACGCGCGGCGCCGTGGCGTTGCCTGCGACCTCTCCGATGACCGCCGCCCGGTCGAAGCCGTGGGCGGCGAAGGCCGCCTGCACCTGTGCCAACGCATCGGGCGCGCAGGCGACCAGCAGGCCGCCGCTGGTCTGCGGGTCGGTCAGCAGAGCGCGGTCGGCATCCGTAAAACCTTGGGGCAGGGCGATGCCGTCACCATAGCTGGCCCAGTTGCGCGCCGAGGCGCCGGTGACATGGCCATCGGCAATCAGTCCCTCGATCCCGTCCAGCCGGGGCACCGCCCGCCAATCGATCATCAGGTCGCAGCCCGACCCCCGCGCCATCTCAAGTGCGTGGCCGCCAAGGCCGAAACCGGTGACATCAGTCAGCGCATGCACCCCGTCGATGGCCGCAAGGTCGGGGCCGGGGCGGTTCAGCCGGGTGGTGACGTCGATCATCCGGGTGTAACCCTCGGGGGACAGCGCGCCCTTCTTCAGCGCCGCCGACATGACCCCCACGCCGAGCGGCTTCCCCAGCACCAGAAGGTCGCCCGGCCGCGCATCGGCATTCCGCTTCAACCGCGCAGGATCGACCAGCCCAAGCGCCACAAGGCCATAAATTGGCTCGACCGAGTCGATCGTGTGGCCGCCAGCGATCGGAATGCCCGCCTCGCGGCAGATCGAGGCGCCTCCATCGAGGATGCGGGCAATGGTGTCATGCGAGATCGCGTTGATGGGCATCCCCACCACCGCCAGCGCCAGGACCGGTGTCGCGCCCATGGCATAAACGTCGCTGATCGCGTTCGTTGCGGCGATGCGGCCGAAGTCGTAGGGGTCGTCCACAACCGGCATGAAGAAATCGGTCGTTGCAACCAGTGCCTGCCGCTCGTTCAGTCGATAGACCGCCGCGTCGTCCGACGTCTCTATCCCGACTAGCAGCTCGGGCGGAACGGGCAGGGCCGCGCTGCCCCGCAGCAGGCCCGACAGCACGCCGGGCGCGATCTTGCATCCGCATCCGCCCCCGTGGGCCAGCGACGTCAGACGGGGTTCGGCGGCATCCAGCGGGGCGGTCATCGGCTTCTCCTGTTCCTTGGGCGCAAATCATAGCGCAGGGCGGTGGCGATGTTCCAGCGCCGGCCGCGGCAATCTGCTTGCAGGCCCGGCTGCACATGACTAGAACGGCGCAAATTTACAGGCCGCCGCGGATCGGCGGCCCTTCTGTCTATGAGGGTAAGATGCAGGTCAAGGAAACGCAGAACGACGGTCTGAAGCGCGGGTATCAGTTTACGCTGCCCGCCGCCGACCTGGCCGCCGCAGTCGATGCCAAGCTGAAAGAGGCTCAGCCCGAAGTCGAGATGAAGGGCTTCCGCAAGGGCAAGGTGCCGATGGCGATGCTGAAGAAGCAGTTCGGCCCGCGCATCCTGGGCGAGACCATGCAGGACAGCATCGACACCGCCCTTCGCGAGCACCTGGAAGGCTCGGGCGACCGTCCGGCGACCCAGCCCAAGGTCGAAATAGAAAACGGTGAAGGCTGGAAGGAAGGCGACGACGTCGTGGTCAACGTGACCTACGAGACGCTGCCCGCCATCCCCGAAGTCGACCTGACCAGCCTGTCGCTGGAAAAGCTGACCGTTCCCGCCGAGGAAGCCGCCGTCACTGAGGCGCTGCAGAACCTGGCAAAGTCGTCGCAGTCCTTCGAGGATCGTCGCAAGGGCAGCAAGTCCAAGGAGGGCGATCAGGTCGTGATCGACTTCAAGGGCTTTGTCGACGGCGAGGCGTTCGAGGGCGGTGAGGCCGAGGACTATCCGCTGGTCCTGGGTTCGAACAGCTTCATCCCCGGCTTCGAGGATCAGCTGGTCGGCGCCAAGGCCGATGACGAACTGAAGGTCGAGGTCAAGTTCCCCGAGGAATACGGGGCCCCGCACCTGGCCGGCAAGGACGCGACCTTCGAATGTAAGGTCAAGGCCGTGAAGGCTCCGAAGGAAGCCGAGATCGACGACGAATTGGCCAAGAAGTTCGGCGCCGAAGACCTGGACGCATTGAAGAAGCAGATCACCGAACGTCTTGAGGCCGAATACGCCGGTGCCGCCCGCGCCGTGATGAAGCGGTCGCTGCTGGACCAGCTGGACCAGAAGGTCAAGTTCGACCTGCCGCAGTCGCTGGTCGAAGCTGAAGCGCAGCAGATCGCCCACCAGCTGTGGCACGAGGAGAACCCCGAGGTTCACGACCACAACCACGGCTCGATCGAGCCGACCGAAGAGCACAAGACCCTGGCCGAGCGTCGCGTCCGCCTCGGCCTGCTGCTGGCCGAGATCGGCCAGAAGGCCGAAGTGACCGTCACCGACCAGGAAATGACTCAAGCGGTGCTGCGCGCCGCGCGTCAGTATCCCGGTCAGGAACGTCAGTTCTTCGAGTTCATCCAGCAGAACCAGGGCGCTCAGCAGCAACTGCGCGCACCGATCTTCGAGGACAAGGTCGTCGACCTGATCGCCGAGCAGGCGAAGGTCGAGGAGAAGACCGTCACCAAGGAAGAGCTCGAGAAGGCCGTCGAGGCTCTCGACGAACTCTGATCCCATCCGGATCCTCATCACGGGCCGCGCCTTCACAAGGCGCGGCCTTTTTCATAGCCGCAGAGACCCTCGCCCTTGGAACGGGCCGGGTGTCGAGACATCCACTCGGCAGGTGATCGGCGCTCAGCGGCCAGCTGATCAATCGCGGTTGAGCCACGATCATGTACCCATGACGTGCTGGTCGACCTAGACCCTGGGACGTGACGGCTTAGGCGACCACGGCTGACCTTTGCCCCACGCGGACCGCCAGCAACGAACCGTTGTAAGACGACGAGTGCAATCGGCATCGGCTAGACGGCCCCACCTGCAATTTACAAACCCGAAGCTCGCTGGATCATCAAGGTCGTGGATTGCCGGCGGCCAAGGGGGAGGCGGTGGGCAGCGGGTAGAGGACAACCGTTCCGCTAAAGTGGCAGCATTTCTCGAATGGCGACCGTTCCACCCGACATTCCAGAGATGGCTTATCAAAGTGATCGGCAGCTTCCATCAACAGCGCCGAGCTTGACCCTTCTGTATCTCCGTTCTGCTAAACTGGCCCCGTCACCGGCCCCGGCCAGGGCCGATGGCGGGGTGGTGCGCGACGTCTGACCCTTGTGGCATGACCACGCGTCTTAGCCTGTCGG
>NZ_JAOTBE010000051.1 GCF_026162645.1 Paracoccus rhizosphaerae
CGCGGTCGCGCACCTTCGGGCGCTGGACGCCGAGCGCACCAATCCCGGTCAGGATGCTGCGCTCCGGCCCGTAGCCGTGCCGGACAACCCGCTGGCGGCCATCCGGCAGGATCTCTTCGGCGTGCTGCGCGACGAAGGCGTCGGCCTCGGCCCTCAGCGCGGCCGCCAGTATCCGGCGTGCCCCGTCGCGCGCGATCTCGGTCAGCGGCCCTCAACAGATTCCGGCTGACGAAGGGGGATGATGTCTGTAGTCTTTTCCATGGCGTATCGTTCCTTTGGAAGTTTCGGCAGGCTTCAGCACCCGCCACAATACGCCCCCTTTCCAAACCCCGTCACCCATTTCCCCGCATGGCTCCAGGTAACGCGCAGGACCAGCTAGACCGGACGATTCGCGTGCCCCCGGTAAGCGAACTAGATCAGCTCCGGACTCGCGAACCACCAGCGCGCTTTTCTCGGTGATCGCGTTTTCACCGACCGAGGAGACGCCTTGGAGGACCTCAGCATCCGCAGGGATGATTTCTCTGGCCGGGACCAGCACGATCTGGCTCTGCCTGAAGCTGACGCCGAGGGTCGTTCCAGGATAGCCTGTCCCAGGAACCGACCAGTGTTACAACCAAGTTAATCTGACGCTTCCTGCACAGAATTGAAGTGTCGCAGGTTAACGCTAAGCCGGCCCCGGCCCGCCTTCTCCGTCGAAGGGTGGACGCGCTAGCCCAAATGCGACTTCGGTTTCCGGGAGAGTTTTTTCCCTTCTGTAGCCGCTTCCGAGCAGGTTGGTCTTGAACACCTCGGCAGGGGTGCGGAAGCCGAGGCGCTTGCGCGGCGTGGCATTGAGGCCCGCGCAGAGTTGCCGGAGTTCCTCCTGAGAAAGCGAGTTTGGGTCGGTGTCGCGGCAGAGCCAGCGTCGAAGCCGTTTGTTGGCGTTCTCCACGGCACCTTTCTGCCACGGCAACTGCGCTTCGCAGAACCAGGTCTGGGTGCCCACTTCGGCCTGTAGATGCGGCCAGTCGATGAACTCGGAGCCGCGATCAAAGGTGATTGATCGGCAGGCATGCGGGGGCAGGGGCGCGAGCGCTTGAGCGATCTGCGCCATGATCGGCTTGGTGCGCTTTTCGACGTTCTTCAACACGACCAGGAAGCGACAGGACATAATCACGCTTCAGATCGCTGATGCGGTTGTTGGACAGTCGGCCGCGCAGCTTGTGGCGCACGGCCATCGCGCCGTCAGCCCGAACCTCGCGGATCAAACGCTGCACCTGGCGCTGACTCAGCCCCAGCACTTGCGCCGCCGTGGCCGTGCGCAGGCTGCCATCCAGCACCTGGAGATAGCACCTCGATCCGTTGAAGCTCGTGTTCGCTCATTAGGATAAGTCCCATGTCGAAAGCCCTCATGCCATGCTGCTCAATGCAGCGTCAGTCTTCAGGGCAGAGGCGACAAATCAACTTTGCCAGTTCGCGACAATTCTACTTTGCTTCTACAACTAACATACCGATAATTAGTATTATGCCATGGGCATGGTTGCCCTGCTTCAGGTTGGCCAAGCCTTGAATCTAGCTGAGGCCGCCGCAGTTCCGCAAAAGGGCAACGCCAAGGGCCGCATGGATGATCTCCTCGCGCAGGTCGAGTGAAATCTGCTTCTGCTCCTCCAACAGGTGCGGTGCCGCTGGCGCCGCCCATAGCCGGTTCGCCGGACGGAGGTGATGTCACCACGTTCTTACGATCCAACAAGGGCAGCGGCGTAAGGCGCAGCTCCACGTCCGTCTATGTTGGCCCGCAAGAGCAGGATCGGCGGTCAAGAGCAACTCCGGGGAATGGTCGCGCCTCCTCACGCGTCGAGTTGACGAAGGCCCTTCACGTCGCGCAGCACGATCGAGCGGCGTCCTGACATCGCCTCGATCAGGCCTGCCCGCTCGAGTTGTGTCAGCGAGCGAGAAACGGTTTCGATGGTGAGGCCGAGGTGGTCAGCGATGTCCAGCCGCGTCATCGGCAGGCAGAGAACGTCGCTTCTCAGGCGTTCTGACAGGCCAAGGAGGAACGCGGCGATCTTCTCGATCGCTGTCTTGCAGCCAAGAAGCAACATGTGTTCCCGGGCGCGGGTCAGCGAGCGCGCCAGTGCCGCGACCAGCTGGCCCGATGTGGCTGCATCTTCCGCCGACGGACTGACAAAGATGTTGCGCGGGTACACCGCGATGACCGTGTCTTCGACTGCTTCGGCCGTGCAGCGATGCTCGTCACCTCCCTCCAGGCCAAAAACGTCATCATCGAAATAGAATTCGTCGATCTGGCGACGGCCGTCGGTCAGGAATCGAGACGTGCGAACGGCCCCGGAGATAACCCGGTAAACATGAAGGGCGCGATCGTCCTCCGAGAAGATGGTCTCATTCTTGCCAATGCGGCGGGTGATAAGGGCAGAGCCTGACGTCTTGTGCATCGCCTTCGACGGCGTTCGCCAAGACAGAACAACATTGCTGGGCGTGGCATGGGCTGCAGTGGCGAGACTGGACATCGGAACCTCTTGTCATCCACGGTGGGACATCTGAGGATCAAATAGAGCCGCCGCACGCCCTGCGACATTCGTGTTCTTTCCTAGGTAGAATTACCTATATGGGCATCAGGCTGAGGTCGCCGGCACAGCAAGAGCGTTGATGATGCTGGCAACAAGAACGTCGCTGTTCAAAGGTTTTCCGCAAACAAGCTGCACGCCCTCCTCCGCTTCCTCTTCCTTCGGCGTCTGCTCCGTAATCAGGATAACCGGCAGAGCAATCCCGCAATCTCGCAACCGACGGACAAGGTCTGCGCCTTCCATTGCCGTCGCTAGCCCGTCCAGAACCAGGCACCCCTGATCTGGCATGTCCTGCTCTAGAAGAAGAGCCAACGGATCGGCATAGGCACGAACCTGCAAACCCTCCATCTCGAGAGCGAACCGAAGCGAATCCCGGACAGCACTGTCGCTGATGACGACAAGGACCGGAGCGGAGGAAGCGGACATGGGCAAGCCCCTGTATTGGCCCCGTCAGCCCTGCCGGTTTCCGAAAGTTCGCGCACTGATCCAGATCAACCGCCTTGACGATTTGTCTCGGTTCCGTTTTCTGCGCGAAGCGCCAAGGCCTGACGGATGAGGTCAGACAAGCTTTTGGCCTGCATCTTGGTCATCACGTTAGCCCGGTAAATCTCCACGGTTCGCGCACTCAGACCTAGTTCGTGTGCAATGACCTTGTTCGCCTTGCCCTTGAGAAGGCCGTCCATGACCTCCCGCTCTCGCGACGACAGGCTATCCTCAAGTTCCCTGAGCTTGTCCAGTTCGGCCTCGCGCTCGCGCTCGCCGTTTCGCTGCAACAAGGCTGCGCGGATCGCCCGAAGAAGTACCTCGTCATCGAAGGGCTTTTCCACGAAGTCGAAGGCGCCGATCCGCATCGCCTCGACGGCCATCGGCACATCGGCATGGCCGGTCATCACGATCACCGGCAAACGGGATGTCGCGTCCTTGAGCCTGCGCAAGAGCTCGATCCCGTCCATGTCAGGCATCCGCACGTCAGTCACGACACAACCCGAAGCCGCCATCCCGGCTTTTTCCAGAAAACTGCCCGCCGAATCGTAAAGCCGCACCGGCAGGCCATCGGAGGCCAGAAGAAAGGCAAGCGACTGACGGACTGCCAGATCATCATCCACGACATGCACAACTGCTTCACTGGTCATGATCGAGCTCCTCCTCGTGATTGGCCAACATCAGGGTAAAGGCGAACACCGCTCCCCCCGCCGGGCCGGGACGTGTCCAGATGCGACCTCCATGTGCTTCAACAATGGTCCGGCAGATCGAAAGGCCGACGCCCATTCCCTTTTCCTTCGTAGTCACGAAGGGCTGGAACATGCGGGCGCTGACCTCGGACGCGAGGCCTGGACCCGTATCAGACACCCGTACTTCGGCCGTCCCGCCTTCGGTTCCTGGATGAGTGCTGATGACAAGCTCACGGCGCGGGCACTCCTGCATGGCCTCGATCGCGTTCCGAACGAGGTTCAAGATCACCTGCTCGATCTGGATACGGTCAGCCAGCACCCATCGCGTCTCCGGATCGATCTGTATGGTGATTTGGACGCCCATCTCGCGCATGCCAACCAGCGCCAGGGCGCTGGCTTCCTCGACCAGCTTGGGCAGGCTTTCGATCCGGTGCTGACCTTCGCCCCGCGCAACGAATTCGCGCAGGTGGCGAATGACGTCTCCCGCACGAAGGGCCTGGTCCCCGGCAAGTCCAAGCGCGTCCCGAAGCATATCCGCCTGTTCGCCATCCATCCGCTCAACAAGACGACGGCATCCGCGAAGATAGTTCGTGATCGCGGTCAGTGGCTGATTGATCTCATGCGCCAGGGTGGAGGCCATTTCCCCCATGGCGGACAGACGTGACATGAAGACGAGTTCGGATTGCAGCTCCTGCAGCCGCGCTTCTGTTTTCTGACGCTCTGTCAGATCGCGAATGAATCCGGTATAGAATGGCTGTCCAGCTGATTGCATCTCACCCACGGACAACTCCATCGGGAATGTGGAGCCGTCCTTGCGCTGCCCCATGGCCACCCGCCCCATCCCGATCACGCGCCGCCTCCCGGTTCTTGCGTAGCGGTCAAGATAATCGTCATGCTCGGAACGATAGGGTTCGGGCATCAGAAGACTGATGTTCTGTCCCAATACCTCATCGGGCTCATAACCGAACTGCTTGACGGCGGCCGCGCTGAATGACTGGATGGCCCCGCGCGCGTCGATGACGATCATGGCGTCGGGAATGGCGTCAAGGACCGAGCGCATGTGCGCTTCGCGCGCACGAAGGGCGTCCTCCACGGCCACCTGCGCCGTCAGATCGCGCAGAACAACGGCTAAACCGCCATGTTTGCCTGAGCCATCGCCCAAGGCGCTGATGACGAGCTTGCCCGAAAACGCTTCGCCCTCCCGGCGCCGACACTCTCCTTCCACTTCATGGCGTCCGTTCTTGTGCACCATGCCCAAGATCGTGTCCACTTCTTGGCTGGCGGCCTCAGGCGGCAGGAAGAGGCTGAAAGACCGGCCAATGATGTCCTTAGGGTGCCAGCCCGTGATCGCCTCGGCACCCTTATCCCAGACCGTCACCACCCCTTCCCCGTCCAGCAAGGCAAGACCCACATCTGCCACCGTGCTGGCGCGCGCGCTGACCTGACCCGTGGCCGCAAGGTTCTTCAAGAATGTCCAAGGCAAGCTGAACCTCCACGCTTCGTCCTGCTCAAAGTCCAATGGTCCTGAGAGCGGGCCGCGGCTGCTGCCCTGCCGGTAACGCATAGATGCTGGGGTCACAACCGTGGGAGGTCGCCTACTGACCTGCGACCGGGAGCCAAACTATCCAAGGGGAAAGGGCGAGACACCAATCAGGCGCGTGTGAAGATGGAGAAAGCCCAGCCACATCAGCACGCCCGCAGCTCCACGAAGAAACGCTGCGCGCCCGTTCCGACGCAGCCACGCTCTCTGGGTCAACGGCGCAAACGACAGAATGGCCGTGTGACCGAAATAAGCCTTGGCCCCGCCTCCGAGCGCCCGCTGCGCCTTGGCATCGAAGGCGGGAATGGCCGCAACAGCCATGAGAAGGAAGCTGCCGAACAGGATCACGTGAGCGAGGTTGCCATTCGCCACGAGATGCGACCCAGCCCAGAGCGCAAGCGCGAGGAATAACGGGTGGCGCGATACCGCCGCGACACCCGGATTGTGCGGGTCGAATGCCGCGCCGCCCCGCCCGCCCAAAGTGACGGCCTGCGGAAGACCGGCTCCCCATGCGGCAAGAACTGCTGCCAGCGGCATTGCCAGGTTGGGGACCCACCTTGTCCACGGCAGTGGCGGCCAGATTTCGACATAGGGTGCGCGCCCGGCAGCCATGATGACCCAGATCAGCAACACAACCGATAGAAGGCCATAAGCGCCAAAGTAGATGCGCCGCCCTGCCGCCGCGATCAAGCGCTCGCGCAGCCTACCCAGCCGGGGCAGAAAATGACTGGCCACGAACAGGAGCAGCGCCAGCGTGTATTCTGTCCAGCCGGTCATCACGCCTCGGCCTGTCTCATGAGGCGCATGATGTGGGAGGCGAAGGCCCAGGTGGGCGGCAGCCCGATCAGCAGGCCGCCAGCTGCGGCCTCCCAAGGGGTCAGCACGCGCCAGCCCAGCCAGGACCCGATCAGGGAGGCGAAGAAAAGGTTCACGGCCATCGCACCTGCCCCGAACGGAAAAAGCGCGGCCACCAGTTTCAGCGGCGGTCTCATCGCCGGTTCACCAGCATCTGGACAGCTATCAAGGCGGCAATCAGCGCGATCGACGCCAGGAGGAACCAGAATTCGGCCGCATCAGTCTGCGGCTGCGGGATCGGGCGCTCAAAACTTGCAGCGAAGGCCTCTGCTGGCAAAAGAAGGGCAAGGATCAGCAGGCGGTTCATGTCACGTCTCCATGGTAAGGGTCTGGTATATCTCGGGCAGCGCTCGTGGCAGCCGCTCGGGGTGCGGCAGCAGGGTGAAGCCTGCCCGGCCAAAGATGCGGGCGAACCAGTCCTGCCCGTCGACGTCGACGATCACGCCATGCACCGCCTGCCCCAGCGCCCGGGCTTCGCGGACGGCCATACGACTGTCCTCGATGCCGTGCTGGCCTTCGTAGTGATCGAGGTCATTGGGCTTGCCGTCGGTGAGCACAAGGAGCAGGCGTCGCGCGGCACCCTCCTTCGCCAGTTGCGCCGAAACATGCCGAACCGCAGCCCCCAGCCTCGTGTAATGCCCTGGCCGCAGCCCCCCGATGCGCGCGGTGACAGCGGGTGACATCGGCTCCTCGAACGTCTTGGCGCGGTGCAGGAAGACCCGGTCGCGACGGAGCGAGGAAAAGCCCCAGATCCCGAGCCGGTCCCCGGCCGTGTCGATCCCCTCGGCCAGTGCCGACAGCGCCTCACGCGCGACCTCAATCACCGAAGTATCGCCCAAAGCCGCTTCGGTCGAGCGGGAACAGTCCATCAGGATCGCCACGCTCAGATCCCGCGCCATCGGACGGCCCGCCTGCCAGACACGATCGCTGCCCTCGCGCCCTGAGGCGAGCTCTGTACACGAGGTGATGACAGCATCGAGGTCCAGATCCTCGCCATCGATCTGCCGGGGCAGGACGACCCGGCGCGGATGCAGCGGCGCGAACTGCCGCTTCACGCGGGCTACAAGGCGCGGATCGGGCCGATACTCCCCGCGCGCCGTCGCCTCGACCTCCAGCACGCGAACATGTCCCGGCATGTAGGAGCTCGAGCGGCGGTTCCACTCAGGATAGGTGAACTTGCCCGCCAATTGCTCGTGCTCCGCATCCTGTGGCGACAGGTCCAGCGACAGGCGCAGCCGCGTCGCGGCCCGCTTCAGGTTCTGGCTGAAGGTCAGGTGATCCTGATCCTCGGCGGCCTTGGCCGCGTTGTCCTGATCGTCATCATCGACCAGGCGGTTGATGTTCAGGCTCTCTGCCCAGGACATGATGGACTCGAAGCGGTGGACAATAAAGCTGTCACGGCGGTTCGCCTGGTCGCGGTCCTCACGCCGAGCTTCCTTGCGGATCGGCACGCCGACTGCCGGACCTGGAGCCTCGCCCTCCTCGGGCACTGCCTTGCCTGACTTGATCGATGGACGCAGGCGCAGCCAGATCGGCACAGGCGCATAGGTCCGGTAGCCGCGCGGGGTTGGACCGGCGGTTTCCTCGGATATTGTACCGCTGGAAAGCACGCTGAGGATCAGCCGCTCCACCCCGGCCTCGCAGCGCGGCAGCCCGGTGCGGCGGCGGACGGATGCGATCTCGCGGCAAAGATCGTCATAGGGACGGCGCAGCCCCGGGCAGCCGGCGTAGGCTTGTGCCGAAGCGGCGGCCAGTGCCGCGATCTCCGCCCGGTCGGCGGCAAGCATATCAGCCTGCCGCGACGGGATCTCGGCAAGGGCGGCCAGCGCGGCCAGCCACAGGTAGTTTGCGCGGTTCAACTCTCGCGTCGGGAAAATGTCGATCAACGGCGGTAGTCGCAGGCGGTCACCGTCAAAGTCGGCGAGAAAGGCTTTTTCGCGCGGGGTGCCGATCCGGCGGATGCGATCGGGCCGGTGATCGGAGGTAGTGAGGGGGGCGGTCGTGATCTCTACCCCCGCCGCACCGCCCAAGGCCCGGAAGAGCGTTGCCACCGACGGGCGCATCTCGCCGAAGCCCACGGCCCGGCTGGTATCGCCCGTGGCCGCGCCCCATCGGCTGGCCATGTCGTGCCAAAGATTGCCAACGGTCTCCTCGGGCTCCATCAGGTCCAGAACGTGCAGCATGGATCCTACCCATAGATGACCGCGGCCAGATCGCGCAGAGCCTGCTGCACGTCGGGCTCGTCGCTGAGGGGTTCGATGATGGCGGCCTCGATGGCGCGGTCCACCGTCATACCGCCGGCGATCAGCGTGGCGGCATAAATCAGCAGCCGGGTCGACACGCCCTCCTCAAGATCCATCCCGGAGAGCCCGCGGATGCGCCCTGCCAGCCGCACCAGCGCGCTGGCGCGCGCTTCGTCGAGCCCGCTTTCGCGGCAGAGGACGGGGATTTCCACCTCCGCCAACGGGAAGTCGAAGCCGAGGGAGACGAAGCGCTGGCGGGTGGAAGGCTTTAACTTCTTCAGGATGTTCTGGTAGCCGGGGTTGTAGCTGGCCACCAGCATGAAGGACCGGGGTGCCGCCAGTTCCTCGCCCGTACGGTCGATGACCAGCCGGCGGCGGTCGTCGGTCAGCGGGTGCAATACGACCGTCACGTCCTTGCGAGCCTCCACCACCTCATCGAGGTAACAGATGCCGCCCTCGCGCACCGCGCGGGTCAGCGGACCATCGACCCAAACCGTCTCTCCGCCCTTCAGCAGGTAGCGCCCAATGAGATCGGCGGCTGACAGATCGTCGTGGCAGGCGACCGTATGCAGCGGCAGGTCCAGCCGTGCCGCCATATGCTCCACGAAGCGCGTCTTGCCGCAGCCGGTCGGTCCCTTCAGAAGAAGGGGCAGGCCGTTGGCATGGGCTGCTGCGAACACGGCACATTCATCGGCGACGGGTTCATAGAAAGGCAGACCGGTTTGTACGTCTCGCATGGTCTCATTCTCCGGGAACGGCCACCAGGCCGGGTTTGACGGCTTCGCGGCGAACCGCCAGCATCGAGTAGATGAAGAGGATGGCGCCCAGGACCACGGCCACGCCCGACCCGAAGCGCATCAGGTAGAACAGCCCCAGCTGGTCCTGCACATCCATGTAGTAGTCGCCGACGATGCGCTGCATGTGCGTCTGGATGGTGCCCGCGAAGGTCAGCGTGAAGGTCATGAAGGCCATGCCCCCGGTCATCAGCCAGAAGGACGCCATGTTGAGCGCCTGGTTGTACGGGTGGCGGCCCCGCAGCGCGGGCATCGCGTAGGTGAACATTGCCAGGTTAAGGGCGACGTAGGCGCCATAGAAGGACAGGTGCCCGTGGGCGGCGGTGATCTGCGTGCCGTGGGTGTAGAAGTTCACTCCGTGCAGCGTGTGCAGGAAGCCCCAGACGCCCGCGCCGAAGAAGGCGACGGTGGAGGAGCCGAGCGACCACAGCAGCGCGGCCTTGTTCGGGTGGTTTCTGCGGCCTTTCCAGACCATGACAAAGGCAAAGGACATCATCGCGAAGAAGGGAACCACCTCGAAGGTCGAGAAGATCGAGCCGATCCACTGCCAGTAGCCCGGTGTGCCGATCCAGTAGAAATGGTGCCCCGTACCCAGGATCCCCGAGAAGAGCGCGGTGGCGACGATGACATAAAGCCATTTCTCGACCACCTCGCGGTCGACGCCGGTCAGCTTCAGCATGAGGAAGCCGAGGATCGCGGCCATGACCAGTTCCCAGGTGGCTTCCACCCAAAGGTGCACGACCATCCACCAGTACATCTTATCGAGGCTGAGGTTGTCGGGGTTGATGAAGGCAAAGACCCAGAGCAGGCACAAGAGCCACAGGCCCATCATCAGGATGTTGGTGATCGCCGTCTTGCGCCCGGTCAGGAAGGTCAGCGAGATGTTCACGAGGAAGATCACCGCACCCACGAGAATGCCGAACTTTACCCAGAGCGGCTGTTCCAGGAACTCGCGCCCGCCGTGAATGCCGACGAGATAGGAGACCACGGCCCCCAATGTGCCGATCACGAGGATGCCGAGTTGAAGATAGGCGAGCTTCACCGAGAAGATCTCGCGCTCGCTTTCCTCGGGCACGAGGTAATAAGCGGCGCCGAAGAAGCCCAGCAGCAGCCAGACGATCAGCGCGTTGGTGTGGATCATGCGGATCACGTTGAAGGGCAGCACCTCGGACAGCGTGTTGGGCGACACGTAGATCCAGCCCGCCAACAGCCCGCCCATGACCTGGATCGCGAACAACGCCATGGCGGCAAGGAAATATGCGTAGGCAACCTTCTGTGTTTGATATCTCATGACGTTTCTCTCTCAGCCCGCGTCGTTGGGGGGCCAGTTCTGGGTGTCTGTCTGGTCGGCCCATCGCAGGAACTGCGCCAGCCCGCGCATCTCCTCCTCGGTGATCTCGAAATGCGGCATCTGGCGCCGCCCCTCGATCCCAGACGGTTGCGCCTCCATCCACCCGTTGAGCATCTGGTACGCGCCCTCCGGATCGTCGGCGACGCTCCAGCGGGTCATCACATTGCCCAGCTCGGGGGCGAAGTAGGCGCCCTCTCCGTGCAGGGTGTGGCAGTTGATGCAGGAGTTCCGCTCCCACACGTGCTTGCCCAGCCTGACCTCTTCGGTCAGCGGCATGCCGGCAGTCGAGGTGGCGACGATGTGGCGGTGGCTTTGGGCCGTCAGGGCCACGAACACGACGACGAAGAACAGAGATCCCCCGTAGAACACGTTCCTGGCCCGTGATTTGGTTAGAAATTCTGACATCTCGTGGTCCGGCTGTCTGTTTTGGATAACCTGGTTCTAGACGGCGAAACCCGAGCAGTTATTGCGCTGGCGCAAAGAACCGGACGATTTTCGCGTGCAGGATATTCCCGCACCATCCGGAGCAGGACATGGCCGCCCCAAACTTCAGCGACCCCGACCTTCCGTTGTCAGAGCTTTTCGCTGCCTGCCCGCAGGCCGCGTCCGTCTTCCTGGATCAGCGGATGCTTTGCCCCGGCTGCCCCGTCGCGCGCTTTCATGCCATCGCCGAGGCCTGCGCTGCATACGGGCTGGACGAGACCTGCTTTCGGGCTCGGCTGACGCGCCGCACCGGGATGCTGTTTGATGCGGGACAAGGACCCCTCTCCGGATCCGCGGCAAGACGGTGCACCTCTGCAATTTCCCGCGATCAACGGGACCGCCCCCAAAAGGATCAGACATGACTACCGCGCAGAAGATGCGAACCTTCACCGGACCGGCCTGGCTCAGCCATGGTTTCCGGCCCTTCTTCCTGTTGGCGGCCCTTTGGGCAGTCGTGGCCATGGTGCTGTGGATCGCGGTGCTGTCAGGGGCGGTCGCCCTGCCCTTGCAGTTCGATCCGATCAGCTGGCACGCGCACGAGTTCCTGTTCGGCTATCTGGGGGCTGTCATTGGCGGCTTTGTCCTGACGGCGATCCCGAACTGGACCGGGCGCTTGCCGGTCCTGGGATGGCCGTTGCTGGGTCTGGTGGTGCTGTGGAGCCTGGGGCGGGTGGCGATGCTGCTTTCGGCTTTGCTGCCCTGGCAGGCTGTTGCCCTGGCCGACCTGTCGCTGGCGGCGGCGCTGGTCGTCTTCATGTCGCGCGAGGTTCTGAGCGGACGAAACTGGCGCAACCTGCCCGTGGTCGTCCTGATCGGCATCTACGGCGTGGCAAACGGGATTTTCCATGTCGAGGCCGCGCGCCTTGGCACCGCATCCGAGGGTATGGGCATGCGCCTCGGACTTGCGATCGCCCTGATCCTGATCGCGCTGATCGGCGGGCGGATCATTCCGAGCTTTTCCCGCAACTGGCTGGCCGCCAAAGGGGCTCATCGCTTGCCGGTCCCATTCGGCGGCGCGGACGGCGGCGCCATGGCGCTGACAGTTGCTGCGCTGGCGGCCTTTGTCGCGGTGCCTGATACAAAGGCAACTGCATGGCTGCTGGCAGCGGCGGGGCTGGCGCATCTGTGGCGGCAGTCGCGCTGGTGCGGCTGGCAGGTGCGGGCCGAGCCGCTGCTTTGGGCGCTGCACGTAGCCTATGCAATGCTGTCCCTGGGCTTCCTGGCCGAGGCCACTGCAGAGGCGGGCTTCATTGCATCGGCTGCGGCCCGGCATGTCTGGCTGGCGGGGGCGATCGGGCTGATGACGCTCGCCGTCATGAGCCGCGCCTCGCTTGGTCATACCGGCCGTGCGCTTCACGCGGGGCCGGTGACGGTGACGCTTTATCTTTCCTTGGTTGGTTCCGTCGTCGCCCGCGTGGCGGCGGGCCTGGCCAGTAGCCCGATGCTGTTCCTGCACATATCGGCAGCCCTCTGGATCCTGGCCTTCGGGGGCTTTGCGCTCGCCTACGCGCCGGTCCTCTTGCGCCCGCGGCTCGCACCGCGGCGACCTTCAAGGCAGAAGGCGGCGTGACGACGCAAGACGCCCGGCGCCTTTCGGCACCGGGCGTGTTCATTTGTGCTGCTGAGGCCTGTCAGGCAGCAAGGTGGCGGGTCAATTCAAGGCACCACTCCAGAACTCGTGCAGGCTCGGCAGGCAGCGCGATCTCAAGTCCCGCCGCAAAATCCTGAAAGGCCGGAAGGTTCAATCCGTTGACCCCCAGAAGCACCGGGATACCCTGGTCCAGCGCGTCCGCGATCAGGGGCGCCATTCCCCGCCCCTCTGCCTCCTGCTTCCCGAACTTGTTGACGATCAGCAGTTCCGCTCTGGGCAGCGCTTGGGCGACCTCGACCACCGCCTGCTCCAGAACACCGGCATCCAGCCGGCAGCCGCGGGCCAGATCGCCTCGATCCTCGCTGATCCGCAGCACCGGACCGTGCGGGAGGACAACGATATCCATGTCGCATTTTTTCCGGTCGGGCCGTTCCACATTGCTTTGCACGGTTCCCGCAAGGCGGACGCCTCGACGCTGAAGCTGCGTCGCGACTTGTGCGAGGAACTCGTCGTTTGCGCCCCGCCCTGGCAGGCTGACATATCCCAGTTGCATGATATTTTCCTAGGCCAGCTCGGTCCCAGACACCTGCGCGCGGGCGGCAAGTTCCGTAATCAGGTCGCGGCTGGCCTGCAGCCACGCCGCTTTCTCATATGCCTCTCTCAGATGCGGCAGAACAACTTCGAACGGCAGTACGGCGCCTTGAGCGCGGGCATCCAGCCGAATGACATGGATGCCATAACGCGTTTCTGCCAAGGCGATCTTTCCCTCCTCCATGGCGTTCAGCGCGGCCTCGAATTCGGGAACGGTGTCGCCCGAACTCAGCTGCCCCAGAACGCCTCCTGCGGTCTTGGAGGAGCAAGCACTGTAGCGCATTGCCAAATCCGCGAACTGGCTTGGCTGATGTTGCAGTTGGACCAGGATTTCGTGAGCCTGCACACGGGCCGCGTTGCGGCTTTCCGTGTCATCCGGCGCGGCTGCAAAGAGAATGTGCGCCGCCTCGAACAGTGCTGGTGCCGCAAAGCGATCCGGCTCTGCGTCGTAACGGGCCCGAAGTGTTGCCTCGTCGGCAGGCGCGGGTATGACCGCCTCATCCAGAAGCTGCCGGACAAGTGCCTCCTCCTCGGTCTCCCACCGGCCGGGCTCGATTTCGACCGGATCGGGGGCAATGGCATGCCGGCGGGCCTCCTGCAGCAGCAGTTCCCGGACCGCCAGCGCACGGGCCGCAGCCTTCCAGGCGGCACCCGGCTTGCCCTTTGGGGCCGGGTGGTTCTGCGCCTCGGCGGCGATCAGGGCAGGATCAATGGTCACGCCATTCACGGCGACCGGCGGCAACAGGGGTTTCATCTGCATCGCAATCACCGTGCTGCCTGGCGCTTGCTGCGCACGATCTGATATCCGGGGCGCCAGACATAGCGGATCGGAGCGGAGATCATGTGCACGAGACGCGTGAAGGGAAACAGCAGGAAGATGGTCAGGCCCAGCAGAATGTGCATCTTGAAGAGGATGTGCACGTCAGCCATGTGGTCGGCGGCGCCGGTGCGGAAATAGGCGATGCCTTGCGCCCAGCTCATCAGCTTGACCATCTCATGCCCGTCCAGGTGCTGCATCGAGACCACGATCGTGAGCAGCCCCAGCACCAGCTGCGCCAGCAGCAGCACCAGGATACCAGTGTCCGCCAATGTTGAATGGACGCGGATGCGCGGGTCCGTCAGGCGGCGGTGCAGCAATAGCCCACCGCCCACGAGGGCCATGATGCCGGCTATGCCGCCTGCTGTCATGGCAAGTACTTGTTTTGCACCATGGCTGACGCCCAACGCGTCGAAGATGGCGATCGGCGTCAACAGGCCGATCAGGTGCCCGCCCAGGATCACCAGCACGCCAGCATGAAAGAGGATGGAGCCGAGCACGAACTGCCGCCTGCGCAGCAGCTGGCTGGACTTCGACTTCCAGGTGAAGGGATCTCGTTCATAGCGAACGATCGACCCAAGTATCATCACCGTGATGGCGATGTAGGGGAACACACCGAAAAGAAAGTTGTTCATGGCAATCGCCTTTCAGTTCACGGCTGCCGCGGCAGGGGCGCGAGGGTCCATGCGTGCAAGAATGTCGCGGCTGACGGGGCAGCCTGCGTTCGGGTCCGGGCCAAAGACGACCTGCGCGTCTGCCCAGACCGCATCGAGCGCTTCGAGATCTTCGGGATTATCGTCCGGGATCTGCGCCAACTCGGCCGTCGGCTCGCAGTCCGTCTCCGACAGGGCGACCAGCGCGGAGAGAACAGCGGCATAAGGCCTGTCGCGCCGGTCGAGACGTTCCGAGAGCGCACCCAGGATGTGGCCGGCATCGGCCAGCATCGCGCGTGCCTCGGCGATGGGTCGCGTGGAAAGGTATTCCAGCAGAACCGGCAGGTGATCGGGTAGTTCAGTCGCGGCCAGGTCCATGCCGCCCGACCGATAGGTCTCCAGCAGATCGACCATGGCGCCACCACGATCGCGGCCCTCGCCATGAACATGTTCGAACAGGTTCAGCGACAGCGTCCGTGAGCGGTCGAACAGCAGGACATAGCGTTCCTGCAGATCATAAAGGTCCTCGGACGCCAGCCGGTGCAGCAAGGGCGCCAGGTCCTGCAAGCGGCAGGGGCCCAGCAGGCCCTCGGCGTGCAGAACCTCCTCGATAGCGGGGATGGCCGCCACGAGATCTTCGGTCGGATAGCTCAGCAAGAGGGAGAGTGCCTTGAAGGTCTTCATGCGATGAACTCCTGCGGGCTGCGGAACTTCTTGCCACCAAACAGCGATCCGCTGTGGCCGGACGAGCAGCCATTGCCGTCGGTGAAGCCGCAGCCCCCCTTCAGATCATAGGCATCCTCGACCAGTTCGCGGTGGGTCGTCGGGATGACGAAGCGGTCCTCGTAGTTGGCAATGGCCAGCAACTGATACATCTCGTCGATCTGGTGCGGGGTCAGGCCGACACGATTGGCGACGCCCAAGTTGATCACGCCGTCAATGGTCTTGGAGCGCATGTAAGACCGCATGGCCAGCATCCGCTCCAGAGCGGCCGCCACCGGAGCCTCGTCACCCGCTGTCAGCATGTTGGCCAGGTAACGCAGCGGGATGCGCAGGCTGCGCACGTCAGGCATGTCGTCCTGCGCGGCAATCTTGCCGGCCTCGGCCGCGTTCTGGATCGGGGACAGTGGCGGGACATACCAGACCATCGGCAGCGTCCGGTATTCGGGATGCAGCGGGAAGGCGATCTTCCACTCCATCGCCATCTTCCAGATCGGAGAGTTCTGCGCCCCCCTGATCCAGTCCTCGGGGATGCCTTCGGCGCGGGCCGCCTCGATCACCTTCGGATCGCTTGGGTCCAGGAAGATGCCCAACTGCGCGTCATAGAGTTTCGCCTCATCTTCGACCCCCGCCACTTCGGCAATGCGATCCGCGTCATAGAGCATCACGCCCAGATAGCGGATGCGCCCGACGCAGGTTTCCGAACAGACCGTCGGCTGGCCGGACTCCAGGCGCGGATAGCACAGGATGCACTTCTCGGATTTGCCGGTGGACCAGTTGTAGTAGATCTTCTTGTAGGGGCAGCCGGACACGCACATCCGCCAGCCGCGGCACTTCTCCTGGTCGATGAGCACCACGCCGTCGTCCTCGCGCTTGTAGATCGCGCCCGAGGGGCAGGAGGCGACGCAGGCTGGGTTGAGGCAGTGCTCACACAGCCTCGGAAGATACATCATGAAGGTGTTTTCGTATTCACCATAGATGTCCTTCTGCACGCCCTCGAAGTTCTGGTCCTGGGACCTCTTGGCAAACTCGCCGCCCAGGATCTCCTCCCAGTTCGGGCCCCACTCGATCTTCTCCATCCGCTGGCCCGTGATCTTAGAACGCGGGCGCGCGGTCGGAAACGCCTGCATCTCGGGCGCCGATTTCAGATGGTCGTAGTCGAAGTCGAAGGGTTCGTAGAAGTCATCGATATCCGGTAGGTTCGGGTTGGCGAAGATATTGGCCAGGATGCGCCACTTGCCGCCCTGTCTGGGCTGCAGATGGCCCTTCTTGGTCCGTGTCCAGCCGCCCTTCCAGCGCTTCTGGTTTTCCCAGTCCTTGGGATAGCCGATGCCGGGTTTCGTCTCGACGTTGTTGAACCAGGCGTATTCGACGCCCTCGCGCGAGGTCCAGACGTTCTTGCAGGATACTGAACAGGTGTGACAGCCGATGCACTTGTCCAAGTTCAGCACCATGCCGATTTGCGCACGTACTTTCATTCCGCTGCCTCCACTTGGGTTGCGGGCTGGTCGAGCCAGTCGACCGATGTCATCTTGCGGACGATCACGAATTCGTCGCGGTTGGCGCCGACGGTGCCGTAGTAGTTGAAGCCGTAGGACAGCTGCGCATAGCCGCCGATCATGTGGGTCGGCTTCGGCACGATCCTCGTGACCGAGTTGTGGATCCCGCCGCGCTTCCCAGTGATCTGGCTGCCCGGCGTGTTCACGATCTTTTCCTGCGCGTGATACATGAACATCGTGCCCTCCTTCATCCGCTGGCTGACCACCGCACGGGCGGCGATGACGCCATTGCTGTTGAAGACCTCGACCCAATCGTTATCGACCAGACCCGCCTTCCTGGCGTCAATCTCGGATATCCAGACGACCGGGCCGCCGCGGTTCAGCGTCAGCATCAGCAGGTTGTCCGAATAGGTCGAGTGGATGCCCCATTTCTGGTGCGGCGTGATGAAGTTCAGCACCACGTGCTTTTCGCCATCGGCCAGCGACTTTGTCGCATCCGCCCCAACGGTCTTGAGATCGACCGGAGGCCGCCAGGTGACGAAGAACTCGCCAAAGGCGCGCATCCATTCATGATCCTGATAGAGCTGCTGACGCCCCGACAGGGTCCGCCACGGGATCAGCTCGTGGACGTTGGTCCAGCCGGCGTTGTAGCAGACCTCTTCGCTTTCGATCCCTGACCAGGTGGGGCTGCTGATGATCTTGCGAGGCTGAGCGGCGATGTCGCGGAAGCGGATCTTCTCGTCTTCCTTGACCTCGGCCAGGTGCTTGTGATCGCGGCCGGTGGCCTTGCCAAGCGCCTCCCACGCTTTGACGGCAACCTCGCCGTTTGTTTCGGGGGCGAGCATCAGAACGACCTCGGCCGCGTCGATGGCGGTCTCGATCCGGGCCATGCCCTTGGTCGGTCCCTCGGCGGTGACGGTGCCGTTCAGCGCCTGCAGGTGATGCACCTCATCCCTGGTGTCCCAGGCGATCCCCTTGCCGCCGTTGCCGACCTTTTCCATCAGCGGGCCAAGCGCCGTGAAGCGCTTGTAGAGGTTCGGATAATCGCGCTGCACCTCGATATAGGCCGGCGCGGTCTTGCCGGGGATCAGGTCGCACTCGCCGCGCTTCCAGTCCCGGACCACGTCCTGCGCCAGTTCTGCGGGGCTATCATGCTGCAGCGGCAGCTGCACCACGTCCGTCTCGACCCCCAGCACTTCGGGCGCGACTTCCGAGAACTTGCGGGCGATCGACTTGAATATCTCCCAGTCAGTCCTGGACTCATACGCCGGGTCCACCGCCGCCTGCAGCGGGTGAATGAACGGGTGCATGTCCGACGTGTTCATGTCGTCCTTTTCGTACCAGGACGCGGTCGGCAGCACGATGTCGGCATAAACGGCCGTTGTGGACATGCGGAAGTCGATGGTGACCAGCAGGTCCAGCTTCCCTTCGGGCGCCTCGTCATGCCAGACGGCCTCCACAGGTTTCTGCCGGCCCTCCTCGCCCAGGTCCTTGCCCTGGACGCCATGATCGGTGCCCAGAAGGTGCTTGAGGAAGTATTCGTGCCCCTTGCCGGACGATCCCAGCAGGTTCGACCGCCAGACGAACATGTTGCGCGGCCAGTTCTGGGGCGCGTCAGGGTCTTCGCACGACATCTGCAGCGCGCCGGATTTCAGGTTCTGCGCGACATAGTCCTTGACCGGGATGCCAGCCTCTTTCGCAGCGCGGCCGACCTCCAGCGGGTTTGTCTTCAGCTGCGGCGCCGAAGGCAGCCAGCCCATCCGTTCGGCGCGGATGTTGTAGTCAATCAGCGACAGGCGGTTCCAGTCGCCTTCGGGCGCTGTCGGCGACAGGATCTCGGCCGCGCTAACGGTCTCGTAGCGCCACTGGTCGGTATGGGCATAGAAGGCGCTGGTCGAGTTCATGTGCCGCGGCGGCCGCGCCCAATCCAGTGCAAAGGCCAACGCAGTCCAGCCGGTCTGCGGGCGCAGCTTTTCCTGGCCCACATAGTGCGCCCAGCCTCCGCCGGACTTGCCCACGCAGCCGCACATCACCAGCATGTTGATGACGGCGCGATAGTTCATGTCCATGTGGAACCAGTGGTTCATCGCCGCGCCAATGATGATCATCGACTTGCCGTTCGTCTTCTCGGCGTTGTTCGCAAATTCGCGAGCGACCTGGATGATCTTGTCGCGGCGGACACCGGTGATGCGCTCGGCCCAGGCCGGGGTGAAGGGCACGTCGGCATTGTAGTCATGCGCCACGTTGTCGCCACCAAGGCCCCTGTCGAGGCTGTAGTTCGCACAGAGCAAGTCGAAGACCGTCGCCACCAGCGCCTCGCTGCCGTCGGCCAGGGTGATCCGGCGGACGGGCACGTTGCGGGTCAGGATGTCGCCCCGGTCGTCTAGTTCGAAGCCGTTGGTCGCGGTGCCCCCGAAATAAGGAAAGTCGACCGCCGCCACATCGTCGTGATCCTCGTCCAGGACCAGGCTCAGCTTCAGGTGCACATCGCGCTTGCCGGCGCGCTGTTCCAGGTTCCAGCGGCCGGTCTCCATATCTTCGACATGGGTGACGCCGGTGTCGGTGCCCGGCTCCTTCACGGTCGCCCTGCGGCCTTCGTCGGTCCAGCGGAACCCGATCGAGCCGTTGGGTGCGACCAGATCGCCGCTGGTCTCGTCGATGGCAACGGTCTTCCAGTCGGAATGCGCCGTCTGCCCCAGACCGTCCGCAAGGTCGGCGGCGCGCAGTTGCCGGCCCGGCACTAGCCGGTCGCCCTTGCAGTCCAGGCGGACCAGCATCGGCATGTCGGTATAGCGGCGGCAATAGTCTTCGAAGTAGGGCGCCTGCCGGTCCAGATGGAACTCGCGCAGGATGACGTGGCCGAAAGCCATGCCAAGCGCCGCATCGGTGCCCTGCTTGGCGTTCAGCCAGATGTCGCCGAACTTCGCGGCCTCGGAATAGTCCGGGCAGATCACAGCCGACTTGGTGCCGCGATAGCGGGCTTCGGTATAGAAGTGCGCGTCGGGGGTGCGTGTCTGCGGCACGTTCGAGCCCCACAGCAGCAGGTAGCCCGCGTTGTACCAGTCGGCCGATTCCGGCACGTCGGTCTGTTCGCCCCAGGTCTGCGGCGAGGCCGGGGGAAGGTCGCAATACCAGTCATAGAAGGACATGCAGGTCCCGCCCAGCAGCGATAGATAGCGCGTGCCGGCCGCATAGGAGATCATCGACATCGCCGGGATGGGAGAAAAGCCGAAGACGCGATCCGGGCCATAGGTCTTGGCGGTATAGGCATTGGCGGCGGCGGTGATTTCCGTCGCTTCCTCCCATGTGGCGCGAACGAAGCCGCCCTTGCCGCGGGTCCGGGTATAGCTGGCGCGCGCAATCGGGTCGGCCTGGATCGCCGCCCATGCCGCCACCGGCGACATGGTCTTGCGCTTCTCGCGCCACAGCCGCATCAGCCGACCCCGGATCAGCGGCGTCTTTACCCGGTTCGCGGAATAGAGATACCAGCTGTAGGAGGCGCCGCGCGCGCAGCCGCGCGGTTCGTGGTTGGGCAGATCCGGCCGGGTGCGCGGGTAGTCGGTCTGCTGGGTTTCCCAGGTTACGATGCCGGATTTGACGTAAATCTTCCAGGAACAGGACCCGGTACAGTTCACGCCATGGGTCGAGCGGACAATCTTGTCGTGCCGCCAGCGGGCGCGATAGGTATCCTCCCATTCTCGGCTTTCATTGGTGGTCTGGCCGTGGCCTTCTGAGAACACGTCCTTGCGGTTCGGCTTCAGGAAGTTCAGGCGATCCAGAAGATGGCTCATCTTGCTGTCTCCTTCGGGGTTGTCAGGCGGCCTGAGCGGCGACGGGCGCCACTCGGCTGTGTTCGATGTCGTGCAGCAGGCCGCCGCGACGGGTGTAGAAGGCCCAGGTGATGCCGAGGCAGAGAGCGTAGAAGCCCAGGAAAGCCCAGAGCGCACCGACGGGGGAGCCGGTCATCGCGATCGAGCTGCCGTAGGCCTTCGGGATGAAGAAGGCGCCATAGGCGGCGATGGCCGAGGTGAAGGCGATGATCGCGGCGCTTTCGCGTTCGGCCTGCTTGCGGCGCGAGACAGGGTCCAGGTCTGGCATCAGGCGCGGGATCTCGCGGCTCATGATCGTGGGGATCATCTGGAAGGTGGATGCGTTGCCTACTCCGGTCAGGAAGAACAGCGCCATGAAGCCCGCAAAGAAGGCCATGAAGCTGCCAGCCTGCAGTGCCGTGATGACGCCGAAGGTCACCAAAATCATGCCGACGAAGGTCCAGAAGGTCACACGGCCACCGCCGAAGCGGTCGCTGATCCAGCCCGTGCCCGCACGACTGAGTGCACCCACCAGCGGTCCCAGGAAGACGTATTGCAGCGCATTCACCTCGGGGAATGCCAGCTTGGTCAGCAGCGGGAAACCAGCCGAATAGCCGATGAAGCTGCCGAAGGTGCCGGTATAGAGGACGCACATCAGCCAGTTGTGCTTGCGGCTGAAGATGACGGCCTGTTCGCGGAAGCTGGCGCGGGCATCAGCGATGTCATTCATCCCCAGCCAGGCGGCGGCGGTCGCCATCAGGATGAAAGGTACCCAGACAAATCCCGCGTTCTGCATCCACAGCTGGCCGCCTTCGGAAAGTTGCTGCGGTGCACCGCCCACAGCACCAAAGACACCAGCGGTGATGACCACCGGCACAAGGAACTGCATGGCCGAGACGCCGAGGTTGCCAAGGCCAGCATTCAGCGCCAGTGCGTTGCCCTTCTCTGCCTTGGGGAAGAAGTAAGCGATGTTGGCCATCGAAGAGGCGAAGTTGCCGCCACCAAGGCCGCAGAGAAGCGCCAGCACCAGGAAGATCACGTAGGGCGTTTCCGGGTTCTGCACCGCATAGCCGATGCCAAGCGCGGGCAACAGCAGGGACGCAGTCGAGATTGTGGTCCAAAGGCGACCGCCAAAGATCGGCACCATGAAGCTGTAGAAAATCCGCAGCGTGGCACCCGACAGGCCCGGCAGTGCCGCCAGCCAGAACAATTGTGCGGTGGTGAAGTTGAAGCCGATGGCCGGCAGGCGCGCGATCACCATCGACCAGACCATCCAGACCGCAAAGCCCAAAAGCAGCGCCGGGATCGAGATCCAGAGGTTGCGCCGTGCGATCTTGCGCCCCTTCTCGGCCCAAAATTCGGGTTCTTCAGGGCGCCAGTCATCAAGCACGCGCGGCATTGCGGTGCGGACAGGATCGTGGACCTCGGCCAGTTCCGGGAAGTTCGGCAGCTGATCCAGGGCCGCGCCGTGTGCCTTCCGCTCCATCGCGCGCACCGACAGGTGCATCCAGGCCGTCGAGACGACGACGATCCCGAAGAGGAGCGCAAAGCAAGAGGTGTAGATGCCGGTCAGGTCCAGCAGCGCACCGAAGACGATCGGAAGCACGAAGCCGCCAAGGCCGCCGATCATGCCCACGAGGCCGCCGACGGCGCCGACGTGGTTCGGGTAGTAGACGGGGATGTGCTTGAACACGGCAGCCTTGCCGAGGCTCATGAAAAAGCCCAGCACGAAGAGCGTGATCACGAAGGGCAGCATGCCCATCTCGGTCGAGAAGCTGATCTGACTGTCCTTGCCGTGCACGATATAGTCAGTCGGTGGATAGGACAGCATGAAGAGCAGCACGGCGGAAAACCCGAAGGTCCAGTACATCACCGTCCGCGCGCCGAAGCGGTCCGACAGCATGCCGCCATAGGCGCGGAATACGCTGGCTGCGAGGCTGAACGCAGCGGCCGCCATGCCTGCAACGCGGACATCGGCGCCATAGACGTCGATCAGGTAGTGCGGCAACCACAGTGCCAGCGCAACAAAGCCACCGAAGACGAAGAAATAGTACAAGGCAAAGCGCCAGACCTGCAGGTTCTTCAGCGGCGCAAACTGCTGGGCTAGCGAGGGTGCGGCCAGACCTTTGGCGCGACGTTCGGAAAAGGCCGGATCATCCCGCGCGATCAGGAAGAAGATCACGCCCATCAGCACGATGACCAGCGCCCAGATCTCCGCCACGGCTTCCCAACCCCATGCCACCAGCACGAAGGGAGCAAGGAACTTGGTCACGGCTGCGCCGACATTGCCCATGCCGAGAATTCCAAGCGCCGTCCCCTGCCGTCCTGCCGGAAACCACTTGGACACATAGGCCACGCCGATGATGAACGAGCCACCGGCCAGGCCCACGCCAAGTGCCGCCAGCAGGAACTGCGGATAGGTTTGCGCCCAAGTCAGCGCCCAGGTGGCGAGACCCGTCAGGATCATCTGCGAGGAAAAGACGATCCGGCCGCCGAACCGCTCCGTCCAGACGCCCAAAATCAAGCGTGTTAGCGAGCCGGTCAGGATGGGGGTGGAAATCAGGAGACCATACTGGAATTCGGTCAGGCCGAGCTCTTGCTTGATGGTCAGCCCGATGATCGAGAAAATGGTCCAGACGGCAAAGCAGAGCGTAAAGGCGGTGGTGCTCAGCCACAGCGCGCGCTGCTGCTCCTGTGAAGATGCGGCTACATGGTCCGGCATTGGTCAGCTCCGAAAGTTCCTGCACAAGGCAGTTCGAGGCCAGCCACCACATCATCGATTTGCTAGTCTTGATCTGGATCAATCACCGGATTGGTAATCGGGAATTCGGTCATCTTTTGCGTTTTGATCTTCGAGTAGTTGAAAGAACGAAGGCTGGAAGATCGCAAACACACCTTTAGCCAGCCGCAAAATACGGGTCTATGCTTGACATAAGTCAAGGAAGCAGAGTGCCATCAGGTTCATGGCTTGAAGAGCTTGGTAAGGGACTTGAGAACGCATGTACGATGACGAACTACAGGAAATCCGCGACCTGCAACTGTTCAGAAACATGGCTACACCCAGCTTCGACAGCCTGATGCAAGCTGCCTACTCACAAGACTTTCCTGCTGAATTGCAGCTAGTTCGGCAAGGCGCGCGCGCAAACTTCCTGCACGTCCTGGTTTCTGGGCGGGTTGAACTATTCGCGGAGTGGAGCGGGCAGCAAACCACAATGGCAATCGTCGAGCCCGTCACCAGCTTCATCCTTGCCGCTTGCCTGCGCGATGCACCGCACCTCATGTCCGCCAGGACACTGCAGCCGTGCAAAATGGTGCTGATTCCAGCGGCGGACGTTCGGGCTGCATTCCGGCGCGATACGGACTTCGCGGTGGACGCAGCGGGCGAGCTGGCGGAAAGTTATCGCAGCATGGTTCGTCACACCAAAAGCCTCAAGCTCCGCAATGCTCGCGAGCGCTTGGCCGCTTTCCTGCTTAGGCAATCAGAAGCCCATGGAGGGTCGCCAGGTTTCCGCCTGCCGCATGAGAAAAGATTGGTTGCATCTTACCTGGGCATGACGCCAGAAAGCCTGTCCCGCGCCTTTCGTTCGCTGAACGAGTACGGGATCTACAACAAGGGCGTATATGTTACCATTACAGATGTTGAGAAACTTCGAGCCTTGGCATCACCCGATTCATTGATCGAGTAGAACCTGCTGGTTGCTGCCAGAGATCCCATAATTGGGACGAACGACCATCCACCAAAATGCGACCAAGCAATATTCTTGCCAAAACGATCCTCTTGTAGGAGCGCGTTGCATCTCGTCGGCTTCATATCCGTCCGGCTTTGAAGAAATTGCAGCATTCCTCATCGGTGAAAAGATCGCAGCCCTGCCCGACAGCGCGCCAGAGAGCCATGCAGGTTCGCGTGGCGGCTCTTCGGATCAGGGCCTTGAGCTTTGGGAATTTGAGGGCGTGGACACCATTTGCCGGGGTGAACGCCCGAATGATCTCGGTTGGGCTCAGATCCGGGCTACAGAGAGGCAAGACCTAGAACCATGCGCCAACGGCGCTCGTGGTCGCCGCGGCCTTGGGGCTCCTGTGCGATGACAG
>NZ_JAOTBE010000052.1 GCF_026162645.1 Paracoccus rhizosphaerae
AAGTGCGCGAGAGCGGGCGGATCATCAGCCGCGCCGTGATAATAGCGGTAGCTGTGAACGAGGACGGCAAGCGTGAGGTTCTCGGCGTCGCCACCGGTCCATCCGAAGCAGAAACGTTCTGGACCGATTTCCTGCGCTCTCTCGCCGACCGTGGCCTGCGCGGCGTGAAGTTGGTGGTCTCCGATGACCACAAGGGGCTGCGGGCTGCAGCGCGGCGGGTGTTCGACGCGACGCACCAGCGCTGTCGCGTTCACTGGATGAGAAACGCGCTTGCCCATGCTCCGACCAAAGCAGCGCACGGCCGTGGCGGCAATATTGAAGACGATCTTCGCCCAAGAAAACAAGGCGGATGCCAAGGCCCAGTGGGAGGTCGTGGCTGACGCGCTGCGCGAGAAGCAGGCAAAGCTCGGCGTCCTCATGGACGCTTCGCGCGACGACGTCCTCGCCTACATGGATTTTCCGCGTGAGCATTGGGCCCAGATCGCGTCGACGAACCCACTGGAGCGCGTGAACCGGGAGATCAAGCGCAGGTCCGACGTCATCGGCATCTTCCCAAATGACGAGGCAATCGTCCGTCTCGTCGGCGCGCTGATGCTCGAGACCAATGACGAATGGACGGTTGCACGGAGATACATGTCTCTTGAAAGCTTGGCGCGTGTCACCGAAACTACAACCGTTAGGCTGTCCGCCGTGGCAACCTGATCAGCCTTGGACCTCTCCGAAGGTCGGCGCCCTTACACCATCTCCCGGCGCACTACCCACGTTAACTCCGGATGCTCTGCACAAGAGCCTCGCCACACGGTTCAAGCGAGGCTGGCCGCCGATCTCCAGGCACTGATGGCTTCCAATCGGTGGTTGCGGATGTTCAGCGCATTGCGGCGGCGAAGTGGGACGGAGAAGCTGTTGCGCGTAGCTGAGTGAACGGAGACGCAGCGTTGCAGCGCGCCGGGGGATCGGTATCCCTGCATCATGCGCTCCCGCTTCCGGAATGGGAGGTAGCTATTTTTAGCCTGGTTGTTGAGGCCCTTGTGCGACCAGTGCTCGATGCCGGGCGCGACCTCGCGCCGGGCTGCTCCGTAAGACCGAAGCTTGTCGGTGATGATCCGTTTCGGGACGAACCCCAAGCGTTTCATCAGCCTGACCAAAAGCCGTTTTGCGGCTCCCTTGTTCCGTCGTGGCTGGAGGATCTCGTCGAGAACCAGGCCAGGTGATTGACGGTGCGCCAGAGCTAGACGATTTTCCCCGCATTGTTCACCACCACTTCGTCCAAGTGCCAGACATGGCCGGGAAGGACCTGCCGGCGCCGTAGGTTCCGCGCGATCTGCGGCCCGAACTTGGCGGTCCAGCGTCAAATGGTTTCATTGGATACGTCCACGCCGCGCTCCAGAGGCATCTCCTCCACTTCGCGCAGAGTCAGATTGAACCGAACGTAAAGCCAGACTGCGTGGGCGATGATTTCGGGCGGGAAACGATGGCGCTTATAGCTGATGCGGGACGGTGGCTGCATCAGCGTCGACTATGTTCAAATCGACGGTCCGCCAACCCGAGCTGCCTAACGTAACAACTCCGCGCCAGCACATGGGCCGGGCTTGCACCTCCTGCCCCACTCCAGCGCCGAGACGAGAGAAACCGAGCCGCATGATTTTTGCCACAGCGGGTCAGACCATCTCGACCGGTCCGCCATAGGCCTCCAAAGCCGTGTCGGCCGTCAGCAGGATCAACCCTTCGGTAATCGACTGCGCCAGCAGCATCCGATCGAAGGGGTCGCCGTGAAGCGCCGGCAGGGCGGAGAGTGCGAGGCAATGCCGGCTTTCGACCGCGAGGTCGTGGTAGCCGTTCGCCAGCAGGCCTGCGCGCAAGGCTCCCGGATCGACCCGAAAGTCAGGACGGTTGAGCGCCCGCTTGATCGACACTTCCCAGATCGATGCAGCCGAGAACCACAACTGATGTCGCGGCTCGGCCATGATCTGCTTTGCTGCTTTGGGCAGCTTCGCCGAGGCGAAGGCTGCCCAAAGCAGCAGATGCGTGTCGATCAGGTAGTTCACGCATCGCCTTCGAACATCGACCGGATTCGACCCGAGTCCATGCGGTCGAAATCTTCCGGGATCTCGTAGGCGCCATCCAGGAAGCCGATACGCGTCGGGGGCCTGCTGTCGATCTGCATCACCTTGACCATCGGCTTTCCGGCGCGCGCGATCACGAACGGCTCGCCCTGAACGGCAGCCTCGACAAGCTTCGACAGGTTCGTTTTGGCATCGTGGATGTTCACGGTCTTCATGTTGGCCTCTACTGGCTTAGCCAGCTCAATCTAGTCCACTGCTACCGGATCCGCAACGTGCTCTTACGGCGCATCGATGTGAATGCCGTGCATCGTCGGATCGACACGGGTCAGGGCGGACTGCAGCCGGCCCAGCAGGTGCATGCGCAGATAGTTGGCGTGGAATCGCGACGGCGCGGCCAGATGCAGCACGCCCTCCCCCTGCCCTACCTCGACCAGCGCCTTGAACCACGCATCGAAGCTCGAGGGGTCCTCGGCCAGAAGCTGTGCGCAGACCCGTCCCCAGAGATCCGGCCCCCCCCCCGCCACCGGCGTCTCGGTCCGCCGAAAGGGCACCACGTTGCCGGCCGCGGGAGCGGTTTTGACGTCCTGGGACATCCGCAGCACGTAGTCTTCGCCGATATTCGGCCAGGACGGCCGCGTATCCGTCAGGATCCGCTCCAGGTCCAGCCCCAGGACCGAAACCCGCCCCCGTGCGCCCTGCCGCTTGACGACGACCCAGCCAAGCCCCCGCAGCCGCGCCATGTCCCGCTTGACCGTTCGCTCGTCGACGCACCACAGCCGGGCGATCTCCCGCTGGCCGGTTACCAGCTCGTTGCGTTGCCAGTTGTAGCGTGTCGTGATGAGCGACATCAGCCGGAAGACCAGCCTCTGCAGGCCCGGCTCGCCAGCCAGCCCGTGCGCCATCAGCGCCGACAGGATGTCGTATTTCTTGACCGCCGCCACCCGGCCGACGGGCTTGGTCACATGCATCGCCACCCTCGCCTGCTGGGGTCACTGCGTTCCGATCGGCCGCTGACGTCAAGGTCTAGAGCGATTCCCAACGCCTTTCACGATCTTGCGCCCATTAGCGTCCTGAAGCTGCGGCCTGTCAAGCATCATCGAGCGATCTAGGGGAAGACCTCCACTTTCAAAGATGAAAAATCGGTATCAACGGTATTGGGGGACTCTCTGGACGTCCTATATTCGCGGCGAGATGTCCCCTATTCACGCCAGCTTTTCGCGACCGCGTCCCCCAATCGGACCGTGATCTTCTTGGCTGATCGCCCTGCCTCTCAACTCCGTGGTGCCAGGCGATTCGCCTTGTGCGGCACAGCGGTTGGTCGAATGCGGATCAGTCTAACAAGTCTTTTGCCAAATCCGCAAATCCAGCGTAAACCGAAAGCCGTCAGTAATCAGCGTCCTCGAAAGCAGACACAACATGTATACTCACCAGGATCTCGCGCGATTGCAGAACCAGTCCCTGAAGATGCAGGGCTGGATCCGCCGCCAGACCTTCAGCCCTGCAAATGAGAAGACCCTCCGCCGCTTCTCCAGCTGGGAGGTTTCGGAACTGATCTTCCGCATCAACCAATCCACCTTTCGCGGCAAGCTGGCGGCCGATCCGAACCTTCCCCTCGGGGAAGTCGAGGAGGATGGCCGCCAGCGCTGGTTCAGCCTCGACGAGGTGAACGAATTGCGTCGCCGCATCCGCATCGGCAAGAGGTCGTTGATGCCGCCGCGCCCGCAGGGAAAGCGCGCGTTCCGGGCGGCCATCGCGAATTTTAAGGGGGGTGCGGGAAAATCAACCGTCGCCTTGCACTTCGCCCAAGCCGCGGCGCTGGACGGATACCGGGTGCTGATCATCGATTTCGACCCCCAAGCCACGCTCTCCCATTCGATGGGCCTCTCTGACGTGGGCGAGGATCACACGGTCTGGGGCATCATGGCCCGCGATCTCGAACGGGAAACCGACCGCATGAACGCAGCGTCGGCCGGCGCGGAATCGGGAACCGCCCTGCCCCATCGCCGCCTGCCCGCCACGATCCGGGACATGGGCCTTGGCTCCCTGCGTGCGGCCGACTTCATCAAGCCCACGGCATGGCCCACCATCGACATCGTGCCCAGTTGCGCCAACGCGGCCTTTGTCGAGTTCGCCAGCGCCCAGTATCGGCACCTGAACCCCGAATGGACCTTCTTCGGGGCGGTCTCGCGCTTTCTCGACAGCCTGCCGGACGATGCCTATGACCTCATCCTCTTCGACTGCCCGCCGGCGATCGGCTATCAGTCGATGAACGCGGTCTTTGCCGCAGACATGCTCTACATCCCCTCAGGCCCCGGTTACTGGGAATACGACTCGACCACCAGCTTCATTGGCCAGTTGGCCGAGGCGCTCGAAGACCTGTCGCATGGGTTCGAAAACTTCCCCACGGGGAAGATCGCCCTGCCCAAGGCCTTTGCCGACGTGCGCTTTCTCATGACCCGGTTCGAGCCATCGAACGAACTGCACCAGGCGATGTTCGGTGCCTTCAGGCAGGTGTTCGGAGATCGCCTCGCCCAGCACCCCATCGAGATGACGCGCGCCGTCGAGCAGTCGGGACGGTTCCTCAGTTCGATCTACGAGATTGACTACCGAGAGATGACGCGCGGCACATGGCGCCGCGCCCGCGCCACCTTCGATCAGGCCTACGAGGAGTTTCGCGGCCATGTTCTGGCCGCATGGACGCAACTGGAGGACGCCGCATGAGCCGCAAGCGCCGCATGTTCGACATTGACATCCCCGCCGATGGCGAGGACCAGGTCTTCCCCGCGGGGAAGGTTGAACCCCGTCGCGGTCCGATGGCCGCCGCCATCAACGAAACCGCGGCCTCGTCGCGCGACCGGGCAGAGGTCGAGGCCCGCATCCGGGCCGAGAACGACGCGCTTGCGCAAGAACACGTCCGCCTGAAGCGTGCCGGCTTGATTACCGATCTGGTCCCGCTGGACGCAATCGACACCCAGAAGCTGATCCGCGACCGCCGGCCCGTCGCCGACTTCGATCTGGCCGAGCTTGTGGCCTCAATCCGCGAGATCGGGCTGTCGAACCCCATCCGGGTCGAGCCCGCCGCCGATGGTCGCTATGAGCTGATCCAGGGCTATCGCCGGCTGTCGGCCTACCGTCAGCTTCTGGAAGAGACCGGCGATGCCGATACCTGGGGGCGCATCCCGGCAGGCATCGCGGCGCGCGGGGACGCGCTGGACAGCCTCTATCGTCGCATGGTCGACGAAAATCTCGTTCGCAAGGACATCTCGTTCGCAGAAATGGCGCAGCTTGCGCTGCATTACGCGATGGACCCGCTGACGACGGAAACGGACCCGGACAAGGCAGTTGCGCTGCTGTTCAAGTCGGCGGGGTACCAGAAACGTAGCTATATCCGAAATTTCATCCCCCTGGTCGAGCGTCTGGGCGAATCGCTGATGTATCCGCAGGAGATTCCGCGCGCCCTGGGTCTGTCGCTTGCTCAGCGCCTGACCGAGGTTCCGGGCCTGGCTGCAGCGATCAAGGCCGAATTGAAGGACTGGGATACGCGATCGATTACGGACGAATTGGCGGTCCTGCGCCGGTACGCGGGGCAGGAGGGTGATATGCCCGAAGGAACGCCTGCAAAACCCAAGCCAGCATCGCAGCCTGCCGCCAAGGCAAAGACAACTTTCCAGCTGCAACGTCCTCAAGGCAGCGCGAAATGCACCGCCGCCAATGGACGGCTGGAGATCCGCCTGCCGCGCGATTTTTCGACCGTGGATCGCCGGAAGCTGGAAGCGGCGCTTGCCGCGATGCTGGATCAGATCGAGTGATCTTCCCCGCGGGGAAGATCATGCGTTTCGGGCGGCATGGGGCATGCCGCTCAGCATGCCCGGCTTCTCTGCGCGCTGCAGCGGCACCCTGACAGGAGGTGGAAGCTAAGATGCACGGTCTCACGCTGTCCGTCCTAATGTGGCCACTGCCGGCCGCAAATGACCTGCAAGATCCAGGCCGCCGGTCGTTGATCGGCAAAGGTAAGCGGCCGTCGGACGAGCGGGGCAGCGTCGGCAAGACGACAGCGCGAGCACAGGCGCGGACGACCCGCAGCAGCCGTGGCCGTGTTCAGCGCAGGTTATGGAGCAGGGGTGTCGACGATATGCAACGTATCCTCTCACGGCACGTGAAAGCGCAGGCGGCACTTGATCTTGGGAACTATTGTCGAAACGCCACGTCTCTCAAGCCTCGCCATGCGATGGCTGCGGGTTCCGGCCAGATCTCCAGCGCGCAACCCCCGTTGCCGCCAATCCACTCCTGAACGCGGCGCTGGCCAAGCCCGCGTTAGGGGATCAGGGCGCGTCCGAGTTCGGCCATTGCGCCCCAGATCTGCGGCGCGAACTGCCTGCGGCGAGGGGTGTCGTTCGGGTAAGGAGGGTACATCTCGTTGGAGACAGCATTCCTTTGCGATTCCAGCCTGTCTTGTTACAGCCCCGCAGCTTTGGTGAGATTGACCCTGAACCTGTCGCGGCGGCGCTGGTAGCGGCGGGTCATCTCGGCGGAGGCGTGGCCGAGCTGCTTCTGGACATGGCGCTCCTCGACCTCGGCCGAGGAGGCGAGGCCGGCGCGCAGGGAGTGGCCGGCATAGAGCCGGAGCCGCTCGGCCTCCGGCAGGTCGGGGCGCAGGCCGGCATCCCGGACCGTCTGCTTGACGAGGCGGGCGACGTGCTTGTCGCCGAGCCGGCGGGACGTGGCGGTGCGCCCGTCGCGGGAGACCGCCACGAAGAGCGGCCCGAAGGTGATCCTGGCGTAGTGCAGCCACTGCTCCAGGGCCTGGACCGGGCAGGTCCGCTCGGACGAGCCCCGGGCGATCTCCACCCCGCGCCAGCCGGTCTTGCCGCGCAGGGTGACGATGAGGCCGCCCTCGAGGATCTCGATCCAGCCGCCGGCGTCGAGCGTGTCGTCCTTGGCCCGGTCCAGACCGACGATCTCGCTGCGCCTGAGCCCGCCGGCGAAGCCCACCAGCAGGATCGCCCGGTCTCGTAACCCGCGCAGGTCGTGGGGCAGGGTGGCGAGCATCGCCAGCAGGTCCTCGGGGAGGATCGCCGCCTTCTGCACCGGCGGCCGGGCGTGCCGGCGGCGGATGCCGGCCAGGACGGTGGCGATGTGGCGGTCGCCGCGCTCGAGCCGCGTCCCGCGCTGCGCGTAGCCCCAGCAGAGGCCGGAGAGGCGCCGCTCGATCGACGCCACCGAGAGGGCCGGGGCCCTGCCGCCGGGCGCGGCCAGGTCGGCGAGGTAGAGCCCGACCAGCTCGGGCGACGGGGGCAGGGGCTCCGTGCCGCGCATCCGGCACCAGCGGGCGAAGCTGGCCCAGTCCCGAGCGTAGGCGTGCAGGGTATTGTCGGACAGGGCGCCGCGGGCGTAGTCGCGCGCGGCCTCGACCAGCCGGTCCAGGGATCCGGAGCCGGCCATTCCGGCGGGCAAGGCGAGGGCGCCCTCTGCCGCGTCCCCAGTCGCGCCGCCGCCGTCAACATTTGCGCGCTCAAGGCCGTTGGAGGGCCCGGGAGAGGGTCGTTCATCCATGTCCGACGGGCCTCAGGTCATCATGTCCGATAATGGAACCTTACCGGTCATGACGAAGGTCTGCAAGTTGCGGCGGTTCCGTGTCTTAGTGCTGGCCAAAACCGCCGCCGGCCTCTAGGCTCCCCGCCATGCGCACCCCTGCCGCCCGTCCCGCCGACCGCCCAGATCCGCCGCCGCTGCCGGACTGGCTGACGGCGCCGGCCGCCGAGCGTCCCGAGGACCTGCCCTTCCTGGCCGGCGCCGCCCTCGCCTCCCTGCACGGGCTGCAGAGCCACCCGGCCGTGCCGCAGGTCCTCTGGCGGGCGCGGCTGGCGCTCAGGGCCGCCGCGGCATGCGCGCGGCTGGAGCGCCGCCGGGAGACGGAGGCGGAGCTGCGCGATGCCCTGCATCTCCTCAGGCCCGGCGATCATCCCGGTCCCGCCGGGGCGATCCTGCAGCTCTGGACCCGGGCCGGGACGCCGCCGCTGGCGGTGCTGGACTGGGGACACCTCCTGCCGAACCTGGACGCCGAGGCGCAGGCGGCCGGGCAGGGGGATGCCGCCCCGGTCACCCGCGCCGCGGCGGTGCTGGAGGCGGTGCTCGGCGCGGCCCCGCGGGCTGAGACCGCCGCGCTGATCCTCGCCGAAGCCGCCCTCGGCCGCAGCCTCGGCTGGACCCACCTGACGCCGCTCCTGGCCCCCGGGCTCAGCGCCCGCGACCTGCGCGCGACCGGCGCGGAGCTGCAGCTGGCCTGCCACCGGGCCCTGGTCCGCGCGGCCGGACCCGCGTCCCGCCTGGCCGCCGATCTGGCCCGCCGCGCGGCCCGGCTGCAGGCGGTGGCGCCCGGGCTGCGCGCCCGCGGCGCCGACCGGGCGGTGGCGCTGTTCCTCAGCCACGATGCGCTGGCGCCATCCGCCCTGACCGGGATCATGTCGGACCGCGCCGCCCGGCGGCTCTGTGACCGGCTGGTGGAACTGGATGCCGTCCGCGAGCTGACCGGGCGGCCGAGCTTCCGGCTCTACGGGCTCTGAGATGGCGAGGCGCCGCCCCGAGCCGGAGCTGGACCGTGAACTCGAGGGCCTGCCACAGGCCTTGCGCTGGCGCGAGTGGATGCGCCGGATCGAGGCGGTGCTCTTTGCCTCGGCCACCCCGGTCTCGCGCGCGGACCTGGCCCGGGTGGTCGGGTCCGGGGCCTCGGTCGATCTCCTTGTCGAGGACCTGGCCGTAGAGCTGGAGGGTCGGGCCGTGGAGGTGGTACGGGTCGCCGACGGCTGGATGCTGGGCACCCGGCCGGCCTATGCCCCGGCGATCCGCGCCGCCGCCGCGCTGCCGGAGCAAGGGGTGGCGCTGCGCGAGGGTGACATCGCGGTCCTCGCCGCCATCGCCTGGCACCAGCCAATCTCCCGCGACGGGCTGAAGGAGATCTTCGGACGCGAGATCCCCCGCGAGCTGATCGGCCGCCTCTCCGAGCAGCGCCTGATCGCCTCCGGGCCGCGCGAGCCCCGCCGTGGCGCCCCCGCCACCTTCGTCACCACCGACCTGTTCCTCGCCACCTTCGGGCTGGAGACGCTCCGCGACCTGCCCGATCCGGAGGAGATCGCCGAGGACGGGATGGAAGAGGTGCCGGTGGAGGTGTCGTCGAAGGAGTGAGGGCTGATGACGGGGAGGGACGAACAGGACGGGGAGCAGGCGGCGCCCGAGGGAGGAACCCTGGCTAAGTGCCGGCGGATGAGAGAGATCGAGGGGGGCGGTTACATCATCAAAGCCCGGCGGCGGCAACGGTATTACCGGCCGAGGTGGCGGCGCAGATACTTGATAGGGTGACGGCGTCCATGTGAGGAGCATGCCATCCCTGGGAGAATGGCAATGACTCGCATCATATCCCATGCCGGAAGTTGCGCTTTTGGGGCTTTTTCAGGCCGGTCCGACAGATGACACGCTTGGCTGGCTGGCCGTGCCGGCGCGCTCACTTGGCTGCCTGGATGGAGTAAGCAAAAAGTGAGGGCTTTGTTTGTTGCGATACGATTATCGATCTCCCGCCGTCGGCGGCGCGGGTGTGAACTCACGCCGAAACGCAAATCACTGTTTTCTTTCTATTCCACTCTGTTTTTGAGGGCCATCAGGTTGCTTTCGAAGACCTCTGCGGGTGTCCGGTAGCCGAGACGCTTGCGAGGCGTGGAATTGAGGCTCTGGCAAATCGACCTCAGATATGGACTTGTCAGGGCCGTCGGTTCGGTCGAGCGGGGCAGGTGCTTTCTCAACCTGCCATAGGCGCGAGGGCTGCATCTCCAGCCCGATGATGAACAGGAACAGCACCACACCCAGTTCGGCGACATGCATGATCGATTGCGCATCGCTGAAGAACCCAAGCGCCCACGGACCGATGGCAAAACTTGCCGCCAGTATCCCGGCACCGAACCCAACCCGGCGCGCCGGAACAGCGGAACGGCGATGACCGCGGTCGCCGGCAGGACGGCGATCGCCGTGAAATCGGCACCGCCATGGCCCGCAGCCTCGGTCGCGTGGGCGGCATGTGCCGTCTGATCGTTCACTGGCCTGTCCCCCGATTGGCTGCGTCACGACACGCGGCTGCGGCTATGCGCAGCACCCGCACGCCTTCCCATAGGACGCGAAGGCGCCGGAAGACAACGACTTCACAGCGAACCTGCAGGTTGTGGACGACCCGGCCGCAGCTTAGGCGCTGTGGGCGGGGCCGGTTTCGCAACCCGCGATGGCGTCGGTCCTGATTGCCAGCACCGTCGCCGGATGCCGCTTCAGGTATGCCGACAGGCATGACGTGCCGCAGGGCATCAGGTGCGGCTGGACCACGATCAGCCCCGGCCTCTGCAGGCGGATGCGGACCAGGCCAATCGCGGTGAGTTCGGCCGGAGAGAGGCCTTGGCCCCGTTCGCGCAGGCCGCCGTCCAGACCTCCGATCCGGTCCAGAAGCGGGCCCAGCCCCTCGGCCCGTGCCAGCCGTTCAAGGCGCGCGTCGTCCGGCGGTGTACAGCCCATCGTCAGGGCCCGGCGCAGCGACCCCCTGAGGATCACCTGCGCGGGACCAAGCGGCATGACGCGGCGGCGCAGACTGCCACGGCTGAGATCGCGCAGGTCCACCTCATCCAGCAGGACCTGTCCCCGCCCTGGATCGTCCAGCCCCAGCAGGATGCTCTGGACCGCGGCGGCGTCGGCGTCCGACAGCGACAGCGTCGCCCGCCCGCCCGCATCGATGCAGCGGTCGAGTGTGCGCCCCGAGGGCAGCGCCAGGTCGCAGACAGCCACGGCGACCGGCCCGCGTTCCAGCGACAGCCCCGCGCGATAGAGCCCCCGCCCGTCTTGGGCAAGCGTGGCCCGGACCTTGCGCGCGGCGGCCTGAAAGGCGCTGCGATGATTCCAGACGCCGCCCAGGTCGCGCAGCGGCGTCAGCAGCAGCCCAAGCGCCGCCAGCCCGGCAGCGATCGTGCCGGCCTGCTGTCCCGCGCGGTGGCCCAGCACGACGATCAGCACCGCGGCGATGCCGGCGGCTGCGTCGGGAAGCGCCTTCAGGCTCTCGACCGCCAGGCGGTGGCGCAGGGCCGTACGGACCATGCGGCGGGTGCGTTTGTCCAGAAGCGCCAGTTCCTTGCCACGGCGTCCCATGCGGTCGAGCTGGGGCGCGATGCTCATGCGCTCGGCCATGTCCAGCGCGATCCGCGCACGTCGGGCCCGCAGCCGCCGCTGCAGCCGCGGCAACAGCATCCCCCCCGTCGCGTTCGCCGCAATGCATGGCAAGGTGACCACCCCCACCGCCAGCCCGAAGACCGGATGCAGGATGTAAAGAACCGCCAGGGTCACCGGGACCAGCACCACCCCCGACACCAGCCGCGGCAGGCCCATGGCGGGCCAGTTGCGAAATGCTGTCATGTCGCCGACAAAGCGCAGCGGCATCGACCCCGCCCGCCGGCGCGCGACGGTGCTGAGCGGCAGCCGCGCGGCATGGTCGAACAGCGACGCCCGGATGCAGCGCGCATAGTCCTGGCCCACCCTTTCACCCACGCAGCGGGCAGACACGCGTGCAAGCGCGATGACGATGCCTGCGGCGATCAGCGTGGCCAGCGCCCCGGCGGGCAGGGTTCCGCCAGTGTGCAGCGCCTCGAACAGGGTGCGGGTGGCAAAGGCGCCTGCGGCCGCGGCCAAGCCCTGCATCAGCGTCAGTGCCGTCACCAGCGCCATTCCCCGCCGGCGCGAGCGGTTCAGCAGCGGCGGCATCGGCATCACGCCGCCCTTTGACCGGGGCCGAGCGCGCGGAGCGCGAACAGGTTCGCCTCGGCGGGGTCGGCAAGGTCGGATTTGGTCAGGACCAGCACGCCCGTGCCGGCGCGGGCCTCGGCCGCAGCCATCGGTGAACAGCTGAGCATCCCGGTCAGCGCGTCGGGGCGCAGCTCGTGGCGCGCCAGTTCCGCCACGCCGCCCGCCGCGGCCACCGCGTCACCGCAGGCAAAGACCAGCCCCGACATCCGCCGGCGCAGCCACGGGTCGGCGATCAGCTGGCTGGTCTCTCGCTGGAACAGGCCGTCCGCGATCTCTACCACGGCGATCTGGCAGCCCTCTTCGGCGGCATGTCCCAGCAACCTCTCCAGCCCGTCGCGGATGCGGGGCAGCGGCTCTAGGTAGGTCGTGACCATGCCGGCATCGGTGAAGTCCGCGACGACATGCGCCCCTGCATCGGTATAGTCGTTCGTGTCTCCGAACGCGCCCGTTCCCGTGGCCTTGAGCGCGGCGACCCGATAACCCGCGCGGCGCAGGCCAAGCGACAGCTGCGTCGTGGCCAGCGTTTTTCCCGAGTTCATTGCCGTACCCAGGACGAAGATCGCCGGGATGTCGCCCGCGCGGGCCGATGGCGGCAGGGCAAAACGGTCCAGGTTCAGACCTTGCCCCTCCCGGTCGCGCAGGCGCCCTATAGGCAGCAGGCGCGTGGCGGGCTTGATGCGTTCGTTTCGCGCGATCATCCGCCCGATGCAGCCGCCCCCGGCCAGCAGGTCCGCGCCGTCGGCGCCGATCTCGGCGAGTCCCTCGAACTGGTCGGGGGCATAGCGGGCACCGCAGGCCAGAACGACCATGTCGCCCGGATAGATGCTGGAGGGACGGCCCGACGTCAACTGCACGCGCTGGTGCTGACCCAGCTGCACGACCTGCGCCAGGATCAGGTCGCCGGCGCGGGCCCGGCCGAAGTCGGTGTCCATGCCGCCGACAAGGCCGCGATCGACACGGCGCGTGCTGTAGGTCCATTTGGCCTCTGCCATGAGGGAAAGCGCGTTCGGGGTCATCTGTCGTTTCCTTCGATCTGGGTGGGGGGTCACGCGGCGCGGGTGACGCGCTGCGCCAGCCCGGCGGTGACGATGGCCTCTACGACATCATGGGACACGTCGGGCAGATGGATCAGGTCGATGCGCGGACGGATGCGGCGCGCATGGGCGGCGGCGGTGAAGCTGGCGACAAAGCGTTCGGCACGGACCAGCCGGGTCGGGCCCTGAATGTCGTCCAGCAACGGGGTCTGGCGCAGGGTGTCATCGCGATCGACGTCCTTGGTGCCGACGAAGACCGACACGTCCAGCGACAGGTAACGGTCCAGGGGCGCGGCGTGGCGGCGCTGCCAGACGGCGTCCTTCGGCGCCTCGGCGGCGCCGAGACCATAGGGAAACGGCATGCTGCCGTCGGGCAGGCAATACCAACCGGCGGCAGCCAGGTTCAGCCGCCCCACCCGCTGCGGATAGAGCATGGCGAAGCGGTGGGCCAGTTGCGCCCGGCCGGAATGGCCAAAAAGGTCGACCCGCCCGGCCAGGTCAGGGTCCAGGCCCCGAAGCTCGGACAACAGCGCCAACAGGGCCAGGTCGGGACGGGCGGCGCGGCAGGGGCGCTGGAAAAGCGGCCAGAGGCTGCGGCGGAAATGCGGCACCACGACGGTGCGCCCGCTGCGTTCGGCCTCGGGGGCGAACAGCGCCGCAAGCTCCGCCGCGTTTCGGGAAATTCCGTGCAGCACGACCAGCGGCGCCAGCCCCGATCGCGACGCGGGCCGGATGATGCGGGCCGACAGGATGCCTGCGGCGGATGCGCTTGTGTGGCGGGTTGTCATGGTCTGGGACATGGTCATGATCGTCTCCGTCGGAATTGGGCAGGCAGCCGTGGCGCCGGCGATGGGCAGCCGGCGTCGGGCGACCGCCCGGTGCGGCCGCGCTGCCTGTCGGAAAGGATGGCGGGTATTCGGGGTGCCCGGCCGATCCCGCGCGTCGGGACGGCCGGGGCAGGGGCCTTACCAGATGAAGTCGTCGGCGTTCATCTGGCCCAGGCGGAAGTCTTCGATGACCAGGGTGTTCTGGCCCAGCTTGATCACGACATCCGACCCCTGCTGGCTGGCGGCGCCGCGGATCTGGCTGAAATTGTCGATCCAGCGGAAGGCCGCCAGATCCACTTGGTCGTCGCCGTTCTCGAAGTCGGTGATGCGGTCGCGCCCGCCGTTGAAGACGAAGCGGTCGGCGCCTTCGCCGCCGGCCATGACATCATTGCCCGCCCCGCCGTTCAGGGTGTCGTTGCCTTCGCCGCCCCAGATCCTGTCATGGCCCCAGCCGGCGACCAACAGGTCGTCGCCTTCGCCCCCGCCGATCCGGTCGTTGCCGCCGTGGGTGAAGACTGCGTCGTTGCCTTCTCCTGCGTCGATGGTGTCGCGGCCGTTGCCGCTGCTGACCACGTCATTGCCCTCTCCGGCAAAGACGCGGTTGTGCCCGCCGCCGGCCCGCACGACGTCGTTGCCTTCGCCGGCGGCGATGTGGTCGTTGCCCCACGAGGCCCAGATGCGGTCATTGCCTTCGCCGCCGTGGACGATGTTGCTTCCAGTCCCCGCCCAGATGAGGTCGTTGCCTTCGCCACCGAACAGCCGGTCGTTGCCGGAAAAGCCCTGCAGCCGATCATCGCCCGAGCGGCCATAGATCAGGTCGGCGATGCCGGTGCCGTTCAGGCGGTTGTCGTCGTCGTTGCCGATCATTCGTGCCATCGTTGATCTCCTGGTTGCGGCGCCTGTCCGGTTCCGGCTGCGGCGTGGCGCCTTGCCCCACAGCGGTGTCGGCCGGGGCTTCCGTCTGCCGCTTGGCCTGTCCCCCTGATGACGTTCGCGCGTCGGGGTTATTCCCAAAGGGGGCGATTTTTTCCCGTCGAAATGAAAAAACACGCTCGCAGCAGGCTGGGGCGTGTCAGAGCGGGTGCGGCAGTGGCTCAGCGCGACAGGGCGGCGGCCTCGTCCTCGGGGGTCAGAGGATTGCCCGCGCCGATCCTGGCCAGGAAAGCCTCCAGCGCCTCAATCTCGCCCGAGGCGGGCTGATATCCTTGGGCCGGGGCAAGCTCCATCGCGAAGCGTTCCTCGAACGGCGCATCGAAAGTGTCGCGGCACATGACGGACAGCCGCGTCGCGCCGTCCTGCGTCGCCTCGATCTCTCGGCAGAGCGTGCCGGCCTCGGTGCGAAAGCTGGCAAGGACGGTGAGGTCGGTGCCGTCATCCAGCACCGCCCCCTGACCCGAAGGCGTCTGCGACAGCGCCGCCTGCAACGTGTCCGCGCCGCCCTGCCGGGGCAGCCACCAGCCCAGGCCGATGGCCAGGACCGCCGCCCCCGCCGCCAGCGCGGCCCAGGGCGCGCGGTTGAAATTCGCGGTGGGACGGGGTGCCGGCGCGCCCTCGGCGGCCCTGATCTGGGCGATCAGCGCCTGATCGCCGTCATGCGTCGGGGCCGGCATCATCCGCAGCGCGTCGCGCGTCCGGCGAAACCGGTCCAGGCGCGCCTGCGCGTCAAGGTCGCCTTCGATGGCGCGCTCGACGGCGCGGGCCTCGTCGGCGTCCAGCTCTCCGTCGGCCAGGGCCATCAGGGTGATGTCGTCAACGCTCATATGCACCTATCCTGCAAGAACCTGCCTCCACTGCGCATACGTCCGGGCCCCTAGTTTATTCCCAGTGCATCGGCCAAGGCCAACCGGGCGCGTGACAGGCGGCTCATGACGGTGCCCTTGGGCAGGTCCAGCACCTCGGCCGTCTCGGCATAGCTGAGACCTTCGATGCAAACCAGCGTCAGCACCTCGGCCTGTTCGCGTGGCAGCCGGGCGATCGCGGCCTCGGTCGCCTGCAGCATCAGCCGGGATTCGATCGCGGCGACGCCGTCGGTGGACAGGATGTCGGGGTTTTCGGTGATGTCGATGCGGGCGCCCTCGGTCCGGTGGCGCCGGGTCATGTCGATGAAGGCGTTGCGGGTGATGCGGAACAGCCACGGCTCCAGCCGTTGCGCGGGATCGCGGCTGGCAGCGTTCCTGATGGCACGTTCGACAGTCACCTGCACAAGGTCCTGCGCCACGTCCGGTTGCCTGCTCAACGACAGCGCATACCGGCGCAGGTTCGGCAGCAGCCTGACCAACGCATCGCCGAATGCCTTATCCATGACCCCGCCTTGCCCTCGGCCCATCTTTTCGCGGAATAATTGAAAGGACCGGACGTCATTGTCCAGAGACCCCAACCACAGGAGGGCCGGATGTCCAGATTTGTCATGTTCCTGTTGCTGGCCGCAATGGCCCTGCCGCTGCAGCTGCGGCAAAGTCCGGATGGTCTGTCGCTGATCGCGCAGGCGGCGGCGGATGACGACGATGATGGCGATGACGACGACGATGAGGATGACGACAACGGCCCGGCGCCCGTCCGGGCCGCCCCGCCTGCGCCACTGCCGCAGCGCGCCCCGGACGAGGTCATCGTCCGCGGCCTGTCGACGGATCAGCTGGCGCAGCTGGTTGCGCAAGGCTTCGCCCAAATCGAGCGGCGTGACCTGGCCGGTGGCGGCAGCCTGCACCGTCTGCGCAAGCCCGCCCGCCTGTCGCTGGAGGCGGCGCGAGCCGAGGTGCGCGCCCTGGCCGGGGCGGCGGGCGCGGATTTCAACCACTTCTACCGGACCGAGCAGGGTGCCGGCGGCAGCGCCTGTCCGGGCGGGCTGTGTCTGGCGCGGCAGGTGATCGGCTGGCAGCCCGCCACGGCCTGTACCGCGCTGCCCCGGATTGGAATGGTGGATACGGGTGTGAATGCCAACCACGCGACGTTCCGCCACGCCCGCCTGCGGGTGCACAGCCTGGACCCCGCAGCCGAACGCGCGCGCGCCACGGAATCGGACGCGCTGCACGGAACGGCGGTGGCGGCGCTGCTGGTCGGCGACCCGGCCAGCCGCAGCCCCGGCCTGATCCCCAAGGCGGAACTGGTGGCCGTCGATGCCTTTGTCCGTGCGGGCCGCGACCAGCGCAGCGACGCGTTTTCCCTGATTGCGGCGCTGGACTGGCTGGCGGCGCAGGACGTGCGGCTGGTCAACCTGTCGCTGGCCGGTCCCCCGAACGAGGAGCTGGCCCGCCAGATCGCCCTGCTGGTGTCGCGTGACATCCTGATCGTGGCGGCGGCGGGCAACGTGGGACCACGCGCCGCGCCGGCTTATCCGGCCGCCTATGACGGCGTGCTGGCGGTGACGGCGGTTGACCGGCGCAAGCAGGTCTATCGCCGGGCCGGTCGCGGCGCGCATATCGACATCTCGGCGCCGGGCGTCGAGGTGTGGACCGCCGCATCGATCGAGGGGGCGCGGACCAAGACCGGGACCTCCTACGCCGCGCCCTTCGTCACGGCGGCGGCCGCCATGTGGCTGCAGTCCAGGCCAGGGCTGAGCGCCGCCGAACTGTCTGCGCGGCTGGTGGCGGGGGCTGAGGATCTGGGGACCCCGGGCCGCGACGCCGTCTTCGGTGCAGGCCTTCTGGCGGCCCCGCCCGCCTGTGCCCAGGCGCCGGTCCCGACGCGGAACTGAAGGTGCGCGCCGCCCTGCCTTTCACAGTCCTTCGTGGCCAAAGACGACCATGTCCGGCCGCATCACTTTGGCCTTCTTTGCCTGACGCTGGTGGCGCTGGTCGGGCTGGCGCTTGGCTTGTCGACCACGGGCCCGGGCATCCCCGATGCCGCTGACGCGCGGCTGGAGGCGTTCGTTCTGGTCGGCCGGTCGTTTGCCGACCTGTGCCCGCAGGACGAACCGGATCATCGGCATGATGACGGACGTTAGCTCTGCCACCTGATCGCAGGCTGCGACTTGCCGCCGGCAGCGTCGAGGCTGCTCGATACCGAACGGCTGATCGCCGCGCGGATCGGCCTTACGCAGCTGCGCCGTGGTGCGTCGCGGCCACGCAACCGGCTGAGATCCACTGGTCGGGCGCTCCGCGTCCGGCCGACGCGCCCGGCACGCTGGTGTCGGACCTGTCGTTATCGGCAGGGCGGCGATTCACGTGGGCTTGAAACTCCCCGTGATCGGGTTACGGTCGGTTCTGTTCAAGGTTTCGTTCCGCGATCCTAGAAGGGGGAGGATTGTACAATGGCTGTTGATCTTCCCACGCTCTACGTTGACATCCAGGGCAGTAATATCGAGCGTCGTGCCGTCGAGGGAGCGTACATCACCGTCACGCTGAGGTTGACGGAACTCCCGGCAGATGCCGTCACGCTGGACATGCAGACGCGCAGCGGCAGCGCTATCATCTACGACGACATGAACAACTACTTTTCGGCGGTATTGGCCTTCGAGTTGACGTTCTTGCCGGGTGAGATCAGCAAGAGCATTACCTTTCTTCCCGGTCGTGATAACCTCGACGAACTGGACGAGCATATCGAAGTTCTCTTCTCGAATATCTCGGGCACTACATTTGGCGAAAGCAACCACAGCCTCACCACCACCATCTGGCTTCTCGACGACGATGGATCGGGCAACAACCGCGCGATGGCAGTTTCGAACCCTGTCGTGAAGGAAGGTGCCGGTGGCACGGCGACATTCGTCGTTAGCTTGTCGCAGCCCTTTTCGGAAGATCGAAGCTTTACCTATTCGACCACGTCCGGCACTGCCCTGGCTGGGAGCGATTTCGCGTCGCGCAGCGGGTCGGTGACGTTCCTTGCAGGACAGACCGAGGCCACGGGGCATTGTCGCTTTTGGCAAGAAGAGGATCCGGGACGATCGGGTCCGTTTCGGCCCACGCCTGCGGATCGGCAGAGAAATTTGGCAGTTGTGCCTGTGCGGTCCGAAGGGCGTCACGGTTGGCATCGGCCCAAAGGTAGGTCGCGCAAAGCGCAGGCATCATCAGCAAGGCGCTGGCCACGACGGACAGGGCAGGACGCGACAGCAGCACCGGCCAGCGACGGAACGGTGTTTCGATCAGGCGGAGTGTTGCCCAGGCCAGCAGACCGGCAATGAGGATGATGGCCGTACCCGGCAGCAGCCCGACCGAAGTCTCTCCGGTCCAATGCCGCCAGAAGATCAGCAGGGGCCAGTGCCACAGGTAGAACGAGAAGCTGATGTCGCCCAGGGCAAGGATCGGACGGTTCGTCAGCGGTGTGATATCGGCTCCTGCTCGCGCCGATGCGATCAGCACCGACGTCGCCAGAACGGGGATGAGGGCAGCGATGCCGGGAAAGGAACTGGCCACGGGAATGACCGCTGCAAACCCCATCAGCACCATCAACGATGCATAGCCGATCAGCTTCGCATGTCTTGCGGTTACCTTCGGCAAACGGTCGATGTAAAGCGCCAGCAAGGCACCAAACATGTACTCCCACCCGCGCGCGAAGCTGTCAAAATAGGCCCAAGGCTGGTTCCTGTCCGTGACCCAGATGCTGTAGGCTAACGAAACCGCCAGCAGCGTACCAAGTGCGGCGGTCCAAGTCGCGCGAACTCCGAGGTCGCGCCACCGGGCGAATTCGGCGATGGCCCACAGGAAAAGCGGCAACAGAAGATAATACTGCATCTGCAGCGAGAGCGCCCACATCTGCTGGAACGGAGAGACAGCAAGATCCTGACGCAGATAATCGGCGCCGGACCAAGCCAGCCACCAGTTTTCAACGAAAATCGTCGAGGCGAAGGCGTGGAAGGCAAACTCGCGCCAATGGATCTGCGGGACGAACAGCAAAGTGCCGGCGATAGTCGACAGAAGCACCACCGCAGCCAAAGGACATACACGTCTGGCGGTCGAACCGTAGTATCGCAGCACATCCCTTCCGCGCGGCTTTCCGAGCTTTGCGAAGGTCGTCATCAGAAAAAACGCTGCAATGACGAAAAAAGCGTCTACCCCACCCGAAACACGATTGAACCAGATACCGGGACTGAACACCTTATGTGTCTCGTCTCTGATATAAATGACCCGTCGCTGGCCCCGGCCAGGGCCGTGACGCCGATCGAGCGCACCGCCTCGGCCACCGACTGGCCTTGCGACGCCACCACATCGACTTGAGGAAGCTTCGCAACAATCTCTTCCGGCTTGTGTCTCTTCTGGGGCATTCCTTCATCCTTCAAATGGCTCGAAAACCATACTCCAGGGAGAACCACTTTTCAGGGTGCAGGCCAGTACTGCCTTCTCACAACATAAAAATACCTGTCATCTGCCTGTTCCAATCGGCTTTATCCGGACGATCCCCCGGTGCAACGTTGGTCGCCGACGCCGGACTTAATGCTTAACAACATTCGGGTCTTTCGATAGAAGGCTCGCCAAGCCAGCAAACCGGCATCCGCCATCGCCAGCCCAGCCTGAATGCGATGGAGTTGATGCGATGAAGATTTTCTACCTGGCGGCCCTGCTGCTTGGTTCTGCCATGGTCCCGGAGCTTGCCACTGCGCAACCGGTCAGGCTCGACCCGATCACGCTGACCGCCGACGTTACCGGTTCTGCCGAAATCGCCGCCAGCGAAGAGCAGCTAGACGATGCCCGCACCGGCACGCTTGAAGACGTGTTCCGCGCCGAGCCAAGCGTGACCGTCGGTGGCGGCATTACCATTGCCGAACGCGTGTACGTCAATGGCATCGACGAGCAGCAGCTGGCGGTCAGCGTGGACGGTGCCGCGAAGAACAACCGGATGTTCCATCACACCGGGACGAACATCATCGACCCGCTGCTGCTGAAAGCAGCGCGCGTCGATCCTGGCGTGGCTCCGGCGGATGCCGGCTTCGGCGCGCTGGCTGGCAGCATCGCCTATGAAACGAAGTCCGCGCTGGACCTGCTAGAGCCTGACGACGACTTCGGAGGGCAGGTGACAACCGGCTATGCCACCAACGGGGACACCACCACGGGGGCGCTGGCACTCTATGGGCGAAAAGGACCCGTCGATGCGCTGGCCTATGCCAAGCGCGCGAGCGGAAACGCCTACGAGGACGGCGACGGGAACATCGTGCCCTATACCGGCGCTGATATGAACAGCTATGCCCTTAAGCTGAGCGCGCAGATGGGTGACTGGCGAGCGGAGCTGGGCGCCCTGTCGTTCAAGGACGACGCGCTGCGGCCCTATCGCGCGAATCTGGGCGGCGTTATCGGTGGTCGACCGACACCCGAGACGCGGCGCTATGCGGTTGATCAGAACAGCCAGACGCTGATCCTGCGGCGCATTGCGGCCGACGGGCTGCTGGACCCTGAGCTGCGGATCGCGAAGACCGAGAGCAAGGTCGATACCTTCGATCTGCCGACGGCCGAGACACCCGACCCCGACTTCAACACCGGCGTGGCCGATACCGCCAGCGTTGTCGCGCAGAACCACTTCGACCTCGACGGCGTCGCGGTGACGGCAGGCGTGGACAACGCGCACAGCAGCGGCCTTTACGACGGTATGTTCCGGGGCACGCCCTCCACATTCCGCGAGGAACGCACCAATACCGGCCTGTTCGTGCAGGCGCGGGGCAGCAGAGGGCCGGTCGATTTCAGCACGGGCCTGCGCTATGACTGGAACCGCTTCACGGGTGCCGGCGGGCAGGAGCTGAACACTGATGGCGCCAGCTTCAATGCGGCAGCGACTTGGAAGGCGACGGAGACGCTGTCCCTGAACGCCGGTTATTCGACCGTGTTCGGAGGTACACAGCTGGCCGGCGTCTATGAGTTTACGGATTTCTATCTGCTTCAGGATGCCTATAACGCATTGGACCCGACACGAGCGCAGAACATCGTGCTGGGCGCAGAATGGACGGCTGGCGACACAACCCTGGGCGCCGAGCTGTTCCGCAGCTCGATCGATAATGTCCGCAAGGTGATGGCCGGCGCGATCGTGGACCGCGACCTGGAAAGCGAAGGCTTCCGCCTGTCCGCCCGGCGGGACTGGACGGGCGGTTTCGCAGCCTTGCGCTATAGCGACGCCGACGTGACCCTGGACGGCGAAGGCGCTTCCAGTTTCGATCTGCGCGAACTGGGAACGGTTCCGGGCGCGATGCTGACGCTGGAGGCGCGTCACGAGGTCATGGCGAGCTTGAGCGTCGGCGGCGTCGTGCAGCACGCCATCGAGGAAGAAACTAAAGGTTCAGATACCGATAGCGACTGGCCCAGCTATACCGTCGTGGAAGTCTTCGCCGAATACGAGCCTGCCGCGTATGGGAACATAACCCTCCGGGCCGAGGTGAACAACCTCTTCGACCGGACCTATGTCGATCGCGCCAGCTATGGCGGCGACTATTCCGAGGTCGTGGGCCAGCAGGAACCTGGCCGCAGCCTCGCGCTGACTGCGGTGATGCGCTTCTGAGACGTCACCGGCCCGGAGCGATCCGGGCCGGTGACCTTTGATCAGGCCGCCTGCAGCAGAGCGCGGATCTGCGGCAGGTCGTCGCCTATCGTGCCCTCAGGTTGAGGCCCGAACCATTCCAGCAATCCGTCCAACCGCAAGGAACGCGCCCCAGGATGCGGGCATAGTTGCCCGGTTCAACGAGATCGAAGCTCTCCCGCTTCGACTGCTTTGAGGAAGTTCTTGATCTCGCGGGTGCGGCGCTCGAAAACACGAGCCGGCACCCGCATCTCGATGGACGGCAAAAGGCGCTGCATCGACAACCCTCGGGCATTCACTCGGACCGATGGCGTTCATGCTCTCGATCATCGAACGCCTGTGACGGTCCCTGAAGTATGAATGCGTCTACGTGCATGCCTGGGATACGGGATCACAGGCCAAGGCTGCCATCGGCCGCTGGATCACCCTCTACAACCACCAAAGGCCCCACACCGCCCATGGCGGACGCCCACCCGCCATGGCCTACTTCAACAGTATAGAAACCGATCAGCAGGTCCAGGCAGTACCTTGAATCAGCCGTGAAGCTGTCCAAGGACCGGTAGCTCACCATGACCAACTTCGCAGCCATCTCGCGGACTTCATGGCAGCCTCACCCTCTTACTAATAAATCTGCAATATCTGGACATCCAAGGCAGACAGATCCATCCTGAACCCGCTCCACCAGATGCCGGGACTAAACACAATTACTAGGGTGTGTTGACGTTCACCGGAGTCGGATGACGGTTGCGGCGAGAGCAATGAAGGCGCTGAAGCTTTCATCAGTCTTGCAGCAGCGCATGGCGATGCCTCTGTATTCCTTGAGCTTGCCGAAGAGGTCCTCGATCAGGTGCCGCCACTTGTAGGTTTCGCGGTCGAATTCGGCGGGGAAGCGGCGGTTGGACTTTGGCGGAATGACCGGCTCGATCCCTGCACCGGTTAGCGCCTCGCGCAGCCAATCGGCATCGAACGCCCGGTCGGCAAGAAGTTGGCCACACGTCAGGCCATCGATCAGCGCCCCTGTGCCGCGCAGATCATGGGCCTGTCCCGGCAGCAGCCGAAAGTCGGTCAGGTTGCCGACCGCATCGGCCAAAGCCATGATCTTGGTTGTTATCCCTCCGCGAGAGCGCCCGATGGCCTGGCTTTGAGTCCCCCTTTTGCGCCCTGTCCGTGGCGGTGAACCTTGACGATGCTGCCGTCGATCATGGCGTATTCAAAATCGGCATCTTCAGCCAAGGCTCGGAACATGCGGTAGAACGCATCGGCCTTTACCCATCGCCGGAACCGCTTGAACACTGAGTTCCACTTACCGAAATCCGCCGGCAAGTCGCGCCATGGACAACCGGTCCGGACTATCCAGAGAACCGCCTAAACAAAAAGCCGAGGGTCGGGGCCGGTACGGCCAGGGTCACATTCCTGGCCAAGGCAATGTGGAGCGATAAGTGCCCACTGTGTGTCGGTCAAGGTCGTGCGGATCAAGGTTGCCTCCCATTTGGCAGCCTTGAATCAGCCAGCGATCAGTTTGGAAATCCTCAAACGTCAACACGCCCTAATCAGTCGCCTTGTCCTTTTCGGCAGAAGCACGTCGCGCCGTGGGGGGCGAACCATCAGACGTCCGGCGCGAGAGGAATGGAATGGAAGCAGGTTCCATGGAATGGTTCTTCTTGAACCTCGTCTATCCTGCTGACATTGTTGCTGATCCGTAAGCGATGGGGTGGACGCCCCCCGGCGGCATCGATGTGCCATGGTGGCGGGTGTTGAAGCACCGCTACGGAGAGGAGCGTCCATGGAAGAGGTTAGCATCATCGGCCTGGATTTGGCCAAGAACGTGTTCCAGGCGCATGGCGCTGCAGCTGACGGAACAGTGGTCTTCCGCCGCAAGCTGTCACGGGCGCACCTGTTAAACTTCATGGCGGCGCAGGCGCCTTGCGTGGTGGCCATGGAAGCTTGCGCCAGTGCGCATCACTGGGGCCGGGCGATCGTGGTCACGTCCGTCAAGCTGGTGTAATTTCCCGGGAGGCCTGAGGGCATGATCAGGCGGCTTTCGTGGTTATGCTGAGAATGGGGTCGATCTCCTCGGTGTCGATGCGGGCGAAGGCC
>NZ_JAOTBE010000053.1 GCF_026162645.1 Paracoccus rhizosphaerae
GTGAGCGCGATGCGAACCGCATCACGCTTGAACTCCTCGCTGTGTGTCGCTGCCATATCCTGTCTCCTTTGAAGAGAGCATCGCTCTCAGAAGACCGGAACGGAACAGGTGCAGGTCCACCGGGCCTTCGGCTGAAACGCCCGTCACCTGCGCATTGTCGCCGGTCAGACCACGATCGTCCACAGCCTGAAGCGACGATAGCAAGTCGAACCCCAAATCAAACCCAGGTCGTTCAGACGCTGCAGCATCCCTGTTGCCGTAGGAGGGTAGATGTCAGCGAGGGTGTCGGCATCCACGGCCGACACACCTTGACGCGCCGCTCTCGTGCCGATGTGAACCAGTTCCCAATCCCTGGACAGGTTCCCTGCTGACTAAGCTATTGCCTGCGCCTGCTGATCGGTTCCGATGCTGCTGACGTAGACCGCTGCAGGCGGCTGCCCGCCGTGGACGGTGTCGGGCCAACTGCGAATACAGAAGGTCATCGATTGGCCGATCCAGCTTTTGCCTGAAATTTGGCCTCCGACACCTGCCGGTGGACACATTCGTGCCTAAGGAGCCGCCAGAGGTGCGCTCATTGATCGAGGGTATGTACGCCGTCTGTTTGAGAGCTGTTCTGCAGCGGCACTTGCGGTCGATGGGAGATCCGAGTCCTGGTACGTTCCAGCCTGTCCGTACAGGCAAAGGACGTGACCTGTGACCCCTGATCGTTACTGACGATCTCCGGCGCGCCGAAGTGATTGATGCCCTCGTTCAGCGCCTCGACGCTAAAGTCGTTCGACGTTGTTCTTGAACGGGTGGTTAACACGTCTCATTTCAGCGTGTTCGAGATGCGCCGGGCCAGCACCTTGCGAGTGAACCAGTCCCTGATCGCCACCAAGGAAAGGAGGCCGTGCCGCATTGGCAGGTAGGTGATGTCGGCACACCAGTCCCGGCCGGGGCGATCGATCCGCAGCCCGCTGGAGCCAGGTAAGGACATCTCTCGTGCCCTTCTTTGTCTTTCCAATATCGGGATTCTGATGATCCGTAGAAAGGAAGTTCAGAAAACGGTCCGGTGGACCGTTTTCCGACGAAGGCCAACGAGCCGCATCAGCTGCCGGATGCGCTTCTGGTTCACGCCAGATCCGTCCGTCACTGCCCATTTCCGGGAAGTAGCGTGATGACCTTGGCGCCATTCTCGCCCTTCGTGGCGGACATGGCGAGACCCAGTTGTTCAGAGTCGAGCGCACGGCTCTCGCGCGCCTGCCAGAGTAGCATCCGGATGTGAGGCGAAGCGTTGGCCGGATGGCTAGAATCAGACGTCCATGCCGCCCGAGGAAAATGAAGCATGGCGCCGCTCCATCCTGCAAGCTCGGCCACGTTCGCGGGTAGCAAATCGGCCACCCGCCGTCGCCATCAGCGCCGCCCCCCTCACCGGGGATGCGAGCCAGCTAGACGCTCTTCGGCCACGGCTAGGTCGGCGACCGCAGCGTTGGCTTGAGAACCTGTCAGGCCAAGACCAAGGTCCGGCCGGACAATTTCATTCTCTCTGCGCAGCCGAAGAACGCTGGAAACATCGCCAACAGGCTCCTGCCCTTCCACCAGCCGGACCTTCCATCTGCCCGATGCGCCGCGTCTTGCTGAAATCCGAGCTTGCACGGGCATCCAACTGGTCTCACCTTATCGTCCGGCCTTACCGCCACAGCATCGTTTGGAAGTCAGCGGCGCAAGCTGCTGGATGGCGCGCTAAGCTTCGTCGCAGCGGCACCTTTTGGAATGTAATGGCAAGATCGGAATAGAAGCGACCAATATCAGGCCGTTCATCGGCTATGGCCGAGTTTGCCCGAAAATCGATTGTCACAAGCCCTGCCCAAGGCCCTGTGGGCGATGCTGCCGTGCGCGACGGGCGGTTCTTTGGGACCAATCGGCCCGGCTTGAGCTCGACCGCATGCGGGAGAGCACGGCATCGGCAATTGTGCTTCAGATCGGCTGTTCGGCGCCGGCTTCGCTCTGACCACTTCGTAAGCTTAAGCGAGCAGATGCAAGAGGCACGATATTCGTGAGAATCACGGACCTCGATCAAATTGCCCAGCTGCCAGAACCGCTTGCGCTTTGCACCAGGGAGGCGCCGCCAGATACGTTCCAGTTCCCGTCCTGAGCGGATAAATCTGGCCCCGTCAAACCAGTTCGACGGGGCCGCCATAGGCACCAATTGCCGCTCAGTAGGATCAGCCCGTCGGTCACCGCCTGCGCCAGCAGCAGGCGGTCGGAAGGGTCGTCGTGCAGCGGCGGCAGTGTTGAGAAGGCGACTTTGGATGGCAAGTTCGCGATAGTCGTTGGCCAGCAGGCCGGTTCGCAAGACGCCCCGATCGACCTGCAAGTCGAGCGCTTCAGGCCGCGCTTGATTGCCACCTTCCAGATCGTCGCCACCGCATCGATTCGGTCAAAATCGTCCGGCATTTTTACCCGCCGCCGGGGAAAGCGCTGCGGCGCGGAGCCCTCAAACGGCTCACCTTGACCATGTGACGTCCGGCGCGGGCGATGATAAAGAATCCCCTCTTACCGCGCCTTCAATCTAGCGCGACAGGTTTGTCTTGGTCTCGTGGGTTATGACGGTCCTTATGGGTGTCCGGCGAACTTCGTCTGGTCAACTCAGCCCTGCTGGGCGCGGCTGTTGATTACCGGCTGCGTGCTGTTCGTCAGACGATGAAGAAAGAACTTGTCAGAATCGTCGAGAACACGCATTAAATTACGGAACAAACAGAATAAGACGGCCAGAAGCGTAACAACGCGCAGCCGGAACGGGAAAAGAAAGGGCAGCCGTGGACAGCGTGCGAGCAAAAACGCGTATCGACAAGCTGGTCGGTGAACATGCCGCCGCGCTTTCCGAGCGGTTGCAGGCCCACCGGGAACAGCTGTTCCCGCCAAATGCCAAGCGAGTCCTGCGCAAATTCACCTCGGGCGAGGTCGCGGACCTTCTGGGGGTCAAGGATGCCTACCTTCGCAAGTTGGACTTGGAAGGCAAGGGCCCGTCGCCCGAGACGCGTGCCGGCGGGCGGCGCTATTACAGCCCCTCGGACATTCAATCGCTGCGCGAGACACTGGAGAAGGGCGCCAAGGTACCCGGTACGTACCTTCCAGGGCGGCGGGACGGTGATCACCTGCAGGTGATCACCGTCATCAACTTCAAGGGCGGCTCTGGCAAGACTACGACCGCCGCACACCTGGCGCAGAAGTTGGCGCTGGATGGGTACCGCGTGCTGGCCGTCGACCTGGACCCGCAGGCCAGTCTATCAGCCCTGCACGGTGTCCAGCCCGAGTTCGACCTACCAGACGGCGGCACGATCTATGACGCGATCCGCTATGAAAACCCCTTGCCCCTGCGCAGCGTGATCCAAACGACCTATTTTACCAATCTCGACCTGATTCCGGGCAACCTCGACCTAATGGAATTCGAGCACACCACCCCGATGGCGCTGCGCGAACGATCTGGCAACCTTTTCTTTACCCGGATCGGCGATGTCTTGGCCGAGGTCGAGACAGACTATGACGTCGTCGTCATCGATTGTCCACCGCAGCTGGGCTTCCTGACGATGTCAGCGTTGTCGGCCGCCACGGCGATCCTGGTCACTGTGCATCCGCAGATGCTGGACGTAATGTCGATGTGCCAGTTCCTCCTGATGACGTCCAACCTTCTCGGGGTGGTCGCCGACGCAGGGGGCAGCATGGATTATGACTGGATGCGCTATGTCATCACGCGGTATGAACCCGGCGACGGGCCGCAGAACCAGATGGTCAGCTTCATGCGGTCGATGTTCGGCGAACATGTCCTGAACCACCCGGTCCTGAAGTCGACCGCGATTTCGGATGCGGGAATCACCAAGCAGACCCTCTATGAGGTGGAGAAAGCCCAGTTCACGCGCGCAACTTATGAGCGCGCCATCGAAAGTTTGAACGCCGTCCATGGAGAGATCGAGGGGCTCGTCCAGGCGGCTTGGGGCCGGAAAGGACCGTAAATGGCACGCAAGGACCTGTTGAAAAACCTGATGACGCCGTCTGCCCCGTCTGACGAGGCCCGACCGGTCCAGCGTAGCGACCGCGGCGCCATCGGCGCCGTCTCGAAGTCGATCAACGAGTTGAAAAGTCGTGCGATTATCGAGGTTCAGCCCGACATGATCGACGACGCCGGCATCGCCGACCGGATGGACGAAGATGCCGCCGGGATCGAGGCGTTGCGGGAATCCATCCGCGAGTACGGCCAGCAGGTGCCGGTCCTGCTGCGTCACTCTCCGACGTCGGAAGGCCGATACGAGGTCGTCTTTGGTCGCCGACGCGTGCAGGCAATGCGTGGTCTGCGGCTTCCGGTTCGGGCGATGGTGCGGCACCTGAACGACAAGGAACTTGTCGTCGCACAGGGTCAGGAAAACTCGGCCCGTAAGGACCTGAGCTTTATCGAGAAGGCGAATTTCGCCGCCCAGATGGTCAAGGCCGGATTCGAACGCAAGGTGATCTGCGATGCGCTCTCTATCGACAAGACAGTGATCTCTCGCATGCTGACGGTCACGGACGCGATCCCCGAGGCGTTGATCCGTGCCATTGGCGCCGCCCCTTCCGCCGGACGGGAACGTTGGCTGACATTGGCCACCCGCATCAAAGGCCGCAACAATGAAGATCTGATCGCGGCCGCCAAGGGGTCCGATTCGGATGCACGATTCGCCGCTGTCCTGGCCGTCGTCACCGCCAAGGCCGGAAAACCGCCCGCCCTGCCCTTACAAGGTCAAGGCACGCCGATTGGCACCGCCACCCAGAGCCGCAACCGCACCGTCATCGAGATCAACGGCGAGAGCAAGGAATTCGGTGACTGGCTTGTCAAGAACATCGAAGAGGTTCATCGCGCTTGGCTGCAAAGCCGGGATAACTGAACGCAGGCACAACAAAGGAGGCACGACAGGCAAAAAAGAAAGCCCCCCAGGACATGACATCCCGAAGGGCCGTTCTCACGATCTAGCACCTCGTTGATAACGGCTTTTGTTGACAGCTGTCAACAGCGTCTTTCCTGGCGCACGGATTCTTGTTGCCCAGTGAAATCACATGCAGCACATCTCCATAACCCAAATCGGGTGTGGGGCGGTTCCGGCTGGTCAGAAGCCAGTCGATCCTGCGCTCCACCGCCCTGCCCCAACTTGCGTTGTTGACAAGTGGGCGCTGCTTAAGGAAGCGACGCAGGCACGTGAGCATCTGGGAGTGTCAGACCGCGACCTCTCGGTTCTCTCGGCGTTGCTGTCTTTCCACCCCAAATCCGAACTGGGCGATGGCGACCAACTGATCGTATTCCCGTCAAACGCATCGCTGTGCGACCGTCTCCACGGAATGCCCGAAAGCACGCTGAGGCGTCATGTCGCCGCACTGGTCAGGGCCGGGCTTGTCGCTCGCCAAGACAGCCCTAACGGAAAGCGCTTTGCCCGCCGCGGGCGTAACGGCCAGATCGACCGGGCCTTCGGCTTTTGCCTTCAACCTCTCTTGGTTCGCGCTCCCGAGATTGCCGCGGCAGCGGACGTCGCGCGGGCCATAGCAGAGCAGACCCGACGCTTGCGCGAGGAGGTTAGCTTGAAGCTGCGCGACCTCCTCTGCCTTCTACCGCACTCCCAGCCTCCGGTCAATTTGGAGATCGCCAACAGACTTGCCGACATTCGCCGCACCGTTCGCCGCAAGTCGTCCTTAAAGGAGCTTCAGGCGGTTCATAGGGAGCTTCTCGAAATTTCCTCCCATGTTAGTCCAGCGGAGCAAATGAGCGCCAATGACAGCCAAAATGAGCGGCACTATCAGAATTCAGAAACAGACTACTTTGAATCTCCTGAAGCTGAGAAGAAGCCCAGGGTTTCGATGAAAGACGTCACACTGCAAATGGTGCTGGATGCGACGCCAGACCTTCAAGACTACAGTTCCAACGCTATCCGAACTTGGCAAGACCTGCTTAAAGTAGGTTGTGTTGTCGCTCCGATGCTGGGGATTGGTATCAGCTTGTGGTCTAAGGCGAGGTACACAATAGGCGATGACGCGGCTGCGACGGTCGTGGCTTGCATTCTCCAACAGGCTGGCCGCATTCAGCGACCCGGCGCCTATCTCCAGCGGTTGCTACAAAAGGCCGCCGCCGGATCATTTCATCCCGCGCCGATGGTAATTGCATTGCTTCGCCGCCAGGACGGGCTGCGGTGAAGTTGACAGCTGTCAACTTCGAATCCTAGCCCAATAGCGAAAATGGAGACTTAACTTTCACCTTTCAGCAAGATTGGGGATATAAACCACCTGCTACATGCGCTTTTCATTACGATGTCGTGTGGCTGCAAATTCCTTAAGATAGGCTGGACGCCCTCGAAGCCAGCTAAGCCGAGGCCAAGCATAAAACAAAACGAGGCGATGATGCGCCCTACTCTAGCCACTCCTTCATCAACTGGACACCGAAACCACCGAGCTTTAGTCGAAATCACGAGGAGTGAAAAATAGCCTTCGCATCCTGATGCCGCAGCTCGGTGCCCTAGTTGCTGTAGCCCTCAACACCATTATCGAAGTGGAAAGCGATCAACCCTTAGCGGATCTGCATGCACAGCCGACGCCTAAGTAGCCCCGTTCACACCAGGCATAGCAAAATTGCGGTACGAGGTTTTACTGAAGTCGCCGCCGTAGCTGGTGCGGTCTACAAGGGTGCGATGAAAGAGGCTGTGGACCCCAGCCTAGATAATCAATTGGCTATGAATACAGAGTTCGAATTCCGCGGGAACATTGACGGCTACATAGCCGGGCCAGTCAGAGTTGGTGTCGAGCGCCTTCGTCTCCTCCTCGACCACATGCTGAATGACACCGCCCATGCTATGCCGCGTCATCACCTGCACGGCCACAGGCTGCTGAGGTAACGTTGGACGCGGCTTTTCCATTTTACGCAAATCGGCATCGATAGCGCAGCGCCGTAAAAGCCACGATGCCAAGCGTTGCATACCCCGGCACGGAAACCTTCGCTCACCAGATCGTGGTCGAAAATCGCACCCTCAGCAGCATTGCGGATCGAACTGCGGAGCAGTCCGGCCTCTGACGGCCTCCCCACCATCGACTGATCTCACGCCCGTCAGGAGGTTTTCGGACGACCTCCGTCTTAGCTGGTTGTAAGCTTTTGGAGACAATTGTTGCCCCCCATTTGGAAACGCCAGTTAGGTTCATGCCGCCGAACAGCCGCCGTTTCAGCGATTACTTACAATGTTGCAGCGACATTTCATCTGGCGTCGTCGGCGTGAAACTATTCAACGTCTGCGCTGCAGGCGGTTCCAGCCACGGCGCGAGTCAGTGCTATCACCCATCGCGACTAGGCTCACAGGAAGCTGCGGGAACACCTGGTAACAGTGCGATCCCCGCAGACCAAGGTCGTTTCGACGTGGAACATGCCGTTATATAGGCTCCTACGGATCGCATTGTCAGACCCGCTGCCTGCTCGAACCGGCAGGAGCAAAGCAGTTCTGCACTGCGACGCTGATGCCGTTGGCCAGACTAACGTTTGGATCGTTATCGGTAGTATCGGGTGCTGCAGATTGAACGTGTCGACCTGGCTTTCGGTTTCCACAATGGGCATTCCGAGGTCCAGTACCCCATGGGCGGCGATGCGGCGCCGCGTCAGGGTCTGCCGTCCTAATCCAGCACACCGGGGCGCGGGTCCGGGGTAAGGTGCCCACCAAAGACACCGCCCAAGGTGACGTGTTCGCGGCGCAGCCGCCGTCCTGGAAGCCGAATGCGCCCGCTTCCCCCGCCATTCACCCTTCGGAGCCAAGAGTTCGGCCAAAGCTGCTCATGCCCAGCACTGGTATACGAAACAATGGGGCATTTGCCTTCTCTTGGCATGTATCGCCCGTGGATCGCTATTTTGAGCCGGTGCATCGATTGGCCCTTGCCGCCAGTATGGCGCCAGCGCCCCGCCGCCGTATCACCAAATCGACGCTTCCGACATAGCCGGGGGTTACTCGACCGTCAAAGTCCCGATCTGGCGCAAGCTTATCAAGCGCAGACTTCGTCTTATAGGCGATGCTGCCCGTCAGGGGCGCCGAAACCAGCATCTACGAGGCGCTTCTACGGACGCGTGCCGCACTCAGCAGAGGGAAGTCGCTGGTGCTCGTGCCGGCGTGGTGGAACATGCGCTCGTACCGTACGGCCCCGTAGACCCTTAGCACCAGCTACTGGTCGATGCCGTTGCCGAAGACTTAGTCGAAAATGGTGGATGCCACCGCTCACGATGCCAAAGCGGTCCGCGCAGGTCGAGCGGATGAACCGCATGATCAGGGAGGCAACTCTTGCGCGCTTCTACTGCGACAATGATGACCAGCTACGAACCTACTTCGACAACTTCGTTGTTGCCTGTAACTTCGCTCGGCGGCTCAAGACGCTGAGCGGACTGACGCCGTACGTATACATCTGCCAGATCTCGACTCCAGAGCCAGACAGATTCATCGTCAGTCCGGTCCGCCAAATCCCGAGACTAAACGCCTATGGGATCATATGGTTCACTCACTTTCCCGGCCATGCAACAGCCGCCGACACCGTTGCTTTCATGCTCGGAGCGGCCGCTATGAGGTCCGGCTTCTCGTTTTCGGGCTTTTCGTCTGGCGTCAAGAAAGTTGTTGACGTGTCGGCATGGTGTCGGCAGATTATCGAGGTGAGGAAAAAGAACGCTTTGGGAGGCATGGCCGAACTGCGTGGCCGGGGTGCCGCCACTTGCGCCAACGGGAGAAAGCAAATGATGATGAAACTGACGAGAGCTCTGGCGATTTCCGCTGTCGTAGCGGTCGCTGTGGCGGGGACTGCGACCGCTCAGGAAGGGCAGGGCTACTGGCAAGAGGTCCAAGCCTCTGGCAAGCTCCGCTGTGGTGCGGCTGTTGCGCCCCCTTATGTGATGCGCGATCCTGCAACGGGAGAGTATTCCGGCTTCTTCGCAGATCTGTGCCGCGAGTTTGCAGGTGTGCTGGAAGTCGAACCTGAATTCGTCGATACCACCTGGGACAATATTGTCGCCGGTCTTCAAGCCGGCAAGTGGGACATGTCGCTGGCTCTGAACCGGACCCCCGTACGCGCCATGGCCGTGCAGTTCTCGGTCCCGGCAATGGAGTACCAGATCTCGCTGGTCTACAACAAAGACAACCCCAAGATCCCGGCGGGTGCGACGTCGGTCGCCGATGTCGATGTGGCGGGCGTCACCATGGCAGTGATGTCGGGCACGGCACAGGACAAGGCGATCTCGGCTGCTGTCAAGAATGCAACGATCCTGCGTCTGCCCTCTGCTGATGAAACCCGTCTCGCGCTGCAGTCTCGCCGCGCAGATGTGATTGTCGATGCCTCTGACACCAATCTCCTCTTCACCCAGGCCAACCCGGATTGGTCCGCTACGCTGAACCCCGAGCCTGCGCTGGCCAAGCAAGGCGTGGCCTTCGGTCTGCCTCTCAACCTGCGTGCCTCGGATGTCGCCGTCGTCGACATCTTCCTGGAGGAGAAGGTTGCCACCGGTGCCGTCGACGCGCTGATTGCCAAGGCCGCCGACGAGGTTCTGGCCGCCTCCGGTCAATAGGTCCACCCAGACACGGGCCGCCAGCAAGGCGGCCCTTTTTCTGACATTGGAACGGAGGTGAAGGATGACTTCGTCTGCGAACGGCTCTGCTCTGATCGAGATCAAGGACCTGCACAAGGGCTATGGTCCGAACATCCAGGTCCTGAAGGGTCTGAACATCGAGATGATGCCGGGGGACCGAGTGGTCGTCATCGGGCCGTCGGGCGGGGGCAAATCGACGCTTCTTCGCGTGGTCATGGGTCTGGAGCAGATCCAGGGCGGCGAGGTCCGCTTCGGCGGCAAGCCCTACATTCGGGCAGACGGCAGGAAGACCATCATCGACAACGACGTGCGCAAGCAGATCGGCATGGTGTTCCAGCACTACACGTTGTTCCCGCACCTGTCGATCATGGAGAACCTGATCCTGGCACCCCGCAAGGTTCATGGCGAAAGCCGCGCCTCCGCGCGCGAGCGGGGAGCAAAGATCCTGGAGCGCTTTGGCCTTGGCAACAAAGCTGATGCCTATCCCAGCCAGCTGTCGGGCGGACAAAAGCAGCGCGTGGCGATCGCCCGTGCGCTGATGCTCGACCCCAAGCTGATGCTCTTCGACGAGGTGACCTCGGCGCTCGACCCCGAGCTGGTCGCAGAAGTCGAGCAGGTGATCCTGAACCTGGCCGGGCAGGGGATGCCGATGATGATGGTCACCCACGACATGTGGTTTGCCAAGAACGTCGCATCCCGGGTGATCTTCTGCGCCAGCGGCGTGGTGGTCGAGGACGGCCCGCCCGAGCAGGTGCTGGGCAACCCGCGCGAGGAGCGCACGCGCGAGTTCATCAATCGCGTCTTTCATATTAGGGCGTAGCACGATGGAGTATCAACTCGACATCGGGGCGGTCACCCGCAACATGGGGCCGCTGTTTCAGGGGCTATGGATCACGCTGCAGCTTACGCTGGCGGCAAACGCCATCGGCATCGTTGCGGGCTTTGCACTTGCGCTCTTGACGACCAGCAAGCCGGCTGTCCTGCGGTGGCCCGCGATGCTGTTCGTGGAGTTCTTCCGCTGCACCCCGGCCATCGTCCAGATCGTCTGGTTCTTCTACTGCGTGCCGATGATCTTCAACGTCTTCTGGGGCCCGATCTTCATGGGCATCGTCGCGCTCGGTCTGAACCTGACTGCCTTCAATGCAGAAGCCTATCGCGCCTCGATCCAGGCCGTGCCGCGCGAGCATCTGGACGCTGGCATCGCCCTGGGCCTGTCACCTACTCAGCGGATCCTCAACATTGTTCTGCCGCAGGCGCTCCGGAACTCGGTTCCTGTCTTGCTGACGAACGGCATCGGCATCTTCCAGCAATCGGCCCTGGTCGCCATCGTGGGCGTGGCCGACCTGATGTACCAGGGCAAGACGCTGGCCACGGCCACCTATCGCCCGATCGAGACCTTTACGGTCGTCGCGCTGATGTATTTCGCCATCTCCTATCCGGTAGGTCAGTTCGTGAACTGGCTGGAACGCCGGCAAAGCTATACCTGAGGAGCTGGGATCATGGACATGACACTCGACTTCTCGATCCTGGGGCGCTTCGTGGATGCCTTCGCCCTGGGGCTTTGGACCACGATCAAGCTGACGCTTTTGTGCATCGTGCTGGGTACAACCCTGGGCTTTGTCGTTGGCCTGCTGCGCAGCGGGACCAACACAGTGATCCGCGCGGTCCTCGGCTTTTATGTCGAACTGTTCCGAGGTACTCCGGTCCTGATCCAGCTGTTCTGGATCTTCTTCTGCCTGCCGCTGATCCTGGGGGTGGAACTATCGAACTTCGTGTCCGCCACGATCGCCCTGACGCTGTACATGGGCGCGATCACCTCGGAAACCTTCCGCGCTTCGCTGCGGTCGGTCGGGCGTGAGCAGTTGGACGCCTGCGTGGCGCTTGGCCTGCCGCGCCGGGCGCAGGTGATGAACGTCATCATGCCGCAGGCGGTCCTGCGCGCAGCCCCGACGCTGCTGTCGAACGCCATATCGCTGTTCAAGGAAAGCGCTCTGGTGTCGGCGGTGGGCATGGCCGACCTGATGTTCATTGGCCAGAACATCTCGAACAACACCGCGCGTCCTGTCGAGGTACTGACAGCGGTTGCCGCTATCTACTTCGTCATCGCCTTCCCGCTGACGCGGGTGGTCACGCTGCTTGAACAAAAGCTGCTTCGCAAATTCTCTGCCTGATGGAAGGAAACAACATGAAACTCTCTGGCGTCATGCCCGCCCTGGTCACACCCTTCGACAAGGACGGCAAGATCGACTTCAAGGCGTTCGAGACCCACCTGACCAATCTGCGTGCCGCCGGCGTCACCGGTTGGGTGCCCTGCGGATCCTCGGGCGAATACAACTTCATGACGGACCAGGAGCGCGACAGCGTGCTGCAGTTCGTCAAGGACTTCGCCCAGCCCGGCGAGATCCTGATCGCCGGCACCAATGCACCGTCCACCGCGGGGGTCATCGCCAACACCCTGCGCGCCAAGGCCATGGGCTATGACGCCGTGCTGCTGGCGACGCCCTTCTATACAAAGCCGACGCAGGCCGAACTGGTTCAGCATTTCCAGGCTGTGCTGCAGGCGACGGACATGCCCATCGTCCTCTACAGCTATCCCGACAAGGATGGGGTGGAGCTTGGCTGGGAGGTTTTGGATGCCCTGGCCGACGATCCGCGCATCATCGGCATCAAGGAAAGTTCAGGTTCACTGCAGCGCGCCATTGGCATCGCCACGCGCTACAAGGATCGCATCCAGCTGGTTTCAGGGTCCGACGACATTGCGCTCGACTTCATGCTGTGGGGCGCGGAAAGCTGGATCTGTGGGCCCGCCAACTGCATGGCCAAGGCTGTCTGCGATTTGGACCGCACCTACAAGGCGGGCGATCTGAAGAAGGCCAAGGCCCAGATGGCGACCCTCTATACCGCCATGAACATCCTGGAGTCGGGCAAGTTCGTGCAGAAGCTCAAATACGGCTGCGAGATCCAGGGCACTCCGGTGGGTGAGTGCCGCGCCCCCTTGGGACCGCTGACCGACGAGGAAAAGGCTGATTTCCGCAAGGCAATGGAGCCGATCCTGGCGTGGTAAGTCCCCTGGCCGGGCGGAATGCCTGCCCGGCCGCCTGCGACCCTCTACAAGAAAGACGCAGCATGACCACCGTCGTTGTCGGCGCAGGCATTATCGGAACGGCCATAGCCTATCAGTTGCAGAAGCGTGGGCGGCAGGTGATCCTGCTGGACAAGTCCGATGTCGGCCGCGGCGCGTCTTTCGGAAACATGGCTTCAATCGCCGTCACCGAGTTCATGCCCGCCTCACGCCCTTCGGTGTGGCGGCAGATCCCTGGTTGGATGTTGGATCCCGAAGGCCCTGTTCGCGTGCGTCCGACTTATATGCCGAAGCTCATACCGTGGTTTGCCCGCTTTGTTGCGGCATCACGTCCGTCGAAGCTGCGTGCGCTCGAGGCACAGGGCGCAGCACTCTGCAAGCGGGTTTATGACGATCTGCTGCCGCTTCTGCGCGAGACGGGGCTGGAGCGCGAGCTGACTGATGAGGGCTGCCTTTCGCTCTACAGCAACGAAGCCGAGTTCAGCGCCGACCGCGAGCATATCGAGATCCTCGAACGCTTCGATTTTCCGCACCAGCGATTGACTGGGGCCGAGGCGCGTGCGTTGGAGCCGGAACTTTCCGACAAGATTGGCCTCGCGGTTCTATTTCCGCAGAACCGCAGCTTGCGCGACCCCCACCGGCTGGTGATGAAACTCGCCGATACGTTTCAAGCGCTCGGCGGCCGCATCGAGCAGGGCGAGGTGGCAGGCTTCGAACGCTCCGAGCGTATCAATGCCATACGCCTGACCGACGGCCGCAGCCTGATGGCGCACGAGGTGGTGCTTTGCGCGGGTGCCTATACCGGACGACTTTCCAGGATGCTGGGTGAGCCGATGCCCTTGGAAACTGAACGCGGGTATCACACGCAGATCATGTCGCCGGGTCTGTCAATGCGCCATTCGATCATCTGGCCCGCCCGCGCCTTCATGGTGACCCCTACGGCGGGCGGCATCCGCGTCGGCGGCACGGTGGAGATGGCAGGTCTCGACGCTCCTCCAGACTACCGGCGCGCCAAGATCACCGTGAAGCGCGCCATCGAGGCGCTGCCGAACCTGCGCTGCAATGCGGCGACCGAATGGATGGGCCACCGTCCAGCTTTCCCCGATACAGTTCCTGTCATGTCTGCTTCTGCCAAGGTGCCGGGAGTCTTCTACGCGACGGGTCACGGCCACTTGGGCGTGACCTACGCCGCAACCACGGCACGGCTGATGGCCGACCTGATCACCGACATGCCGCCGCCCGTGGACATGCGCCCCTATCGTGTCGACCGTTTCTGAAAAGGAGAACCTCATGACTGACAAGGTCTGTCTGATCGTTGGCGGAGGCCGTGGCATGGGCGCTGCGACTGCGCGGGAAATGCACCAGCGCGGCTATCGCTTGGCGCTCATGTCTCCGTCTGAAAGTTGCGAGGTCTTGGCGGAGGAACTGGGCGGGGTCGCCCACCGCGGCAAGGCTGAGAGCGGCGATGACATCAGGGCAGCCTTCGATCTGGCACTGCACACCTATGGGCGTATCGATGCAGTGCTGATCCATGTGGGCGGGCCACCCAAGGGCGACCTGCTGGAGATTCCCGACGAGGAATGGGACCGCGCCAACGACATGGTTCTGAAACCGGTCATCCGGATGGCGCGCCTGGTGACGCCGGTGATGGAGAAGCAGGGCGGCGGCTCGATCGTCTGCATCACCACCTACTCTGCCTTCGAGCCAAGCCTGATGTTCCCGACGTCCAGCGTCTATAGGGTCGGAGTTTCCTCCTTCGCCAAGCTCTACTCTGATCGCTACGGGGCAGCCAACATCCGCATGAACTGCCTGCTGCCGGGCTTTACCGATAGCCTGGATCTGCCCGAGAAGTACGCCAAGATGTCTGCCTTGGGTCGCCTTGGTCGAGCCGAGGAGCAGGGCAGGGCGGCAGCCTTCCTGTTGTCCGATGACAGCAGCTACATCACCGGCCAGAGCCTTCGGGTCGATGGCGGCGTCACTTGGGCCATGTGAGGTAATTCATGAAGGATCGATTGTTCATTGACGGTGCTTTTGTGGCGTCTGCCTCTGGTCAGACATTCGACGTGGTCGACCCCGCGAACCGCCAGGTGTTCCACCGGGTTGCGCGCGGGAACGCCGAGGACGTGGACCGGGCCGTGCAGGCCGCGCGCCGCGCCTTTGATGATGGTCCCTGGCCGCGCATGTCGGGCGCAGATCGCGCCGCCGTGTTGCGGCGCATGGGTGACCTGATCGCCGAGCGGAAGGACGAGCTTGCCCGCATCGAGGTGCAGGACAACGGGAAGCCATTGCCTGAGGCCGTCTGGGACATTGAGGACACGGCAGGCGTCTTCCATTTCTACGCTGACCTGGCGGCGCGGCTGGACAACTCGGCCGGGCAGGAGATCGAACTTGCCATGGAGGGCTTCACGTCGAAAGCTGTGAAGGAACCCATTGGTGTCGCGGGAGCGATCATCCCCTGGAACTTCCCGATGCTGATGGCGAGTTGGAAAGTTGCGCCGGCCTTGGCGGCCGGTTGCTGCATGGTGCTTAAGCCATCAGAGCTCACTCCGGTGAGCGCGTTGGAGCTCGGCCAGATCGCCTTCGACGCGGGCTTGCCTGCGGGCGTTCTGAACATCGTGACCGGCTTCGGCGCCGAGGCTGGCCAGCCGCTGACCGAACATCCGGGCGTGGACAAGCTCGCTTTCACTGGTTCGGTTCCGACCGGGTCGAGAATCATGGCCACGGCGGCGCGCGACATCAAGGCGGTCAGCCTTGAACTTGGCGGCAAGTCCCCACTCGTCGTGTTCGCCGACACGCCCCTCGACGAGGCCGTGGAATGGATCATGTTCGGCATCTTCTGGAACCAGGGTGAGGTGTGCTCGGCGACCTCGCGTGTGTTGATCGAGCAGTCGATCTACGTGCCCTTGCTGGAGCGCCTGGCGGAAGAGGCGAAGAAGATCCGCATCGGCCACGGACTGGAGGAGGGTATTCTGCTGGGCCCGCTGGTCAGTCCATCGCAGCACCAAAAGGTGCTGGAGGCGATCGAGCGCGGCAAGTCCGAGGGGCGTCTTGTGACCGGCGGCGGTGTTCCGGCGGGGCTCGAGGACGGCTGCTATGTTGAGCCTACCGTGTTCGCGGACATGGCCGAGGATAGCTGGATCTGGCGCGAAGAAATCTTCGGCCCGGTTGTCTGCGTCAAGCCGTTCGAGACCGAGGCCGAGGCAATCCGGATGGCCAATGACAGCCGCTTTGGCCTGGGTGCCGCAGTCATGTCCGCCGACCTGGACAGGGCCGAGCGGGTCGCGCGCGCCTTTAGGGCCGGCATCGTCTGGATCAACTGCAGCCAACCGACCTTCACCGAAGCTCCATGGGGTGGCTACAAGCAGTCCGGGATCGGCCGCGAATTGGGTGAATGGGGACTCAACAACTATCTGGAAACCAAACAAATCACCACGTTCGACCGCTCAAAGCCCTGGGGTTGGTATCTGAAATGATCTTCGACCGTTCGCTGGACATTCTGCTGGTCCATTGCCAGGGCGAAAGCGGCAATGTCCTGATCGGAGGTGCGCCCGAGATCCCGGGCGCTACAGTCCTGGACAAGATGAACCACCTCAACAGCGTTGACTCCAGCCTGCGGCTGTTCGTGACCCGGGAGCCCCGCGCGCAGGTCGTCCATACGACGAACCTGCTGCTGGAGCCGACCCGGCCTGGCGCGGATGCCGCCTTTATCGTGCTGCAGCCGGACATGGCGCACCCCATGTCAGGGTCGAACTGCATCTGCGTGGTCACGGCACTGCTGGAAACCGGCCGGGTGCCGATGGTGGAGCCTGAAACGCTGGTGCGGCTGGATACGGCGGCCGGGCTCATCACCGCACGTGCGCGGTGCGAGAACGGCCGCTGCCTGTCCGTCAGCCTCGACAACGTGCCGGCTTTCGTCTGGCAGTTGGACCAGGTGATCGAGACGCCGAAATGGGGCGCCATCACTGGCGACATCGCCTTTGGCGGGGTCTTTTACGCCCAGATCGACGTGGACCAGATCGGGCTGCGCATCGTGCCCGAGGCTGCGCGTGCTCTGGCAGAGGCTGGAACGGAGATCAAAGCCCTGCTGGCCGACCAGGTCCAAGTGCGGCACCCCGAGATCCCCAGTCTTGACGACATCGCCTACGTGATGTTTCGCGACTATCAGCCAGACGGCTCGGTGCTGACCTGCACGACGCTGAAGCCGGGCAGGGTGGATCGTTCGCCCTGCGGCACCGGGTCGTCGGCGAACCTGGCCATCCTGCATGCGCGCGGGCAGATCCAGACCGGCGATGTTCGCATCTCCCGTAGCATCATTGGGGGCATATTCACTGCTGAGATGCTGGGCGAAACCACCGTCGGTGGACGCCCCGCCGTGCTGCCGCGCATCACCGGCCAAGGCTATGTCTTCGGGCGGCAGCAGTTGCGGCTGGACGAGGCCGATCCCTTCGCGCACGGCTTTGCCATGTCGGACACCTGGGGTCCGCAGGTGGGTGAACTGTGAGCCTGTCGGGTCAGGCTATCCTGGTGACCGGCGCAACCGGCGCCATTGGCCAAGCGATCTGCAAAGCGCTGGCGGCCGAGGGGGCGCAGGTCGCAATCCATTACAGTCGCAATCGCGTCGCTGCGGAAGCCCTGCTGGCCGAAATGGGTGGCAATGGCTGGTGCCTTGCCGCTGACCTGTCGGACCTGACCGGCCCGCAGGCGCTGTGGGATCAAGCTGCGACCAAGGCGGGGCGTTTGACCGGGCTGGTCAATAATGCCGGCATCCGGTCGGAGGTCGGGGTGGACGCACTCATGGACGAGTGGCAGCGCGTCTGGGACCGAGAGATGCGGGTGAATTTCCTGTCGGCGGTGGACCTATCCAAGCTGGCCATCGTGCACTTCCGGCAACATGGGATGGGCCGCATCGTCAACATGGCCAGCCGTGCCGGCCAGCGCGGCTATAGCTCAAGCGCCATGGCCTACGGCGCGTCAAAGGCTGCGCTGATCAACCTGACGAAATCAATTGCGCAAAGCCACGGTCATGAGGGCATCACGGCGGTCGCGCTTGCACCGGGGTGGGTCCGTACCGACATGGCCGAAGCCTATATTGCCCAACATGGCGAGGCTGCGGCGCTGTCGGGCATTCCCATCGGCGCCATGGCCTCGCCTCAGGAAATAGGTGAGATCACCGCCTTTGCGTTCCGTCCGTCTCAGGCTTCTCTCAACGGGGCTGTCCTAGACGTGAACGGTGGCAGCTATCTGAGGTGAGCGCAATGCGGTTTCGAGACAAGAGCATCATCGTGATATGCTATCTGGCCGGACCATTGCGGACCTGCACAAGCTGGTGCCCTTCGGCCGCATCGGCAAACCCGAAGAGGTCGCGGCGCTCGTCGCCTTTCTTGCCTCTTACGAGGCCGCCTTCATGTGCGGGTCTCTGGTTGAGATCACCGGCGCACAGGCCGTTGCCTGAGGCAAGAGGAGAAGCGGAACGATGCTGGCCTAAGTTGACGCTTTAGAGTCGGCGGGTGCCGCTCGCGCGATGTCGCAAGCGAGCCAGGCCGGGGACCTGCTTTTCGTCCCAGGTGAGTCGTGGTCATTGATTTGCCGCAGGATACACAAGTGGCAATTGGATCGGTTAACGGGATCCCCCGGCCCGTACCTGCCAAGGCCGGGCCTCCCGGGATCGGCAGAAGGTTGATCAGCAACAGGCGGGCAGGCCTGACGAAGACCTTCTCCAGCGAGAAGGGGTCATTCAATCAGAAATTCTGGAGGTAGAGATGAACAAGAGCGTAAACCACAACGATCTGTCCCACGTCGTCGCGGCTGACCGCGCCCGTGTCTGGCACCACCTGAGTCAGCATAAACAGTATGAGACCGCCGATCCGCGCGTCTTCGTGGAAGGCAAGGGGATGCGGCTGTGGGACACCAACGGCCGTGAGTATCTGGATGGTGTATCGGGCGGTGTCTGGACGGTGAACGTGGGCTACGGGCGCGAAAGCATCGCCAACGCGATCCGCGACCAGTTGGTCAAGCTGAACTACTACGCAGGCGCGGCGGGTAACGTGCCGGCTGCGTTGTTCGCTGAACAGCTGATCGGCAAGATGCCAGGGATGAGCCGGGTCTATTATTCGAACTCAGGATCCGAGGCGAACGAGAAGGCCTACAAGATGGTCCGTCAGATTGCTGCGCGCCATCATGGTGGGCGCAAGTGGAAGGTGCTTTATCGCGACCGCGATTATCACGGCACCACCATCGGCACCTTGGCCACTTCCGGGCAGGACCAGCGGGCAGCGCAGTACGGGCCATACCCCGACGGCTTTGTCCGGGTGCCTCACTGCCTTGAATACCGGGCGCAGTGGGATGTGGAGAACTACGGAGAACGCGCGGCCGACGCGATCGAGGAGGTGATCCTGCGTGAAGGTCCCGACAGCGTCGGTGCAATCGTGCTGGAGCCGGTGACCGCGGGCGGCGGGGTAATCGTCCCGCCAGAGGGGTACTGGCAACGCGTCCAGGACATCTGCCGCAGGTACGACATCCTTCTCCATATCGACGAGGTCGTTTGCGGACTGGGCCGCACCGGCACCTGGTTCGGCTATCAGCATTACGGAATCCAGCCCGACATCGTCACCATGGCGAAGGGCGTTGCCTCGGGTTATGCCGCGATCAGCTGCACCGTCACGACCGAGCGCGTCTTCGAGATGTTCAAGGACGATGCTAGCGATCCGTTGGGTTACTTCCGCGACATCTCGACCTTTGGCGGCTGCACCGCGGGTCCCGTCGCGGCGCTGGAGAACATGCGCATCATTGAAGACGAGGGGCTTCTGGAAAATACCACCGCCATGGGCGACCGCATGATTGCCAACTTCCTTGCCCTGCAGGAGAAGCATTCGGTGATCGGCGACGTGCGCGGCAAGGGTCTCTTCTGTGGGGCCGAGCTGGTGGCGGACCGGGGGACGAAGGAGCCGCTGGACGAGAAGCGCGTACAGGCCGTGGTGGCCGACTGCCTGGCTCAGGGCGTGATCATCGGCGCGACGAACCGTTCGCTGCCGGGACTGAACAACACCCTCTGCCTCTCTCCCGCGCTGATCGCGACCGAGGACGACATCGACCGGATCACTGATGCCATCGATGGGGCGCTGACACGCGTGATGGAATGAGAACCGCGGCGCGGGAAACCGCGCCGCCGTTTGCGAAATCAAGGGGGCTGTCTATGCCGACCGCCGCAAGCCCGTCAGGTTGACGCCGGTCGCGTAGTTTTCCTTCATGAAGTCGAAGAAGTTGTCCCGGAACTGCCGGGTATGGGCGTGGGCCAGGTCGTCCGCGCGCTCAATGTCTTTCTGACGGATCGCCTCCAGCATGTCGTTATGCTCGTCTGTCAGAAGATATCCGTCCGACGTCCGCTCGAGGAACTCGAAGTGAAGGTGCAGCATCCGCCGTCCCTGCTTCAGCAATCGCTCATAAAAGGCCGCAATGTACGGGTTCTTGCCGGCATGAGCGATGGCCATATGGAATTGCATGTTGGCTTCGGACATCTTCAGCCAGTCGGCCTTGCCAACAGCGTCCTCGAAATCCTTCTGCCGCTGCGCGATTGCGGCAATATCCATTTCACTCCGCAGTTCCGCAGCTAGCCGCGTGTTCAGTCGCTGCGCCACATCCAAGGCTTCGACATATTTTGGGAAGCTGAGGACATCTATGGGCGCCACGATAGTCGACCGGTTCTGGAGGGTCACCACGAGGTCATCGCCCGCCAGCCAGATCAGCGCCTCGCGCACCGGCGACCGAGACATCTTGAACCGTTCCGCGATGGAAGTCTCGTCCAGAAGCTGGCCCGGCTGCAGCTTCAGCGTCAGGATTTCGTCATGGAGCGTCTCATAGATGTGCCGCCAGCCCGTCCCCTTGGCGCGCCTAGTGTGGGTATCGTCTTCCATAAGTCGTGTCCTTGTCATGCCAGGTCGGAGAATACCATATGTCGACTGACGTTTAATCGCATTGTCGTCTCCCTGTCGACGGTACGCGGCATGTTCGATATTGTCGAGGATTAACCTGTTCCGTTGCCGTACTACATGGTCCTTTAGCTTGATACCGGTGAGGGAGTCGCCTTGTAATTTAGAATAGTAGCTGAGATGCATGAGCAGACCCACAGCCCCGACCTGCAGGATTGGTCGGCCTGTAAGGAAGCGCTCAAGCGTCGGGGCTCGTTGACAATTTGGTTCGAACCCCAAATGAGCTGGGATGCCGTGCCGAAAGGCAGACGCGGCCGTCGGCAGGCGATGCCTGCCCTCCACACCTGATTTCCGATGAAGGTGCTGTTCTGCATGGCGTTCAGGCAGATCAACCCCCACGGGCAGGCCGTTACCATTGACGCGCAGGTGGACCGTGGTCGTCAAATGGGAGGTAGTCCAGAAAACGATCCGGTGGATCGTTCTCCCGCCGAACGCCCGTCAACGGCCAAGATCCTGTCTCCTTCGCCATGGGCTTGAACCAGTGGCGCCTCATGGCTCAAACCCTTTTTGCGCCCGCTGCCTCATGATAGGCACGGATCACGGTGTCCAGTCCCGGCATCTAGTGGATCGGTTTGACGACTCTGAATTCCAGATCTTGCAGATGTATTCGTAGTGCGTCAGGCCCCTCAGCGACTTGAGCGACGAGCGAAGTTACAGGCAGCGATGAAGTCGTCGAGGTGCGTTGGCAGCTGATCGTGATTGTCGTAGTGGAAGCGCTTGACGGTTCCCTCCTTGATCGTACGGTTCATCCGCTCGACCTGACCGTTCGTCCAGGGATGCCTTACCTTTGTCAGCCTATGCTCGATCTCATGTCTGCACTTCGGCGATCATCGATGTAAAAGAACCCGATAGGGTGACGCTTGAACCGCTGCCGTTTCGGCTTGTCGCCATCCACGTCCGGCACGTGCGATATTCCAGGCCGCTGCAGGCAGCGATGCAAGGCCGAGTGCGTCAGATGGGGAATGGATGGTTGCAGAGCATAGAGGCGGTCGTCCAGCGGCAGCAGCCTGTGGCGCCTGAACGCCACGACCATTGCTTCTTCCTCCTCATTCAGCACCGTTGGCCGAGGCTCCTTCGGTCCGGCCTGCAGATCCTCCACTGTGGCCCGCGCACGCCACTTTGGCACGGTCTTCGGGTTGATGCCCAACTTCCGGCCAGTGACGCGGTCGAAGCGTGCGATCGCTGTATTTTTGCTCGGATGGCGTGCGTGGTCGTGGAGTTCCTGTGACGAACTTGGCAAGTAACGCCTCCTTCCATTCCCGAGAAAGGATCGCACAATCAAACTATGGGATTGAACGCCTAACAAGCCGCTAAAAAAGTCGGGCCTCGACGCTCATCGCAGAACATGATTCCTCGTCACCACTGGATGGACGGAGGTGGCGATGCGCGGAACGGACAAGATGACGGGCTCACTGTTCA